>CACEBI010000001.1 GCA_902557705.1 uncultured SAR86 cluster bacterium
TTTATTCTGCTATGAAGTTTAAGCTGAAGAACCCATATGTCCTTTATATAACTGTTAAATTTTCTTGGTACAGCGGTAAGTTTTTGCTGTTCTCTGAGAACCCCATCCATAGATCTAAAGAACTTTCTGATATTAATTTCATTATTTTTTGTACATCTAGAAATTAATGTTGGCCACAATAAAGCAGCCAATAAGAATCCAGGAGTAACAGATTGGTCATTTTTTATTCTATCATCTGTATTTCTAAGGGCTTGGAGCATAACATTGTGTGAAAACTCATTTTTATTTGGATTAGATAAAACTAAGTATTTGTTTAAATTAAATGAGCATAATTTGTTAAAGTTCTTTTCTCCCATACCCCCTAAGAATATCTTACAAAATTCATCAAATAGCCTAGCATTTGATATGCTTGATAATAAATGACCTTTATCATATATGGCATTTTTTACTTGGTTGTCTATTTTAAAACCAAGCTTATTACTAAACCTTATAGCTCTTAAACTTCTTACTGGGTCTTCCTCGAACCTTAATTGAGGGTCTCCAATAGAGACAATAATTTTTTTATGAATATGGCCTAATCCATTATTTCTATCTTCTATTTTTTTTGTAATAGGGCAGTAATAGAGTGCATTTACTGTAAAGTCTCTTCTGTAGCAGTCTTGCTCTAAGGTTCCCCAAACATTATCTCTAAGGATTTTACCGCTTTCATCTTTAATTAAGCTTGATTCATCTTCAGCACCATTCTTTCCAGATCTGAATGTTGCAACTTCAAGAAGTTCAGATCTATTGAACACATGCACAAGCTTAAAACGCCTACCAATAATTCTTGAAGCTTTGAAAATCTTTCGAACCTCTTCCGGAGTAGCATCTGTTGCTATATCAAAGTCTTTTGGCTCTATCCCAGACAAAGCATCTCTAACACAACCTCCAACTAGATATGCTTGAAAATTATTTTTTTGTAATTCTGTTATAACAGATATAGCAAATTTGCTTATTTTTGTGTTATCGATCAAATTTTTTCACATGGGTTAAAGAACATTAACCGTTTAATTGCTTCTCTTTAATTTCATCAAGAGTTTTACAATGAATGCAATGTGTAGCTGTGGGTCTTGCTTCAAGTCTCTTAATTCCTATTTCATCACCACAAGCATCACACCAGCCATAGTCATCTTGTTTAATTTTTTCTAAAGATACGGCTATCTTGCTAATTAGTTTTCTTTCTCTATCTCTAGTTCTTAATTCAAAAGCAAACTCCTCTTCTTGAGAAGCTCTGTCAACAGGATCTGCATATGTCTCGCCTTTAGTTTTAAGATGATCAAAGGTTTTTTGCATCTCATCTATAAGGTGCTCTTTCCATAAAAGTAATACTGCTACAAAATGTCTTTTCATAGCTGCGCTCATGTATTTTTCATTCTTCTTTGATTTATATGGAGCAATTTTAGATTTATTATTGGCAATCTTTTGAGGTGCTTTTTTTGCTACAGTTTTTTTTACCACCTTCTTTGCTGGAGCTTTTTTTGCTACAGTTTTTTTAGTAGTGGTGTTTTTAACTGTTTTTTTTGTAGTAGCTGATTTAGTTTTTGCCATTAATTTGGGTTAATAAGAATTTTAGGGTGGAAAAAATATCAGAAACCGGCTAAATAAGCTAGCTTTTTCTTAATTTATTTGCAACTTCAGCGTATCCATCTGCATTTAATCTTGGTCCAAAAGTTTCAACAATTTTGGATGATGCAAAGTTGCTAAATTCCGCACAAGCCTGTATATCATAGTTTTGAAGATATGCATGCATAAATGATCCGGCAAACATATCACCAGCTCCATTAGTATCTACCGGTGTTATTTTCTCAGCATCTGCATATATTTCAGCGCCATCTTTCACAACAACGCTTCCTTCTGCTCCTTTTGTAATTGCAGTCATATATGCTTTTGATTTGAAGAACTCTACAGCTTCCATAACATCATTAGCATCAGAGAAGGCTATGGCCTCATCATCATTACAAAAAATCATATCAATACCATAAGACTCAATTTGCTTAAATTTATCTTTAAAGCCATGAACAATACCAGCATCAGATAAGGATAGGGCTTTAATAGTATCTTTACCTTTAAGATGCTCTAAGACAGATATAACAGCATTAAAATTATCATCGCTAGTTACCATGTACCCTTCGATATAAAATATCTTAGAATTTTCAACAACTTCATAATCAATATCAGAAGAACCTAAAAATGCACTTACGCCTAGCATGCTACTCATAGTCCTTTTAGCATCTGGCGTAACTAATATTAAACATTTTCCGGTAGGCATATCAGAATTTTCTGAACTGACACCTATATGATCTACTCCGGCAGATCGCAGGCTTTCAAGATAATTTCTGCCATCCTCATCGTCTGCAACACGACAAACATGATGACACTTTGATCCATAGTTTGCAGCCGCAACCAATGAATTCGTAGCAGATCCACCACAGTCTGAAACTGATTCTGCTCCCATGCTTATCAACTTTTCTATAATCGGAGCTTGCTCTTCTGCAGATGCGAGAGTCATTGAATCTGCTTCAAGCCCAACACTTGATAAAAATTCATGACTAACTTTATATTGTGTATCTACAAGGGCATTTCCAAGCGCGCTAATGTCATATTTCATTTGTTAATTTCTCCGGTTTTAACTATTTTGTTTATTACTTCAAGGGTTTTATCAATTTCCATATCTCCATGGGTGGCAGAAATAAATCCGGCTTCATATTTTGAAGGTGCGAAGTATATTCCATTTCCTATACAAGCATTAATAAAAGATGAGAATACTTCATCATTCGTTTTAGATACATCATCAATATTTTTTGGTAGCTTTTCAGAAAAAAAGAAGCCAAACATACCTCCAATTTGATTCGTAGAGAAAGGAATTCCAGCAGAAGTCATAATTTCTCTCATCTCATCAAGCATAAGCTTTGCTTTTTCTTCCAATACTTTATATGGATTTTGAGCAATCAATAGATTAAGTAAAGTTGCTCCAGCAGCCATTGCTAGTGGGTTTCCAGAAAGTGTGCCAGCTTGATATACAGGGCCTTCTGGCGCAAGATAATTCATAATTTCTTTTTTACCGCCAAATGCTCCTACTGGGAGACCGCCACCAATTACCTTCCCTAAAGCAGTTAAATCAGGTTTGATGTTATAGATTTCTTGAGCGCCACCTAGAGACACTCTAAAACCGCTCATAACCTCATCAAATATCAATAAAGAATTATTTGATTCTGTATATGTTCTTATTGTTTGTAAAAATTTTTTTGTTCCTGGAACAAAGCCCATATTTCCAGCAATGGGCTCGACGATCACTGAAGCAAGATCATCTTTTACAGAATTAAAAATTTCTATAAAAGCTTCGGTATCATTATATGGACAAATAATAGTATGTTTTGCAAGATCTTCTGGGATTCCTGGTGAATCTGGCAAACCAAAGGTAGAAACACCAGATCCTGCTTTTATTAGAAGAGAGTCAACATGACCATGATAGCAACCATCAAATTTAATTATCTTATTTCTGTTAGTAAACCCTCTTGCCAATCTAATAGCGCTCATCGTAGCTTCGGTTCCTGAATTCACCATTCTTATTTTTTCTATACTTGGAACGTTTTCAATTATGAGCGAAGCTACATCAGACTCTAAACTGGTTGGTGCTCCATAGCTAGTGCCTAGTTCTGCCTGTTTCTTAATTGCATTGACAATATCAGGGTGTGAATGGCCTAAAATCATGGGACCCCAAGAACCAATATAATCCACGTACCTATTTCCGTCTGCATCATAAAGATATGGCCCTTCTGCCTTTTTAAAAAAAATAGGATTCCCATTAATGTTTTTGAAAGCACGCACAGGAGAATTAACTCCTCCTGGCATAAGAGTCTTGGCTTGATTGAATAGGGTTATAGATTTTTCTATGTTGTTCAAAATAATCTTATTGGTTTTTAGAATTAATATATCTTATCAAGGATTATATCTTTTTTATGTAATTATCTCTTTAGCAAAAGAGTCAACTTTATCCCAATCAGTAAATTCATATGTATTTTTAGTATCCGTTGGGCCTTTGGTAATCCACATAATGAATCTAATCATTTGCTTATCAATGAAATTATATTTTGGATAATCAATCTTGCCTGCAAAAACTGCTAAATTCTTTGGAGCCCATGCAGTTTTTAATAGAAATTTTTGTAGATATGGGTTGGTTTCAGGAGTGTTTTTTTCTGCCTTTCTGGCTACCACATTTACTGAAAAAAAAGCGTTATCTTTTTTTTCAAGCTCAACCAGATTTGAATCTATAAAGTTGAAAAGTTCTTTTTTGTGCTTGCCGTATCTAATACTTGCACCAACTATAATCCTATCAAATTTTTTTAGATCATCCTCTGTAACTTCTTTAACAGGCATAATATTTGAGTAAAAATCATTACCTAAACAATCTTGTATTCTAGAACAGATTTTTTTTGTTTGACCATCAGTAGAAGAGTAAACAATTAAAGTTGATTTCATTTAAATTAGGTATGTATTTTTATTAATATTAATCATTTTATCTTGATATTTATATTAATTAATACCTCCTCCAAATTTTTTTAATATGTAGTATATTTATAATATGTATAAGTACTTAATAATATTTGGCTTGTTTTGCTCTAATATCTTATTTGCGCAATCATCACCAGAGCAATGCGCAGATATTGAATCTAACGCAGACAGGCTTGCCTGCTATGACAGCTTTTTCGTGTTAGAAACAGAGTCTGTGATTAATACAAAGGAGTCAGCTGAAACCAACGATCCTGTAAATAAAAAAGATGAAAAAATCCTGAGTTTTGATGAGAAAAATAAACTAAAAAAAGGTAAACAAAAAGATAAGTCTAATGAGAAAACATTTGGCTTATCTTTTAAACAGTTAAGAGTGGCCAACTTAATTCCAGAGAAAGAAGAAACAAAAATATTTACCACTATAACTAAAGCTACAAAACAACTTACTAAAAAAATTGTATTTAGACTTGAAAATGGTCATGTATGGGAGTCTGAATCGTCAGTTCCCAATAGTAAAGCAGGACAATTTAAAAAAGGTACTAAAGTTGAATTAGAAGTAAGTAGAATGGGTGGTTTTTGGATGATTAATAGATCAAACAACATTAGAATTAAAGTTACTAGAGTGAAATAATATGCAAACTTCTAACTCAATAACTTTAACCGATTCAGCCTCAAAAAGAATTATGGGCGTATTGAATGAAGATAAATCATCAAAGTTTAGAGTGTATGTTACTGGCGGCGGTTGTTCGGGCTTTCAATACGGATTTAAATTTGATGATGATGAGGCTTTTGATGATGATGTAATAGATTTTGGAAGTTTTAAGGTATTAATTGATTCAATGTCTTATCCGTATTTATTTGGATCAACCTTAGACTTTGTTGAAGATTTATCTGGTGCAAAATTTGTAATAAATAACCCTAATGCTAAAACAACTTGTGGATGTGGAGAGTCCTTTACGGTATAGCTTTAGTTATCGATCCAAGCAAACCCTTATTGAATTTATCTTTTCCTAGTTGAACTTTCATGAGCTGGTTATTTATTCTTTTATATCCCATCCAGGCAAAAGCCATAGACTCAATTGCTTGAATATCATAACCAAGATCATTTGATAAAATAACTTCTTGATTAATTGCAGCAGCTATTCTTTTTATTAAAAATATATTTTTTCCACCACCACCACAAACAACAAGTTCATCATATTTATGTTTGTTCATATTAATTGATTTGTAGATTGATAAAGCAGTAAATTCGACGAGGGTTGCTAATATATTTTCAGGTGATTCTTTTAAAAATTTATTAGAAAGCATGTGCAAGTTAAACAATTCTTTGCCAGTACTTTTTGGAAATTTTTGTTTAAAAAATTTATGTGATAAAAGTCTATTAAGTTCTTTTGTATTGACCCTTCCTTTTGACGCTATCTTTCCATCTTTATCATAAGGCCTACTCAAATAATTTTGGCAGTAGGCATCCATGAGAGCATTGCCTGGCCCTACGTCTGATCCCCAGAGATAGTTTTTATTTTTTATATAAGAATAATTTGCAATTCCACCTATGTTCAGGATTATTTTAGATTTTCTAGCTTCATGGAATAGTTCATTATGAAATTCAGGAACAAGAGGGGCGCCTTCTCCGCCTAGAGAAATATGCATGTTTCTGAAATCACTAATAACAGTTAGGCCTGTTATATTAGAAACGATATTAGGATCACCAATCTGCATAGAGAATGGATTTGTATTTGAAATCTCATGTCTTATGGTTTGACCTGATATTGCAACACAGTTAATCCTGCTTTTCTTTAATTTTGATTTTTTGATAGATTCGTTAATGGCTTGAGCAAATAAATGCCCAATTTTTTTATTTAATTTGCCTAACTCAATTAAAGTGGTTGAATCTGATTCCATTATATTTTTTATTCTTATTCTTACTGAGTTTGGTATTCGTTTTGAGAAAAAAGATTTTAAGGTGATATCCTTTTCAATCTCTGTAATGGAAACATCGATCGCATCATGACTTGTGCCTGACATAGCTCCGATATATATATTCTTATTGCTGCTCATTAGGGTATAAAGATTCTAGTTTTTCTAACATTATTATGTTGTTTCTAACAAGTGTATCAAAATCAGGCTTTAGATTTTTTCCTATTGGCTCTGCTGAAGGCAATTTAAGTTTTACTGGGTCAATATGTTTATTTCCTATTTTAAATTCATAATGAAGATGAGGTCCTGTAGCAAGACCAGTACTTCCAACATAACCAATAGTTTCACCCTGGGAAACTTTTTTACCTTTTTTTATACCAGAATGAAATTTGTCAAGATGGCAATACCTTGTTGAATAGTCATTTGTATGTTGAATAACAATTTCATTACCACATCCATTTCTTCTGCCTGTATATTTTATGGTTCCGTTTCCAGTTGTTCTCACTGGCGAACCTCTTTTGGCTGCATAATCAGTACCGTTGTGAGCTCTTATTGTATGTAGAACTGGATGCATTCTATTGGGATTAAAATGAGAGCTTATATATGCAAAATCAAGAGGAGCCCTTAAAAAAGCCTTTTGTAAGTTATTTCCTGCATCATCAAAGAACTCTTTTTTATTAATATCTGTAAAAAACCTATTAGCTTTATAGACCTTTCCATTATTGATAAATTTGGCAACAACTATATCTCCATTTTTAATCTTTTCTCCCTCTGAAAATGGTGTTTCATATATCAAGTAAAATGAATCACCTTCTCTTATGTCAAATACAAAATCTACATCCCATCCAAAAATATATGCAAAATCCATTATGATGCTATCGGGAATATCTGCGTCTATAGCAGCCTCATAAAAAGAGGTTTTAATAGTACCGCTTTTAAAAGATTTAATTAATTCAACTTCTTTGCTTATCTCTTTTATGGATATACCATTAGTTAAGTCAATTAATAGTGAGTTGATACGATCTTTACCAATCTCGATGGAAGTTATTTCTTCGCCAAGATATGTAAATATCATTTTATCGCCGGGCCTTATTTTTGAGAGAAGTTTTTTTTCATCTAATCTAAAGATTCTATACGCAGTATTTAAAGGGACTTTAAAATCCTCAAAAATGATTGATAAATTTTCTCCGTCCTTAACCTCATGAATTTGATAACTTAAGACGTCAGAGGTTGAATCTTCGAAGTTTTCACTTGTTTCAATTATTTCTATAGGAAGAGATTCATCAGTTGAAAAGTCAACATACAATAACAGGATTAAAAAAATTGATATTAGAAAAGTTAATAAAACACTCTTTGTAGGAACTTTTTTAAAACCAACCATTAGTCTTCTTGAATATTAAGCAATTCTGCGTTGCCACCAAAGGCCACTGAATTCTTAGACACAACCTTTTCATTTAAAAACTGTATTAAATAATTTGGCCCTCCAGCCTTATAACCGCTTCCAGACAAACCACGGCCACCAAAAGGCTGAGACCCAACAACCGCACCAACGATATCTCTGTTTATATATACATTACCAATGTTGCAATTTTGGCTGAATAAGTCTGCCCTAGATTCGATTCTTGTATGGATACCCATTGTTAGGCCATAACCGGTATTATTTATATCTTTAATTAAATCATCAATCTCTGACGATTTAAATTTCATTACATGCAGTATTGGCCCAAACTGCTCTTCATCTAACTCGCTTAATTCATTTATCTCAATTACTGTCGGTGAAATATATTGCTCCATTATTTTTGTACTAGATTGATATACTTGAAAACCAGATTTAGCTTTATTTTTTATATATGCATCAAGTTTATTTTTTGCAGCCTTGTTAATTATAGGGCCAATATCAGTATCAAATTCTTCAGGGTTACCGATTTTCAATTCCCGCATATTACCCTTAACCATCTCTAATAAATCATCATAAACATCATCTTGAACACATAAGACTCTTAAAGCTGAACATCTTTGGCCTGCACTATCAAATGCTGATCGCACAATATCATCAGTTGCTTGCTCAAGAAGGGCGCTTGAATCAACAATCATTGCATTAATACCACCCGTTTCAGCAATAAGGGGTAAGATTTCTTTTTGATTCTCATTTAAATTATTTTGAATTTTTTTTGCTGTTGCTAGAGATCCTGTAAAAGCAACGCCGTTAATATTATTTAATCTTGATAACACATCTCCATAAATACCATCACCTAGAACCAATTCCAAAGCATCAGCTGGTACGCCATTTTTATGGAAAGAAGAGACTACCATATAGCCTAATATTGAAGTATGTTCAGATGGCTTCACGGTAACTTTATTACCAGTTATCAAGGCAGCGCTAATTTGACCAATAAGGATTGCAACAGGAAAGTTCCAAGGGCTAATGCAAATAAAGTGGCCTTTTGCTCCGTATGAAAGAATATTTTCTTCTCCAGTGGGCCCTTCGAGTTCACCATTTTTTTCTTCAATATTAATCATTTGTTTTGAGTAATATCTTAAAAAATCTACGGCTTCTCTAATTTCGTCTATAGCATTCTGGATAGTTTTGCCAGCTTCGTTCATCAGATAATAGATTAACTGGTAAGGATTTGATTCTAGGTCATCAGATATAGCTATTAATATTTTGGCTCTCTCCTTAACACTAAGCTTAGCCCAATTGAAACTATTGTTAGTCTCAAGTGATTTTGTAAGGTGGCCAGGGTCATCAAATGTTACTGTTCCAATTTTATTTCCATTTGCTAGTGATAAAACTTCGTGTTTCTTTGCTCCCTCTGCATTTCTGTTGTTATAAATGGAAACAGCGTCAATAGATTTATTTTTGTATTTATTTATTTCTGTTTTAATAGTCTCTAGATTATCCATCTCAGATATATCTATCCCTCTTGAGTTATTTTTATTGCTGAATATATTACATGGAAGGGGGATATCTTTCCTTTCATTTTCAATTTTTTTGTGGGGTCCAGATGCCAGCCATGTAGCATCAGTCTCCGGATCAAGAAGCCTATTGATAAAAGAGCTATTAGCTCCATTTTCAAGAAGTCTTCTTACAAGATAAGGTAGCAAATCCTTATACTTTCCAATTGGAGCATATATAGATGTAGGTTGCTTATTGTCTAAAACTTTTTCTGCACATTTATAAAGAAGCTCACCCATACCAAAAAGTCTTTGAAATTCATAATTTTTATTTCTACCTAGGTAATTTATTGCTGACAATGTATGAGCATTGTGAGTAGCAAATTTTGGGTAAATTGAGTGAATCTCAAAAATTTTTTTAGCACATGCTAAATAAGATAAATCTGTGATGGATTTTTTTGTAAAAACTGGATAGTCCTTATATCCAGATACTTGAGCATGTTTGATTTCATAATCCCAATACGCACCCTTTACAAGCCTTAAGTGCATTGAAGCTCTATTATTAATTAAATCCTTTATCCACTCGATTGTACCTAATGATCTTTTGCCATATGCCTGCAATGCAATCCCAAAGCCTGGCCAATCTTTAATTTTATTGGACTCTGCCATAATTTTAATTATTTCAAGACTTATGCCTAGCCTATCTTGTTCTTCTGCATCTATAGTTATTTCAACATCCTTAGACATACCAAGCTCGGTTAGAGCAATAAGCTTGGGGACAAGGTTTAATTTAATATCTTCATATTTTCTCATCTCATAGCTTGGACATAAGGCAGAAATTTTTATAGAAACACCATTATTCTTATTTTTTTCAAGATTAATTTTTCCCACTTCCATAATGGCATTCTCATATGACTCATAGTAAATATTTGCTTGCTCTTGATTTCTTGCTGCCTCTCCTAGCATGTCAAATGAATAAATTGATTTCCCAATGTCTGATATTTTGTTTACATCTTTAAAATCCCTCCCCATAACAAATTCTTGACTAAGAATATGCATAGCTGCAATGACAGCATTTCTAATTGGAAACTCTCCAGATTTAGAAACAATAGACCTTAAAAATCTATTAGGGTTCTGTGACCATTCAAGAGGAGTTTTAACAACCTTGCCTGCAAGTAAAAGTCCCCATGTTGAGGCATTCACAAATAAACTATCGGCCTTATTAAGATGTTCAATCCATCTTCCTTCAGACAACCTTTCTGAGATTATTAAATCTCTTGTTTTACCGTCTGGGATTCTTAAAATTGATTCAGCGAGGCACATCAGCGCAACACCCTCCTGATTATCTAGACCATACTCACTTAAAAATGCATCTAGCTTGGTTCTTTCCTTTTTATTTTGCCTACAGGCATTAATTATCTTTTCAGCGTTTTCAGAAATTTCGGAATTATTCAAGAAATCAGTATCTTGTATTAGCTCAGGAAGTAATATTGACTCAGAAATAAATTTACTATCAGACAAAGACATAATGATTATTTTAATCTTATAGCATTAAGTAGCAACTTACTCATTCTATTAATTGTTGAAAAATACTATCATAGGCATATGCAAGAAGATCTAGCTATTATAAAAAGAGGAACAGATGAGATACTGACTGAATCTGATTTAAAAAAGAAATTAGAATCAGGTAGGCAGCTTATCGTGAAAGCAGGATTTGATCCGACTGCTCCAGATCTTCATTTTGGCCACACAGTCTTACTTAATAAACTAAGACACTTTCAAGATTTAGGGCACAAAGTCATTTTTCTAATTGGCGATTTTACCGGCCAAATAGGTGATCCTTCTGGAAAAAATAAAACTAGGCCAACTCTCGATGAAAAAGAACTAAAAGAAAATGCTAAAACATATGAAAAGCAAGTTTTTAAGATTCTAAAAAAAGAGTTAACAGAGGTCAGATTTAATTCAGAGTGGTGTAATAAGTTGGGGGCTGCTGGCCTAATAGGTCTTGCTTCTAAATACAACGTAGCAAGAATGCTTGAAAGGGATGACTTTAATAAGCGTTATAACGCCAATCAAAGCATTGCTGTTCATGAATTCTTGTATCCACTAGTTCAGGGGTATGATTCTGTAGCTTTAAATGCTGATATTGAATGTGGTGGAACTGATCAGAAATTTAATCTCTTGGTTGGAAGAGAATTACAAAGATCCTATGATCAAGAACCTCAGGTAGTTTTAACTGTTCCAATACTTGAAGGTCTCGACGGCACAAATAAAATGTCGAAATCTTTGAATAATTTTATTGGCATTAATGAAAAAGCTAATGAAATGTTTGGGAAAATAATGTCTATCTCAGATGAATTAATGTGGCGTTGGTTTGAATTGTTAAGTTTTATATCTGAAAAAGAAATCACCAATCTAAAGAAAGAGGTTGAGGGCGGCAAAAACCCTAGAGATGTTAAATTTATTCTTGCTGAAGAGCTGGTAGACAGATTCCACAACTCAGGCGACGGGGCTAAATGTAAAGAAGCTTTCTTACAAAGGTTTCAAAAAGGAACATTGCCTGATGATATTAAAGAAGTAAGTTTAGAGATAGAAAACAAATCCATTCCACTAACAAATATGCTAAAGAACGCAGAAATGACTGCAAGCACCTCTGAGGCAATGAGGCTTATAAAACAAGGCGGCGTTAAGATAAATTCTGAAAAAGTTTCTGATATTAAATTAGAAATCAAAAAAGGGTCAGAGGCAATTTATCAAGTTGGCAAACGAAAATTTTTAAAAATTAAAATTAAATAATGAAAAGATTTTTTACATTAGTAATATCTCTTATTGTCTTAACTGGTTGTGTTCAAGACAGCCCAAATGTTAAACAAATAGCTAACATGAAATTCTTTATAGAAAATCAAGCACAAGAAGGAATTAATGTTATTGAAAAAGGACTTCATTATGCCGTCCTAAATTCTGGAGACATAAACTCAAAATCTCCTGAGTTTTCAGATACTATCACAGCCCATTTTCATGGAACTCTTACAGACGGTACTGTTTTTTGGAGCTCTGTTGAGTCTAATGAGCCCCTAACTATTCAATTATCAGGACTTATTGAGGGTTGCCAAAAAGTTATTTCTCTTATGAAGATAAATGACAAATGGCGTGTATATATTGATCCAAGCATGGCATACGGTGATGAGGGTAGGCCAGGTATACCCTCTAATTCAATACTGGTTTTTGATATTGAATTGTTAGATATTCAATAATTATTCATTAATTACAGATAGAGCATATCCATAAATTTCAGCAATCTGATTAATCTGTTTATCTTTTGGTGTTCCTGCTCCGTGTCCAGCTCTTCCTTCAGTTCTAAGAAGAATGGGGTTTTCACATCCCTGATACTCTTGAAGTTTTGCAGCAAATTTAAAAGAATGAGAGGGGACAACACGATCATCTCTTTCCGCGGTTGTAATTAGAGTAGTGGGGTAGCACTCACCTTTTTTAATATTATGCAATGGCGAGTATGCAAGTAAATTTTCAAAACCACCTTTATCATCAGGTGAACCATAGTCACTCTCCCAAGCCCAGCCGATTGTAAATTTATGAAACCTGAGCATATCTAATACACCAACTTGAGGAATAGCCACTTTAAAGAGGTTTGGATTTTGTAGCATTGTAGCTGCAACTAATAAGCCGCCATTAGAGCCACCTTGTATCGCAGTCGTGCCGGGTGATCCGATATTTTCAGAATGAAGAAATTTTGCAGCATATGCAAAATCATCAAAGACATTTTGCTTGTTATTTAACATACCGTCTTCATGCCAAGCATCACCATACTCTCCGCCACCCCTAAGATTTGCAATAGCAACAACACCGTCTTGATTCATCCAAGATAAAAATCTCTTACTAAAACCAGGAAGAATAGAAATATTAAAACCACCATAACCGTATATTAGTAATGGAGTATCTTCATTAACTTTTAAAGATTTTTTGTAACTTATATGAATTGGGATTTTGGTGCCATCTTTTGAGCTAAAAAATTTAAAATCTGAAACAAAATCTTCTGACCTATATCCATCCAAACGTTCTTCCCAAAAAATTTTTGTTTTCATGGTTGTTAAATCAATTTCATAAATTCTTCTTGGAGTAACGAAACTTGTAAAAGAAAAGTAGGAAGAACTATCTTCAAGTCGACCACCAAAGCCAGATATGGTCCCTTGACTAGGCATCGTTAACTTATTTAAATAAGAGCCGTCTAAAGAAAAAAATCTAACTTCAGAGAATGTATCAATTAGATAGGTAACAGCAATATTATTATTAATGAAATTAACCCCTCTTATTGAATTTATATCTTCAGAGATTACATCGCTCCATACAAATGAACCGTTTTTTATTTGCAATGAGACAACTTTTCCATTTTTTGCTCCTTCTGTTGAATAGAACCAATAAATATCATCTTTATTATCTAAATATTGGTAGGCTCCAATTAATTCATCTATAAGAGGAATAAATTCCTCACCTTTTTTTAATTGGACATAAAGTCTATTTCTTTCATCTGTACCATTTGAGATTGATAAAAATTTGATATCTGACTCCTTAACAACACTTATACCCCATCCCCATCTTGGCTTATCGGGATTTTCATAAACAATCTTGTCTTCAGTTTGAAGGGTTCCAAGTTTATGAAACATTAACTTAGGGGAAGTATTTATATCTTTTAATAACTCATCTTTAGGCTCATCATATTTTTGGTAATAGAATCCTGAATCATCATTTTCCCATGTAGCTCCAGAAAATTTAGCCCATTCAATTGTATCTGGCAGATGCTCACCTGTTTCGATATCAATAACTTTCCATATTCTCCAATCAGATCCACCATCTGAAACAGAGTATGCAAGTAGCGAGGCATCATTGCTTACACTGGTGCCGCCAAGTGATACAGTGCCATCAGATGATAGGGCATTGGGGTCTAAAAGTACTCTAGCTTCACAAGCTTCACAGTCTTTTATCATGAGTTTGCTTTGCTGCCAGGTTCCATCATTAAAGTAGTAAAAAGTTTTTTCTTTAACTTTGTATGGAATGCTTATCGATTCTGTTTCCCATGTATCGCTTAGATTTTTTGATATTGCTTTTTTAAATTTATTTTTCCCAATAAATTTTTTTGTAAACTTATTTTGTCTATCAACCCACTCTTTTGATTCTTCACTTGTGAAGTCCTCAAGCCATCTATATTGATCTTCTATTTCATATCCATGAATAGTTTCAGTGAAATCTACTTTTTTAGATATCGGATAAGATATTTCTTTGGGCTCAGTTGAACAACTAATTACAAAAATGAGTATTACAAGGTTCACAAATTTTATTTTTTTCATACTCAGAATAATACTTTACAATACAGCCATGAATCAATTTACCAATGCATGGGCATTCTTTTTCAGAAACTGGAAAGTCCTACTTCCTGTTTCAGCACCTCTATTTTTTTTCATTTTTTTAGCAATATTTTATTTGTCACCTCAAATAACACCATTATTAATGGCAGGCCAATACGATCTTATAAATGAGTTTTTAGAAAACAATAGAACCAATATTTCAATAATAGATGTATGTTTTGATTTAATTTTCGTTGCATTTATTGGAGCTTTAAATATCCAATTTTATAATTTAACAATTAATAACAAACCATTAAAAATATTTAATATATATTCTAAAAGCTTTTCAAAAATACTATGGCTTTTTGTTGCGTCTTTTTTATCTTCATTATTAATTGGAATTGGTTTTTTATTATTGTTATTTCCAGGGGTTTATTTATTTGCCAGATTTTCTCTATTTCCGATATATATTGTTATTGAAGATCAGGGACCAATTACCGCCTTAAAGCTTTCGTGGGAAAATACCGACGAATATGGAGGTCAGTTATTCTTTCAGACTTTATTATTTTTTATTGCAATGTTGGTTGTAATGATTCTATCTTCAATCCTATTTTCTTTTATGGGAGCAGCTGTAATTACTATTTTGATATTCCTAGAAATGTTTATATTTTGCATTGTTTTGTGTTACTTATATTTTAGTTTGTATAAGGCAATTAAAAATTTATAACACTAATTGTAGAATCTGAATTTCAAGGGTAGAATGCACATTCCCATTCATATGGGTCTGTAGCTCAGCTTGGTTAGAGCGCACCCCTGATAAGGGTGAGGTCGGTGGTTCGAGTCCACCCAGACCCACCATTAATCACTATTTTAAAAAGTCCTACAATCTTAATTATTTTTTTTGATTTATCGCCTTGATAATATAACAAGCCAACGACCAAGATTTAAAATGTCTGCTAGCGCTGCAGAAACATAAGTAAGAGCTGCTGCATTAAGAATACGGCTTACAGCTTTTTCGTTATCCTGCGATATGTAGTTTCCCTCTCTTAATATGGGGAGCGCTTTCGAAAAACTTGCATCAAATTCAATTGGAAGAGTTACTGCATGGATCATCATGCGAGCAATAAAGCCAGAAAGCCCCAACAAAAGCAATACAGAAAGTGGCATTGGATGACGCATGATAATGGCTATTACTGGCGATAAAGAAATAATAGCAACACTCCAACGAGCTACCATATTAGCAATAGGAATCATTTTTGTTCTTGTAGCTAGACGTTTATCACCTTGCTGATCTTGAATCGCATGACCAACCTCATGAGCAGCAATTGCTATTGCTGTTAATGATTTAGATTCATAATTCTCTCGCACAAGCCTTACTTTTTTTTCAATTGGATCATAATGATCACCTTGCTCAGTTATTTCGACCTTTACATCTTTTAAAGAAAATCGCTCAATTAAATGCTTTGCTAGTTCACCTCCAGTACCAGAAATTTCAGGTAGCTGCGATGAGTATTTGCTCATGACAAACTTCACCCACAAAGACGGTCCAAATATTAGTGCTAGAACTATGAGCATGCCTGCTAATAAAATCATGAATAAATCCTAAACAATGTATTTTATTTTTACAAACGTTTAGTTTTTGATTAATTAATCTTTTATTTAACTATAGTTAATTCATCAAGAATATTATCTGCTTTTTCTAGTTTCTCTAAAGTCCACAACAGATATCTTGAATCAACAGAAATAGTTCTGGCTTGTGGGATGTATTTATAATCCGCAATTATTGTTTCAATCATTCCATCAAAAGCAAGCCCTACAAGTTCAAAATTTGAATTTATTGTTGCTGAGCCAGAGTTACCGTTTGTGATATCAAGTGTAGATAAGAAGTTTACTGGCACGGAATTTATGGGTTTATAAAAATAATCACCATAGTCCTTGTTATCAATTAGTTCTAGCAACTCTCTGCTTGCATTAAATGGTTTTTTGCCAGTATGTTTCTGGGTAATACCTTCTAATCGAGTGAATGACTCATAATTAATACCATCTTTAAGCGATACCCCAGCAACATTGCCATAAGTGACTCTAAGCGTTCCATTTGCATCTGAATATAATTGTTTATTTGATGCTTCATAATATTTTTTTAACACCCCAATAAATTTAGATTTTAGTAATTGCCTTCGAGCGCTTCGCGCCTCATATTTCTTTTCATAATCTAATGACTCTTGGTAAGTTTTCTTTGCAAAGATAACTAAAGGGTCCTCAGATTTGTTTAACTCCTCTAGGCTTAACTCCATAAGTTGCAAAAAGGTTTCTGAGTTATTAAATTCGGATGAATAAATTTCTTCTACAATATTTTTGGTTTCTTCAAAGTCACTATCAAGACCTAAAAGCTCGCTATATACTGGCCTCCTATATGAATTATCAATATTTGCATAATTTTTTAATCTATCAAGAAAGATTTCTTTATCTATTCGAGCGTCAAATGAATAATTAAGAGATTTAATTCTATTCACTAAATTTTCTTGATCTCTTTCTTGATATCCAGGCTTTCTCTCAGAATCAACTTTTTTAGCCTCTACAGCATTCCTATATATTCTTTTTACAGTAGCAATAAGGGTCGAATTTCCATAATAAGTTCTGGCTCTACTTTCTAATTGCTCTTCACCAACAAGTTTCAAGAGCTCCTCAAGATATTGCCTATCTTCAGAAGACGCTTCCTTATCAACAAACCGAAGAAATTTATTCCAATTTTCCTTTTCAGACTCCAGAAGTTTAAAGTTTTTAGCTCCACTTATCTGGCCTGAAATCTTCTTATAGTAATTTTCATAACCACTTTTCAAACCTCTATATTTAAGCCTTGATCCATCTTCATCAATGGAATGCTCATTTATAAGATCAATGCCTCTTTTTAAAAATTTAACTACTTCATGAAATTGAACTTCAAGGTCATATTTAATTTCATTAAAGGTTAGTAGTCTATTCGTTCTTCCTGGATAGCCAACTACCATGACAAAATCCCCATCATCAACACCTCTTGAAGAGATTTTTAAAAATGAATCTGATGAGTATGGGACATTATCTTTTTTGAATTCCTCACTAGAACCATCTTTACTTACATATGCTCGTAATAGAGCAAAATCACCTGTGTGTCTTGGGTACATCCAATTATCAATTTCTCCACCATATTCTCCAATATATGCTGGAGGAGCATAAACTAATCGAACATCTTTAATCTTTAAAACTTTTTCAAGTTTATAAGTTTCACCACTGTAAAAAGATCTAACCCTGCATTCAATTTCATCTGTGGTTTCGCACTTATTTATAATTTGTTTTATGTTTTCTTCAATTATTTTCGCTATTTCTATATCTGCAGTCTCATCTTTAACACCCATTAAAACTTGCTCGGTAATTTCATTGCTCTCAAGAGTTATATATACTCTTGACCCTGGAGCAGATTTTTTTTCCTCTTCTTTTGACCTAGCTACAAAGCCAGTCTCAAAAAGATTATTTTCTGCATTTGAATTAAACTGCAAATAACTCCTTTCAATACAATGATAATTTGTTGCTATTAAGCCTTGATCCGAAACAAAAGCAGCAGAGCATCCACCCAAACTAACAATCGCATTCATGGGATGTTTAAATAAATCACTAACATTAGAAATATTTTTCTTATAGCCTGTTGCTCTAAGCTCCTTTTTGAGACCCTCCATTTGATATGGTTCCCACATGCCCTCATCAGCTATCGTTGTATAAGAAATCATTAGTAAAGTAAGTAAATATATTTTTAACATTAAGACACCTTGGTTTTTTTGATTCGATTTATTTTAAAGACTATATTAAAAAAATATATATTTTCAGGTAATATTTTCTTATGCAGGAATACTTCGGAAGATGTCATTGCGGCAATGTAAACTTTAAATTTTTATCAGAAAATAAAGTAGAAATTTGGAAGTGTAATTGCTCTATTTGTAATATGTATGACTACCAACACCTTTTTGTAAAACACGAAGATTTTACACTTTTGAGCGATCAAGCTGACCTATCTACCTATACTTTTGGTACTCAAAATGCAAAACATCTTTTTTGTAAATCTTGTGGAATAAAGAGTTACTATCAACCTAGGTCGCATCCAGACATGTACAGTATTAATTTGAGATGTGTAAAAAATCCACCTGATGTTTATAACGTTGTTGAATTCGATGGAATAAACTTTGAGGATAGTATTAAAGAAATCTAGTTTCTTTTATTTGCTAGCTTTATTACTGTCATATACAACAGTGGCGGCAATATAATCCATGGAAGCTGGGTTTGAAACATCACAGATCTTCCGTTGAATTCAAAAATAAGCGGGTTATAAACATTTCCTGTCGGAATTAAAGGTGCCCATGATAAATTCTTCCCTTCACTTAGCTGGTCATAATAAAGAAAAAGCTCTACTAGAAGATTTTGTCCGATGCACCAGGCTAGTAAAATAAGAAATGGCCCCCAACGCCACTTTAAAAAAATGCTTTGTTCTTTATTGTTAAGCGCCCACATTAAATACAGTCCACCTAGGCACACTGTCCCAGCATCTGCCAGTGAATTGAGAATCCAATTAAGATGAAGTGGAATCCATTGGTTGAGGACATCAGCTCTTCTTTCAATCACAGACTCGCCATTAATAAGCCCATAGGTAAACCAGATTTCCCAACCTAAAGCACATACTATAAACGAACCAACATATATTATGGGTACCCAGTCTGGTAATTGAGATCGATATTTCATAAACAGAATTATCGGTAGTATAGAGCTTGCATAAACTACAAAAATGAATCGGATTTCCTCAAAAGACATTTTTTTAAACTAACATACTTCTTTTACTTTATTAAATATTTGGCATACTAGCTTGAGCATGAACCAGACCAATAACTCAAAATCAAATATGCAAAAAGTTGCACTTACTTCCTTAGCAGGAACTAGTATCGAGTGGTATGACTTCTTTTTGTATGGTGCCTCAGCTGCGTTAATTTTTCCTACAGTATTTTTTGGAGAAACCACACCATCAACAGCTTTAATTTTATCTTTATTGACTTTTGCGGCTGGATTTATTGCAAGACCTATTGGAGGAATAATATTTGGTCATTATGGAGATAGGGTTGGAAGAAAAAAAACACTAGTTATTGCATTGGTTTTAATGGGGGTATCTTCAACTCTTATCGGCTTGCTTCCAACTTATGCAATGATTGGCGTTGCAGCTCCAATACTATTAACAACTTTGCGTTTTGCTCAAGGTTTAGCAATTGGAGGTCAATGGGGTGGCGCTATGCTTTTAGTTACTGAAAGCGCTCCTGCAAATCAAAGAGGATATTATGGGGCTTTTGCTCAAGCAGGAGTTCCTGTGGGAGTTATTTTGGCTAACTTAGCTTTCATTGTTACAAGTTCAATGGTTTCTGAAGAATCATTTTTTGCATGGGGTTGGAGAATTCCATTTTTAGCAAGCGCTATCCTAATCGGTATTAGTATGTATATTCAACTAAACCTAGAGGATACAAAAGCTTTCAAAGAACTAGAGGCGTCTAGAAAAGTTGGCACAAGTGTTGAAATCAAAAGTTCGCCTATCATTGAAGCGATAAAAAAATATCCATCTAAAATAGTTCTTGCAGCAGGGGCATTTTTGTCTATTCAGGTTACTTTTTATATCCTAATAGCTTTTCTTCTTGCTTATGGTGTCGCTAGTGCTGAAGTTACAAGAGATGATATGTTGATTGCTGTTTTGATTGGTTCAGGAATAATGATTCCTTTTCAATTCTTCTTTTCAGCCTATTCAGATAGACATGGAAGAAGAGGAGTATTTATGCTTGGAGCAATTCTTACTGCTGTATGGAGTTTTGCAATATTCCCCTTAGTTGATACAGGTAATTTTTGGTTAATAGTTTTGGCTATAAGTCTTGGATTAGTTTTTGTTTCAATGATGTATGGCCCACAGGCTGCATTTTTTACTGAACTTTTTAGTACTGAAGTCAGATACTCTGGAGCAACGTTGGGCTATCAATTTGGAGCCATACTGGGTGGGGCATTTGCTCCTACAATAGCAGCTTTACTATGGAATGATTTCGGGATTATTTGGGTTTCAGTTTATATAGCTTTTGCCTCATTATTAACTTTAATATCGGTATTATCTTTAACAGAAACTTATCAAAGCGATTTAAATCAAGATTCTATTGAAAAGCTATAGCACAAGAATTTAAAAACTTATATCATTATATTTAACTGCAAAGGGGTGGCTTAGCCTGAGATCTTTTGAAAAGAAACTCTTTGAACCTGATCCATACAATAATGGCGGAGGAATTGCATGAATACCATTAAAACTTATTTTTTTCTTTTTTTCTTTTCAATTTTTTTAGTTTCATCTGATGTTGAAGAGGTTATTGTTCAAGGTGACTGGAGAGACACAAAGTTAATTGAAGAGGACTCAAGTGTATTAGTACTAACCTCAAAAGAAATTGATTCTGCTCCAACAAAACATTTCGAGAATTTATCTTATCTAATACCAAACTTAAACTTTGCAGCCAGCGACTCAAGAGCAAGGCATTTTCAAATAAGGGGAATCGGCGAAAGATCTGGCTATGAAAGGACGCCAAATTCAGCAGTTGGTTTTTTAATTGATGATATTGATTATTCTGGCCAAGGCGGAATTGCAACAACTTTTGATGTTGATCAGATTGAAGTTCATAGAGGGCCTCAAGGTTCAAGAATTGGATCAAATGCTATGGCAGGACTTATTTATATAAAAACTAAAGAACCAACAGAAGTATTTGAAGGAATTAGTGAAATAACAACAGGCACCTATGGAACATTAAACAGTGGTGTAGCCTTCGGAGGACCATCACAGATTGATGATTTAACATACAGAATCGCTTTAAGGAAAGATTACTCAGATGGATTCAGAAAAAATTTATTTTTTGGTAAATCAGATACCTCAAAAAAAGATGAATCTACTTTTAGGCTTAAAGCAAATTGGAAAGTTAATGCAAAATCAACCTTAAAGGTTTTAGTAACTCAAATAAATCTCGATGATCCTGCTGATATTTGGACAATTGACGGCAGTTTAAACACTCTTTCTGACAGACCGGGCATGGATTCTCAAAAAACTAATGCTTATGGCATAAAATTCTTTCATATCACAGAAGATTTTGAATTTCAGAGCTTAACAAGCATGACAGATACCGATGTTGTGCTAAGTTATGATGCAGATTGGGGCAATCCTTCAACTCATTTGCCATATATTTATGATTATTTTTCTGAGACCTTAAGATTTAGAGAGACTTTTAGTCAAGAATTTAGACTTCTATCAAATAAAGCTGATTTTAATTCCAATAAAAGATATGAATGGGTTGTTGGAATGAATTTCTTTGAATCAAATGAGAAAAATTTAAAAAAAGATGATGGCATTTATGGTGACCCATCAGATCCATATAGTCCTTATGTGAGTGAAAGCTCATCATCAAGTAAATTTGATATTCAAAACTTTTCTATTTATGGAAATTTAAATTACTTAATAAACGAATCAACAAAAGCTAGCATGGGTCTTCGTTGGGAGAATTCAGAATCAAAATATTCAGATTCTTTTGGCGAATCATTTAATCCTTCAGATAAAATTTCCGGTGGCAAAATATCCGTTAATAAAATTTTAGATAAAAATACAAACATCTTTTTTAGTATTGCAAGAGGATATAATCAAGGTGGTTTCAATTTAAATCTTGGGCTTGATCCGAATTCAAAAAATAGCAATCTTTATTATGATCCTGAATTTTTAACTAATTATGAAATCGGACTTAATTCAAAAATTGAAGAATTAAATTTGAATTTAGCTGCTGTAATTTTTCTCTCAGATAGAAAAGATCAACAGGTTTTAATATCTACTCAAGTAGATCCAAACGATCCAAATGCATTTACATTTTTAACCCAAAATGCAGCAGAAGGAACTAACAATGGAATAGAGCTAGAAATGGACTTTCAGTTGTCTGAAAACTTAGACATGTTTCTTAATTTTGGTTTACTCAAAACTGAGATTAAAAGTTGGAAATCTCGACCAGAAATTGAAGGTAGAGCACAAGCTCATGCTCCTGAAAAAAGTTATGCCATTGGTCTCAATTGGTACCCTTCAGAACAGTCAAGTTTATCATTTGATATCGTGGGTAAAAGTAGCTTTTACTATTCTGATTCTCATGACAACAAATCAAAATCATATTTCTTAACAAACATAAACTATAGTTATTTTCATGGTCAATGGACGTATTCCATTTGGGGAAGAAATATATTTGATGAGTACTATTCAACAAGAGGTTTTTACTTTGGAAATGAGGCTCCAAATTTTATTGATACACTTTATGAAAGACATGGTGACCCAAGGCATCTAGGTGTTACAGTAAGATATGATTTCTAATCTTGTTCATTCTGCCTGGATAGAACCAGCGGCGGTTATTCTTGCAATTGCCTATCTATTATTAGCCATTAAACAGAACATAAATTGTTGGTTTGCGGCGTTTTTTAGTTCATTATTATATTTCTTTGTGATGTATTCTGCAGGCTTATATATGGAAGCAGGATTGCAAATATTTTATTGTTTTATGGCTGTTTATGGTTGGACCCAGTGGAGAGTTTCTTTACCAGACAATAAAAAATTTCTTGTAATAACATGGAATAGAAACCAACACATTAAAGCAATTTCGTTGATTTTTCTATTAGCATTTGCATCTGGCTGGGCGCTTGAAAAATTTACAAATGCTGCCTTACCTTTTATCGACTCTCTTACAACTTGGGGAGCAATTATAACGACTTATATGGTCGCGAAGAGGCTTTTAGAAAACTGGATTTATTGGTTTGTAATAGACACAATTTCTGTGTTTTTATTTTATTCAAGAGGACTATTCTTAACTTCAATATTATTTTTTGTATACCTAATAATTATTTATTTTGGTTATAAATCTTGGACCGAAATGAAAGATGAAATTGATGCAAAAAATTGATAAAAAAATTGCTTCAGTTGATCACAAAATTGAAATTATTTCATCTTTAAAAATTGATCTAATTTCTCAAATTTTTCTATGTAATTTTAATGACATTAAATCTGTAATAAGGATTGATTTTGATATACCAAATTGGTTGAAAAAACAAAGAGCTTCAGAATTTCAGATCCTTAACTTTTTAAAAACAAAAATTAATAATCAAAAAATTTTATACCACGATTTAGATAGAGGAATTCTAATAAGAGAATTTTATGAAGGTAAAGAAATTTCATATTCTGATATTAGAAGAAAAGAAAATTTAATTTCTCTTGGTAAAGAAATTAAGAAAGTTCATGAAATAAAAATTGATAATGCTGCAATTAATAATTTTGAAAATGCTATAGAAAACTACAGAGAAATTCTTAAAAATAAAACTAAAAATAATTGGTATCTAAATCAAGGTTTCAAAATTTTTGATTCTCTCTCTTGTGAAAAAGAGCAAATAATTTTTTCCCACAATGATTTAAATCGTCACAACATTTTGTTTAATAAAAAATATTTTTTTATAGATTGGGAGTATGCGTCTGCCAACAGTCCTTATTTTGATTTAGCTTCAATCATCTCTTCTTATGATTTCAATGATGAGGAGATTGGTTATTTGTTTGATGGTTACAATAAAAATTTTATATTTGATCAAGAAAAATTAAAAAATTGGGCCAAATTTACTTATTTTTTAGACTACATATGGAGACAATGTCTTGTTGAAACTACAAAACATGATGAAAAGTCACTAAGAATAATGGACTTAGAGAGAAATCTAGATATTTTTAAGTAATTTTGTGCAATATTTATCAAGTTTTGCTTATGTTGCGATAATTATTGAGTATTTCACTTCGATTTTATGGCTAAAATAGTAAATAATTAACAAAATGGATAAATTTAAGGAAATTCTTACAGATCATATTTCCAATTGGAACATGGTATGGTTTGGTCTAATTTTTTGGGGAAGCGTCTTTAATGCTATAGCTGTTCGCTATCAATTTAATGATATTACTATTTATTGTTATATCTTGGGTTTATGTCTTGGCCTTATAGCAAAGATAAGAGGAACATGGTTATGGAAAATCTAGAAAAGATTTCAGAAGAATTTTCCTTTGATAAAGAAAAAGAGATCGCTAGAAGTTTCTCAAAAAGGTTTCAATGGGAGATGATCTTAATTGGAGTTGGTCAAGCAACGGTTTGGCTTTCTCTGTGGCCATTGGTAATTAATGGACATATTTCTTTATTACTTGGTTCTGTAATTGCAACTATTTGTGCCTGTTTTGCATACCTGCCTTCGCATGAAGCCCAGCATGGTAACTATTCAAGGGGAAATCCAAAAAGACGTTGGATTGATTCATTCGTAAGTCATTACACATTAATAACCCTTATGTTCCCTCATGATGTGATGAGAGCTACTCATATGAAACATCATGCTTATACAAATAATCCAGAAAAAGATCCAGATCATGATACTGCATCTGCTAAATCTATTTGGGAGGTTATTGTTGCCACTCAGGCAGGAACATCAAAATATCAAGCAATAGCTAAAATCTATGAAAATGATAAAGCATTCATGAAATCCTTTAATAAAGGTTTGAATATAGGAATGTTATATAGAGTAATTCTTTTAACTTTAGTTGTATTTTTTCCCTTAGAGACACTTCTATTATGGTGGTTGCCCAGTAAGTTTGGAGTTATTTATCTTTCAGTCTTTTTTAGCTGGTATCCTCATTATCAAACTGAAACAGGAAGATATAAAGATACAAGATTTTGGAGTCACTGGATGCCTAGATATTTAAATCATTCAATGCAACTTCATTTTATACATCATCTTCATCCTGGCATTGGTCATTATGATGAACCTAAGGCTATAGAAGCACTAAAACCTTTTTTGGTTGCTAGGGGTGTTCCTGGTGCAGAAGATATTCCAGATAGAGTTAAACATAACCCACTTATCAAAGCTTAACTTTCTAATATTTTTCTTGTTTTTTTAAATAATTTCTGTTCTAGTAAAAGTTGAATTATTTACATAAAGGGGGAGTTTATGAAAGTATTATGCGTTTTATACGATGATCCAAAAACTGGCATGCCCGAAAAGTATGCTCGAGACGATTTACCAAAAATTGATAAGTATCCAGATGGGATGACATTGCCATCTCCGAAGGGTATTGATTTTACTCCAGGAGAATTACTTGGATGTGTTTCAGGAGAATTGGGTCTTAGAAAATTTCTTGAAGATGCTGGACATACATTGGTAGTTACATCTGACAAAGATGGTGAAGGATGTGAGGCAGATAGAGAATTAGTTGACGCTGATATCGTTATATCTCAACCATTCTTTCCTTATTATTTAACTCGCGAAAAGATGGAAACTGCTCCAAATCTTAAGATGGCTATAACTGCTGGAATTGGTTCAGATCACGTTGATCTTCAAGGTGCCATGGACCACAACATAGATGTTGTGGAGGTGACATACTGTAATTCGAGATCAGTTGCAGAGCATATTGTTATGATGATTCTTTCAATGGTAAGGGATTACCACAATCAACATAGAATAGTTAATGAGGGTGGTTGGAATATAGCTGACGCTGTTCAAAGATCATATGATGTTGAGGGTATGCATGTAGGAACTGTAGCTGCAGGAAGAATAGGTATCGACATGTTAAGAAAAATGAAACCTTTTGATGTTCATCTGCATTACTTTGATATACATAAATTACCAGATGAAGTCGAGGCAGAACTAAATCTTACTTATCATGATTCTGTTGAATCTTTAGTTGCTGTTTGTGATGTGGTTAATATTAGTTGTCCACTTCATCCAAAGACAGAGCACTTATTTAATGATGAGATGATCGCAAAAATGAAACGCGGTGCTTATATTGTTAACACTGCTAGAGGAAAGATTTGTGATAAAGATGCAATTGCAAGAGCTTTAGAATCTGGCCAGTTAAGCGGTTACGCTGGAGATGTTTGGTTCCCGCAACCAGCTCCTAATGATCATGTTTGGAGAACAATGCCTAATCATGGTATGACTCCTCATACTTCTGGAACATCATTATCCGCTCAAGCCAGGTATGCTGCTGGTGTAAGAGAAATACTTGAGTGTTTCTTTTCTGGAGAGCCAATTAGAGAGCCATATTTAATTGTTAAAGACGGTGATCTTGCAGGAATGGGAGCTCACTCTTATACAAAAGGTACAGCAACCGACGGATCTGAAGAAGCTGCAAATTATAAAAAATAATTTTTAGAAATTTTGCAGTCTTGATTTAATTATCTCATCAGCCTGGGACATAATATTATTTATTAAGTCCTGGACTGTTGGGATGTCATTAACAAGCCCAGCCACCATTCCACAAGACCAAGCGCCTGCTTCCATGGTTCCTTCATGCATAATTTTTGGATAAACACCGGCAACTTCATCAAGAATGTCTTCAAACTTGAGATCATCGCCTAATCTTTTTTCTTTTTCCATCAGTCTTTCTACAGCTTCATTATTAAGAACTCTTTCTGTATTTGTTAATGATCTCATAATCAATCGAGTATCAAGCTCTGTTGCATTAACAATAGCTTCTTTAACATTTTGATGAACTGGAGCATCTTGTGTCGCTATAAATCTTGTTCCCATATTCATTCCTTCTGCTCCAAGTGCCATCGCAGCAACTAAACTTCTGCCGTCAGCCATTCCACCTGATGCCACAAATGGAATCTCTAACTCTTCTGCAGCTCTAGGCAATAAAATAAAATTAGGAATATCATCTTCACCAGGGTGACCACCACACTCAAAACCATCAACTGATACAGCATCACAACCAATTGATTGAGCTTTTATAGAGTGCCTAACAGAGGTGCACTTATGAATCACTTTTATTCCAGCTTCCTTGAGAGCCGGTAAATATTCTGCAGGGTTTCTTCCAGCAGTTTCAACAACTGGAACTCCTGCATCAATTATTTCTTTAATTAATCCTGGATAATCTGGAGGCGTTAAAGAAGGTAGAAAGGTTAAATTTACAGCAAAAGGTTTATCTGTCATCTCTTTACATCTTGCAATTTCATTTGCTAACTTTTCTGGGGTACCTTGAGTTAAGCCAGTAATAGTTCCTAGTCCACCTGCATTAGAAACAGCTGCAGCAAGTTCAGCAAATCCTACATGATGCATGCCACCTTGAATAATAGGGTGCTCAATACCAAATAGTTCTGTTATTTTAGTTTTCATTATTTTTCTCCTTTATCTCCACTAACCCAACTTTCATAAAAATCTTCATATTCTTTTTGCAGTCTTTGCATCCCAGTTATCCATCTATCTCTGTCATTTCCCTTTCTTTGGACATATTCACTCACTTCTTTGTGAGGCAATACTAAAAATCTTTCATTCTCAATTGCATCTATAACATCTTTAGCAACCACATCAGGTTCAAGCATTCCATCTACCCCAGCGACTCCAGCACCTTGAGCGGTCATTGCAGTTCTTACGGCCTGAGGGCATAGACATGAAACGCCAATTCCTTTTTGACCATATGTAATTTTTACCCATTCAGCAAAACTTACCGCCGCTGATTTAGTAACAGCGTATTGGGCGGCACCTATTTGAGATAATAGTCCTGCAGCTGATGCTGTATTCATTAAATAACCTTCACCTCTTTCAAGCATTTGAGGTAAAACATGTCTAGCTGCATGAACATGGGACATTACGTTGACGCCCCAAGTATGATTCCATTCTTCAGAAGTGGTTTCTAAAAGCATTGGAGTTCCACCAATTCCCGCATTCGAACAAAATATATCTATACCTCCGGAATATTCATTTGCTTTTTCAACTACATTAATTATGTCTTGTTCATTAGACACATCAGCTGTCACTGCAAGGCCATTAATTTTTTCTGCAATTTCCATAGTGCCATCTTCATTGAGATCTACGCATACAATAGACTGCGCACCGCTTGCATAAAATTCCTCACATAGTGCCAACCCAATGCCACTTGCAGCACCAGTAACTACGATTCTTTTATTTTTTATTTCCATAGCTTTATCCTAATAATTTTTCGCACCCCGTTCCATCAAGAAAAGTTTTAACTCTAGACTGGTCATTTTCACTAAGTGCTTCGAACTCCTCTTTAATCCACTTCAAACATTTAGCTTGGTAAGGAAAGGCTTTTTGTGTCCACAAAGACCCATCAATTTCTGCTTCCCATGTTTCCTCGCCCTTCATAATTGCATCTGCATTTGCTATTAAAGCTGGAACATACATCCTACCAAACTCTTTCATAATTTCTTTTAGAGAAGCGGGGCTTTCCTCTAGAGGAGTCCAGTTACTATTCTCAACATCATGACCAGACAAGTCAGCCATTATATCTTGCCAAGAAACAAGCCTTAATGCAGTATCGTAAGCAATTTTTCTTGATGTAGGATCAAAACCAATGAGCTGGGTTAATTGTCCATATATAGCAAAATCAGCAGAAGAGGGCTTTTCACCAAAAAGAAATTTACTAATAGATAAATGATCATCCATCAATTTTAAGAATCTTTTAAAACTAGAATCGATTAAATCAGCTGTTGTATCATTTGAGCCTACAACCCATAACCTTCCAGTCTGTCTATCATGAACATATTTTTTTGCATCCTTAAGAATTTCATCAGGCATATTTACAGCAAGATCACTCAATGGAAGGACGGTTGATGCATTATCAGCATCCTCATCAAAATACCATCTGTAATGGAACATATATTTAGTAACCCATTCATCACCAAAATCTTCTAATAAATAATTTATGAACGATAAAGCAGAGTCCTCAGGTAATAATTTTCTATTTGGATACTCGTTTTCAAATCTTCTAATGATAGGGGTGGTATCAGTAGTTGCTTTTAATTTACCACTTTCATCTTCTAATAGGAGAGTAGGAAGTAAAATAGGCTTTGGTGGCTCTATTCCTTCTAGCCTGCTCAATCTTCCTTGAACATCTCCTATAAAAACTTCATAAGGAATATGACGATATCTCAAGATGGATATCATTTTCTGAGTATAAGGTGAGGCAGGGACCCCAAAAACTTTTATTTTTTCTGTCACTATTTCTCCTATTTTTATTTGAATAATGTATTAGTTAGACCAATAAATATATTCGTCACCTTCTTCGTATTCTTTTCCATCATATTTATCTATCATTATTGGAGCATCATATGATGAAGGGAATAAAGGATTTTTTTGTTCTGAATTAAACTTGGCTAAAAGCTCTTCGATTTCCTTTACTATTAAAGGATGACTCTGAAGTAGATTATTTTTTTCTGTTGGATCCGCTGAAGTATCAAACAACCATCTAAAATTTTCATTTTTACTAATTATATATTTCCAGTTTTCATGAAGAACTGCTTGATGATTTCCAGATCGCCAAAAAAGTGTCTTGTGAGGCTTGGAAGAGCTATTATTATTATTTATGAAGGGTAGTAAATCTACACCATCTATTTTATTAGATAATTCAATACCCGCAGCCTTTGCAATAGTAGGAAAAATATCAAAATGATGAACAGCATTGTCTGATTTTTTTCCTGGATTAATTTTATCTGGCCAACTGATAATATAAGGTACTCTTATTCCGCCCTCAAAGAAACTAATCTTCCAACCTCTATAGGGCTTATTGATATTATCCAATTCAATATAATTGGCGCCACCATTATCACTAGTAAATATAATTAAAGTCTTACCATATATATCTAATTCTTTGAGCTTTTCAATAATCTTTCCAACACTCCTATCTAAAGCATTTATCATTCCTGAGTAAACTTGAAGATTATGACCGTGCATATGACTCATTTGTTCATAATCGCTTCTTAGTGCTTGGAGTGGATTATGAATTGCCCAATGACTGAGATATAAAAAGAAAGGTCTATTTCTATTATTTTCAATTACTTTTAATGCTTCATCAGTATAGTAATCTGTAACATATTTATCAGGCGCAAATATCTCACCTTCATTAAAAGTTGCGGAATATTGACCATTACTCCACACCATTTTATCAATTCTTGTATCAAACTTTGCGTTTACAACATCAGGATGATTCTCAGGCAAATAGAGGGGCCCAACTAAACCTAGAGAGTCTTGAAAGCCTTGATTCAGTGGATCCATGCCATAAGCATGACCAAGGTGCCATTTTCCAATATGAGCTGTGTAATATCCAGCATCTTTTAAAACTTCTGCTATTGTTATTTGTTCTGTTGGCATTCCCTGTTCCATAAAAGGCGGCATTTTTGAAACCACCTCTCGGTCAATCCTTTGTTTCAATTCAAAATTATCTTCTTCGGCAAGCCAACCCAGAACTGTTCTGCCTAAAGAAGGTATTGGGGTAAATTCATAGCCAAATCTAGTTGGGTATTTCCCAGTCATTATCGATGCTCTAGATGGAGCGCAAGTTGCATTAGCGGCATAACCTCTAGTAAATACAATTCCACTTTTTGCTAGTGCATCAATATTTTTAGTTTGAAGGGTTCCATCAGCTGCTCCGCCATTATGAAGAGATATATCGTTATAACCCATATCATCTGCCAGGATTAAAATTATATTTGGTCTATTATCATCAACTGGTGTATCTGGACCTTTAGACCAAGTGGTTGGTATATTTTCTTGAATGGTAACATTTGATATTTTGGGTATAGCCCATACAAGAATATTTACTTTATATTCCCAGGCAACAAAACCAAAAACTATTAACACCATTAAAGAAACCATGAGTTTTTTAGCCATCACTTAGCTCCACAATGATTCCTTCATTTGGATTAATATCTCCACTAACAAATTTTTCATAAGTTGATATAAAGTTTTCGAGTCCTGCAATTTTTTTTACTTGCATCCAATCAATGCTTTGATTAGATCTAGTTTTCATAAATTCATTTGTTTTTTGGTTATAGCCTTCATGACCCCAATCTTTTACTCGTTTTTGAATATGAGCTGGAGCAAAAAAGAATTCTGTTCTTTCCCTAAGCATGGCCTGACCAAGAGCATCTTCAGCGGTAACCTCATTGTCCCAATGAGTCATCCCAACTGTTAGGCATTTAAGCATTTTGTCACCAAGTGACCCATGAAGAGTGCCCAAAATCTCCCGGCTTCCTGCCATATCAACCATAACAGATTTAAGATTAAAATTTATATCTGATAGGCGATCATATGCAATCACTTCATCATAACAACCCAAGTTTTTAACAAAATCTAGATTCTTTTGAGAAGTAAGACCTATTATTGATGGAGCATTAGAAGCTTCTTGGAGCCCCTGCGCAACACCAATTGCAGTCTTACTTGATGCACTGACTATAATAATTTGATCTGAACCAAAATAGGCCTCATCTTCTAATGCATCACATATACAAAAAGATGTTATATGCAGTGGAAATAATAATGATCTAATATTATCTAATGAGCTATCGTAATTAATATCTCCAGACAATCTTAAATAATTGTTATATACAGCGGGGAGATCTTTACGATGATCTTTGCCATCGGCAAATCCTTGATTGGTAACTTTAATAGGTTTTAAATTTAAGATATCGCCTGGAGGAAAATATCCAAATAACCTTTCTCCAACAATTAATTCTTCGACATTTGATTTAATAATTTTTGCAAATCCCCACACTGGTATGCAGCCCCAATCATTATTAGTATCTTCAGTTGTTTTAAAGAATTGCCAATAACCTATTGTGTCACCTGCTACTCCATACGTAACATTGTTTGAAGTGAAAGCAAAACTTTCTATTGATACTGAAATTTCTTCTTCTTGAATATCAGAGTTTTTTGTTTCAATGATTCTGGTTTTTGAAAGATCACTTTTTAATGTTTGTAATTGCCTCAAAATTTATATTCCTTAACCTCTATATTAAGCTGTCCTGCTAGTCCTGCTACTCTGTGTTTATTGCTTTCTAAATAGTCAGGATCTGTAATCATTTTGAGCATTGCCTTTTTACTAGGATATTTAGCAATAAATGTTGTATCCCAAAGTTCTTCCACTTCTCCAAGCATTAGGCGATTTATAGACCCGCCAAAAGATACTTTACCACCCACTTTTTTTAAATGTTCAACAACCTCTTCACTATATATGGCATATGCTTGCTCCCCAGTTAGTTCAGTATCTCGACCGTCCTCATATTCAGCTTTTTCTTTAAATTTCAAAAGATTAATCATGGCTATAGGTGCTTCATTGTCACCTTCAAGAAATCCTTCCATTTGTTCTTTGGTAGGATGTACGCTATTTTTATATTTCATTTTATTCTCCTAAGGTTATAGCTTTTTGGAATGCTGGTCTTGCTTCAATGCGAGCTACATAATTTTTTATATGCTCCATCTCATTAGACACACATCCCAATCTATTAGCCATAAAGCATGAATGACCAAGCATAAGATCAGCAGCAGAAAAATTACCAACCAAGTAATCTTTATCTGCAAGATTTTCATTAACAGGACCAAGAGATTTAGTTATTAGGTTTTGCGCTTGCTTTAAAACATTCTCATCTCGTCTATCCGGCGGCAAAAGAATTGTTTGTACTACGACCTGATTCATTGGAGGCATGACCATACCTTCACAATAATGAAACCATTGCAGATAATATGGAAACTCTTCAGAATCTGAATTCGGTTTAAGTCCACCGTCTTTATGACGCTCAAGGATATATTGAATAATGGCTCCAGATTCAAATATAGAAATATCACCATCCTCAAGAACTGGCACTCTGCCCAGTGCATGTCTAGATCTATGTTCCGGTGATTTCAAACCTTCTTTTGTAAAAGGCATGATATTTACATCATAATCTAGCCCTAATTCTTCTAGTAGCCAAACCACTCTTCCAGCCCTAGTACCTGGTGTAAAATGAACTTTTAACATAGTATCCTCCTTGTTTCTATTAAATCACTCTTCTACAAAATTAATTGGTACATTAGATAGTAACTGTCCTTTTCTTCATTGAACGAAATGACCACCACCGATAAATTTTATGGAAAAATGTTTCACCCATTGATATAGCTTTTTGAAATGCTGGTCTTGCTTCAATACGAGCTACATAATTTTTTATGTGCTCCATCTCATCAGGAACACACCCCAATCTATTAGCCATAAAGCATGAATGACCAAGCATAAGATCAGCAGCAGAGAAATCACCAATTAAATAGTCTTTGCCCTCAAGATTCTTATTTACAGGCCCCAATGATTTAGTTAATAGATTTTTAGCTTGTTTTAAGACATTTTTATCTCTTCTATTAGATGGCAATAGAATAGCTTGAACTACAATTTGATTCATTGGAGGCATAACCATCCCCTCACAGTAATGAAACCATTGTAGATAATATGGAAACTCTTCAGAACTAACATCGGGCTTTAAACCACCGTCTTTATGTCGTTCAAGAACATATTGAATGATGGCTCCAGATTCAAATATTGATATATCGCCATCCTCTAGAACCGGAACCCTTCCAAGAGCATGACGCGCTTTATGTTCTGGGGACTTAAGACCTTTTTTGGTAAAAGGCATGATATTCACATCATAATCTAACCCTAATTCCTCTAGCAGCCAAACCACTCTTCCTGCTCGCGTACCTGGTGTAAAGTGAATTTTTAACATAAGGTTCTTTCTTATTTTTTTACCATTTTTTCCGCGTTTTTTATAAATTCCTTTTCATCTTTTTCATTTTTTAAGATACTTTCTCTACTTACTGGAACTTTAGTTCCTTGAATCATTCCTGGCTGCTCATACATTCTATTTTTCCAATCTTCTAAATGAGTTAGTCCATCAATTGATACACCCGACCAATTATGGGTTCTAACCCAGCACCAGTTAGCAATGTCTGCAATCGAATATTCTCCTGCCAGCCATTCATTGTCAGCTAAATGGGTATCTAAAACTTCAAAAAGACGCCTTGATTCATTTTGATATCTATCTATAGCTGGCTGAATTTTTTCAGGAAAGTACCTAAAAAAAACATTTGCTTGACCCATCATTGGACCAATACCACCCATTTGGAACATAAGCCATTCAGTTACTTTTGCTCTTCCTTTATCATCATTTGGGATAAGCTTGCCTGCCTTTTCTGCAAGATAGAGCATTATTGCACCAGACTCAAAGATCGAAAGGTCATCATTATCAGTATCTACAATAGCTGGGATTCTGCCATTGGGACTAATCTTTAAAAATTCAGGTTTTTTTTGCTCACCTTCAGCAAGGTTTACTGAATGAACTTCGTAGGGCATCTCTAATGCTTCTAATAAGCATGAAACTTTATGACCGTTAGGTGTTGAGGCTGTATATAAATGAATCATAAAAATTACCCTTTAATGAAATCTATTAATATCTTAGATAGTGGTTTTGCTTTAGTCCATTGAAAAAAATGACCTCCGCCAATATGAGGAGCACTTTTTGCATTTGGAGCCATTCTCAGAACATCTCTCTCAGCACCATTTGTTACAGGATCATTACCTGCAAAAACAGCTAAAAAAGGTTTATTGGAGGTTTTAAAAAACTCTCTTGCTTTTCTCTGAGCATCTAAAGACTGGTCAGGTATCATTGGAACTTGGCTTGGCATTGCCCTAGGACCCATTTTATATGATGGGTTGGGGAAGGGTGCCTCATAAGCTTTCATTAAATTAGTATAAAACGGTGATATTTTTTCAAGTCCTATCTTTTGTAACAGAATATGGATATATGCTTTGACCGGAGATTTCCTAAACTGACTCTCCATTTGAAAGGAGTTAATTAAACCAATTGGAAGATTTTTTGAATCCCAGGTAAATTTTTGCCAGTACATAAATTTTGTTGCCATATGTTTATTTTTATCCATTTTGCTAACTTCTTTGATCATTCCAAAGAAGCTTATCTTTTTATTAGATGCCCTAAACTCATTTACTTCATCTATAATTTCTTGAGGAGCATCAGGGTTATACGGAAGACCTGTATTACCCATAGCAATTTTTGTAAATCTATCGGGGTCCGCAGCTACCATTCTAAGACCAATTAATCCCCCCCAATCTTGTCCAAAAAAAGTTAAATTTTGAAAATCATTTTTCTTTAACCACTCTCCCATCCAATCAACTTGGTTTTGATAAGAATAGTCCTCCCTTGCAGCTGGCTTATCCGACTTACCGTAACCAACTAAGTCAGGAGCTATAACTCTTATTCCCGCTTCGGTTAGAAATGGAATCATTCTAGAATAAAGATAGCTCCATACTGGCTGACCATGCATTGCCAGCAAAATGGGACCATCTTTAGGACCTTCATCAATATGATGAATTCTTAGGATAGTTCCATCCTTAGTTTCTATATTTGTATAAATCGGCTCAAAGGGATAATCTTTGATATTCTCAAAACATGAATCTGGTGTTCTTAGAACTTTCATTTATTTTTTCAACCCCCTATTAGATTTAAAAAGTCTAATATAAAAATTAGCGACTTGATATAACAAAAATAAGCTTATATGTTGATTATATTTAATCACCCATAGTATATTGTGCTCATATTTAAACAATTAGATTAAATAAATGCTTGATTGGGGAAATTTAGAATATTTTATCTCGTGTGCAAATCATGGCACCTTGAGTGGTTGTGCTAAAGAAATGGGCGTTAACCACTCTACCGTTTCCAGGAAAATTGAAAAACTTGAAAAAGAATTAGCCATCAAATTATTTGAAAGAAGAAATTCAGGGTATGCGTTAACAGTTCACGGTAAAGATTTATACAAAGAAGTCCAAAAAATTGATTTTAAAATCTCAGCATTAAAAGAAAGATTTATACCCAATCCTGATTTAATGGATGGAAAGCTGGTAATCTACAAACAGGGCGAGGGTGGCAACAATATGACTAATATTATTACCAAACTTAGAAAGAATTTCCCTAACCTCAATATTCATATAATGAATCATTCTGATTCAAGTGACCTTACTACAGAAATGTATGACATTGGATTTGTCGGAACTACTAATCCTCCTGAAGATTCAATAGCAACTTTGCTTGGTGAATTAAATATGCATATATATGGAAGCAAAGAATACTTTAAGAAAGTCAAAAATATTGATGATTTTGAATGGGTAACGTATATAAGAAAAGATCAAGCAGATACCAATTTTGTAGTTAATAGTTTTTTTCAAAATCCAAATATAATAATTTCTTCAAACTCCTATCAAGACGCACACGCATTCGTATCCTCAGGAAATGGGGTTACTTTTCTGACAGACTTAGATGGTGATAATGACCCCAGATTGGTTCCATTTAAAAAAGAAGATTACTCATTTAAGATTGGTTTTTATTTAATACAACATGAACTTTCTAGATCAAATCCTATTGTTAGAGCAGTAAAACAAACTGTATTAGAAAATATAGAAGAGCTTTTAAAGGGTACTAATTTCGTAGCAGCTAGTAGCCTAAAAAAGAACTAAATTTTATACATAACTATACTGTTGGATAATTCTCATACTCTGATAGTATACGAACAAAGTTATTGTTTAATTTGTGATATCTTTTTAAGTTGAATAGATAAAAGTCTACAGGGGGACTATAGAATGAAAAATTTTTTTAGCACAGTGATGTTTTTTGGTGTTCTTTTTGCACCTTTAAGTCTAATTTCTCAAGATTCAGGTGGAATTGAAGAAGTAATTGTTTCAGCAACAAAAACTGAAGCAAATGCTCAAGATATTCCAATGGTGGTTGATGTTTTGACTGCTTCTCAAATTGAAGATATGAATATTACAACTGCAAGAGATATTGACTCTGCATTACCAACGTTAATCATTAATTATAACGTTGATCCATTTAATGCATCTATGAGAATAAGAGGTATTGGAACCAGTCAAAGTGATGCATCCTTAGAGTCTGATGTAGCACTTGTTGTAGATGGAGTCTATCTTAACAAAACAGGTTTAGGATTAAATGATCTTATAGATATTGAAAGAATTGAAGTCCTTCAAGGTCCTCAAGGTACCTTATATGGTAAGAACTCAAATGCAGGTGTTGTTAATATAACGACAAAAACACCAAGGCCTGGTGATTCAGACGGTTTTGTTCATTATGAAAGTGGCGATTTTAATTCAACAAGAGTAACCTCAGCGATGAGTTTTGGCCTTTCAGATTCTACCGCCATTAGATTAAGTGCAAATGTAAATGAGTCAGATGGCTATATGACAAACATGGTTGATGGTCAGCCTGCAAATGGTGTTGATGATTCAGTGATTGGGTTAAAGATTTATCATGAAAATGAAAAACTTAGTTATGTATTTTCTCATTCAGATGTTTCAAAAAAATCTACATGTTGTGCTGTAGATAGTGTGCCAACATCTTCACAGGTAGCAATTGGAATTCCTTTATTGGGAAGAACTCCATCAGATAACGATTATACAAATTATAAGTACGCAACTTCACCAGGGACGCCTAATTTTAATTTAGATTCAACATTAACATCTCTCAAAGTTGATCAAGAAAGAGAAAACGGAACTCTAACTTATATCATTGCGAGGAATAAATACGATGCATTTAGGCATTGGGATGCAGATTTTACATCCCTTGACATGCTTACACTTAAGAGAAATATGCCAGGTAAGTCATTAACTAATGAATTAAGATTTAGTTCAAACATGATGGGCAACAAAGAATATACAGTTGGGTTATTTTTCCTTGATGCTGAATATGGAGAGTCAGGCGGTTATCCAAATAAAGCTGCAATTGAAGTTGGTCCTGATTTTTCACCTGTTTGGGGAACATGGTTTACACAACTTAGTACTCAGGCTCAACAGTTAGGAGCTTTAGCCGCAGCAGGTGCTGCCTCACCTGCACAATTAGCTGCACTTCAGGGACTTCAAGCAGCTCTTCCAGGTGTTGGTGGTTTTTTTGCAACAACAGAGGCTGGAGATCAGATTGCTCAAGACATGATGTGGTCTGACGAAACAGCGGCTATCTTTGGAAGAATGACAGTTCATGTTTCTGATACTTTCAGATACACAATTGGCGCTAGATATACTACAGAAGAAAAAGATGCTGATTTATATGCTCAAGCTTTATTGGGTGGAGCTGTAAGTCCTACCTTGGCTGGTTTATTAGGTAATCCTGCTATTGTTGGTCTTCCAAGACAGGCTGTGCTTGGCAATGCTTGGCCATTTAGTGGTTTCTTACAAAATGTAGATAACAATTTTTCAAGATCTGATAGCGCAACAACATGGTCGTTCAGCGTTCAAAAAGATCTTTCAGATGATGTAATGCTTTATGCAGCCGCTGCAACTGGTTACAAAGCTGGTGGTTTTAACTCTACCTCTGGTGATACAGGCGATATGAGAGCTTTTGATAAGACTGAAACAACTAATTTTGAAGTTGGTATTAAATCAAGATTAATGAACAATAAAGTTCAGCTTAACGCTACTGCTTTTTCAATGGACACAGATGGCCAACATTACATTACACAAAGTCCAACAGGTACTGGAACTATTGTTGGAAATGCAACCGAGACAGCAGAGAGACTAGGGTTTGATTTAAATATTGTTGCTAAATTAACATCAAATCTGACTTTAAATATGTCATATTTTACTGTTGATGATGGCTCCCCAGATATCCTATCTAATGCTGCAGCAAGGTTAACTCCTGATGATGCATATACGATTGGACTTTCTCATAATTTCCCTCTAGGAAATGGAAATATGTTCTCAAGAGTTGATTATTCATATGATGGCCCATACGAATACTCTTCAGCTCCAATGCTCTCACCACAATGGCAAGCTCAATTACCAGCTGCCTACCCAGAGCTTGCAGAGAAAGAAGATCAAGAATTTTTAAACTATAAAATTGGTTGGAGAAATGATTCATGGGAACTTGCTTATTCAGTTAAAAATGCAACCGACAACAATTATGTTAGGTTAGTATTAATAGCAAGCGGAATAAGTGGAGTTAATGGAATGACTATGGGTGCACCTGAAACTCATAGCTTTAGTGTTAAATATAACTTCTAATTGATTAGAATATTAAAAAAGGGAGCTCATGCTCCCTTTTTTATTATGTATCTAAAATCTAACCCGACAATGATCTTATGGTAAGTTTTGCCAACTGCGACATATGAACTTCATCTGGACCATCTGCAATTCTACAAAATCTGCTTGTAGTAAATATATGAGCTAACGGAGTATCCTGAGACACGCCCATGCCTCCAAATATCTGTATTGCTCTGCTAGAGACATCTTCACACATTTTTGGCGCTACTATTTTTAACATTGAGATGTAATCTCTTGCAGCATCAATTCCATATTTATCCATTTTTTCAGCAGCAGATAAAACAAGTAATCGACATTGCTCAATATCGCACCGACTTCTTGCTATTTCATGTTGAACACTAGTTTTCTTAATAAGAGCTTCACCAAAGGCAACTCTATTTTGCGCTCTTTCACACATGAGCTCCAAAGATCTTTGAGCCATACCAACAAACATCATCGCATATTGAAACCTTCCTGGACCAAGTCTGCCCTGAGCTATTTCAAATCCTCTTCCTTCACCTAATATAAGATTAGACACCGGAACACGAACATTTTTAAAAACAACATCACCTTCACCACCAGGAGAGTGATATTCGCCTAGAGATCTCAAGGCTCTTGTAATTGAAAATCCCTCAGCATCAGTGGGCACAATGATTGTTGAATGTTGTGTATGTCGAGAGTTCTCAGGATTTGATTTTCCCATAACAAGCATAAATTTACATTTGGGTGAGATAACACCAGTTGTCCACCATTTTTTTCCATTTAGAACATACTCATCACCATCACGTCTAATTTCTAGTTCCATATTTGTTGCATCCGATGAAGCAACATCTGGTTCTGTCATTGCATATGCTGATCTAATTTCACCTGCTAATAATGGTTCGAGCCATTCTTTTTGTTGTTCAGGAGTTCCATATTTTGCTAATACTTCCATATTGCCTCTATCAGGGGCATTACAATTAAAGATTTGTTGTGCCCATGCAGACTTAGACATTGTTTCAAAAAGCCCTGCAATTTCTAAATTTGTTAGGCCAGGACTCCAAGGAGCATATTCTTTTGGTAAAAATAAATTCCATAGTTCTTGTTTTTTTGCTTCTTTTTTTAGATCTTCATACCAATCAGGATATTGCCAGAGGTTGTCTTGATTGCTTGTAAACTCATCATAGTCTCTTTCACGAGGATAAATATGCTCCTCCATGAATACTTCAAGTCTTTCATTTATTTCTTTTGCTTTATCACTTACTTCAAATGCCATAATTTTTCTTGTTAATTAACTTTTAAAAAGTTTATAGCTATATTAATAACAATGGTATATTTAATTTTTATCAGGAACCCTTTAAAAAAGAATAACGGAATATCAATTAAGGTCTCATAAGTTATGCATAAAGATTATTGGCGAGCTAATCTTAAAATTCTAATCATTCTCTTATCAATATGGTTTTTGGTTTCTTTTGGTTTTGGAATCATATTTTCAGATTCTCTTGATCAATATCAAATTGGCGGCTTCAAGCTAGGATTTTGGTTTGCTCAACAAGGAAGTATTTATTTGTTTGTTGTTCTTATCTTTATCTATGTTCATTTAATGAATAAATTAGATAAGAAATACAAAGATCATAATGATGAGGAAGATAAATATTAATGGATACTCAATCATTAACTTATTTGTTTGTTGGTTTATCTTTTGCACTATATATTGGAATTGCCATTTGGTCTCGTGCACAGTCAACAAATGATTTTTATATAGCAGGAAAAGGAGTCAACCCTGTTGCAAATGGTATGGCTACCGCAGCAGATTGGATGTCAGCCGCTTCTTTTATCTCTATGGCAGGCCTTATAGCTTTTCTTGGAAAAGATGGTTCTGTTTATTTAATGGGATGGACCGGGGGTTATGTATTGCTTGCGTTATTGCTAGCTCCTTATTTAAGAAAATTTGGTCAATATACTGTTCCGGACTTTATTGGAACTAGATATTATTCTAATGCCGCAAGGTTAGTTGCAGTCATATGTTTAATATTTGTTTCTTTTACCTACGTGGCTGGACAAATGCGAGGAGTTGGCATTGTTTTTTCAAGATTTCTTGAAGTAGATATTAATCTTGGAGTTGTAATAGGTATGTGTATTGTCTTTTTTTACGCAGTCCTTGGAGGAATGAAAGGAATTACTTACACCCAAGTAGCCCAATACTGCGTATTAATTTTTGCTTATTTAGTTCCAGCTATCTTTATATCAATTTTAGTAACTGGCAATCCAGTTCCGCAGCTGGGTTTTGGCGATACCCTTGTTGATAGTTCAACCTATCTTTTAGATAAATTAGATCAGGTCACAACAGATTTAGGATTTAATGCATATACTGAAAACTCGAAGAGTAAAATTGATATCTTTTGTATCACAGCAGCTTTAATGTTTGGAACTGCAGGCCTGCCGCATGTAATTGTTAGGTTCTTTACGGTGCCAAAAGTTAGTGATGCTAGAAAGTCTGCGGGTTATGCACTAATTTTTATTGCGATTTTATATTCAACAGCTCCTGCAGTATCAGCTTTTGCAAGAATTAATTTTATTGATTCTGTTCAAAATGTTGAATATCAATCTTCACCAGAGTGGTTCCAGAACTGGGAGGATATAGGTCTAATCGCATGGAAAGATAAAAATGAGGATGGCTTAATTCAATACTCAGCAGGGGACGCTTTAGAAGGAACTAAACCTAAGTTTGTTGAAGGCGAGGGGAATTATGGAGAGAGACTGGTTAGTAACGCCGCTAATCAAGCAAACAATAATGAGGTATATATTGATAAAGATATTATGGTATTAGCCAATCCTGAAATAGCACAATTGCCGGGCTGGGTTATTGCTCTCGTAGCAGCTGGAGCTCTAGCTGCGGCATTATCAACTGCAGCAGGATTGCTTTTGGTGATATCTGCATCCGTTTCTCATGATTTGCTTAAGAAAACTTTCATGCCAAAAATTACTGATAAACAAGAGCTGTTATACGCAAGATGTTCTGCGGCAGTAGCTATATTAGTTGCAGGATTGTTTGGAATATATCCCCCAGGTTTTGTAGCTCAGGTGGTAGCTTTTGCTTTTGGGCTTGCAGCATCTACCATTTTTCCAGCTCTATTTCTTGGCATTTTTTATAAAAGATTAAATATGCAAGGAGCAATTGCCGGAATGCTATCAGGATTAATATTTACATCTTCATATATTATCTATTTTAAATTCATTAATATTGAATTTAATTATGCCCAACACTGGTTTTTGGGTATTTCACCTGAAGGTATAGGTTTTATTGGAATGATGATTAACATTGTTATTGCTTTAGCTGTCTCCAGTTTTTATAGCAAGCCCCCAGAACATGTTTATGAAATGGTAGACAATATAAGGAGACCTTAATGGATAAAAATGTAGCAATCATTGGTGCGTCTGGAGCAATAGGTAATGCATTTGTAGAGCATTATTCTGACGATCAATCAGTTAACAAGGTATTTGCATTTTCAAGAAAAAAACAAAGTTATGAAAATAAGAAAGTTCAAAGTTTTGAGTTAGATATTGAAAATCAAAATAGCATTCAAGATGCAGCGGAAAAAATCAAAGAAAACCGTCTAAATCATATCATTGTTGCTACAGGGGTTTTGCACTCTGAGAGCTTTGGCCCTGAAAAAAGTATTAAAGATATTAATCATGACAGCATGACGAAAGTTATGAGCGTTAATACGATTGGTCCTTCATTAGTTGGCAGATACTTCATACCATTACTAACAAAAGATACTAAGTCTGTCATGGCCTTTTTAAGCGCAAGGGTAGGGAGTATTTCAGACAATAAATTGGGTGGCTGGTACTCATATAGAGCAAGCAAAACAGCACTTAATCAGATAATAAAAAACTTTAGTATTGAATTAAAAAGAACAAACCCAAATGCAATTGTTTTAGGACTTCAACCCGGAACAGTAGATAGCAATCTTAGCGAGCCATTTAAGAAAAATGTAGCAAAAGGTAAGTTATTCACTCCAGAACAAAGCAGAGAGTTGCTTTCAGATGTAATTGAAAATGCAACAACAAAAGACTCTGGAAACTTATTAGCATATGATGGAGAAACTATTTCTCCATAAAATCTAATTGGAAAGTATGCAAAGATACCTTCTTGCTGTTACCTCATTATTTTTATCATACTCTGCAACAAAAGCATCTCTTGCTTCAATATCTGACTCAGCTCTTGTATTTTGATTCCAATCCCACCATCTTTCTTGTTCAGGCAAAGATTTGTGAATCACGTGAGTGCTTAACCTAAAGACTTCTTCACTCGGTCCATTATTTTCTTCGCTTGGTAGGTATTGTATAGAAGGTACTACCTCTACATCAAAACCTCTATCTTTATAATATGCCTCATGCATCTTGGTTGCATTTAGCCAGCCCTCGATAGTCCCACCTTCAATAAGTTTAGCGACATAGTAATTAGCAGGACTACCCTTGCAATCTGATGGTTTTGGCAAACCCTTGTGATCATCTGAGTAAACATTAAAAGAAATAATAGCTAAAGTTGTTATAAGGTACTTCATTATTTTCACCTCCAATAAGCAATAATAAAAATTATTAAAACACACTTTTTGCTACAAGCTGGCAATAAATATAAAAAAACCCGGTATAAAACCGGGTTTTAATTTTTAAGTATCTATTACTTAATTATGCACTAGATTCTTTGACAGCAACATTCCAAATGATTAAACCAAATAGAATCTTGTTAACAAAGTCAGCAAGGTTATAAATTAAGTTTAGATTCATAGCTGATGATCCATCGCCTACTAGGTAGCCTGAAGCATATCCAAGTGGGTAAATTGCCCAACCAACTATAATAATCCACATCATTGTATTGTATGCAGACTGAACTGCAGGACTTGCTGTATTGCATGCAGACTTACCCTCACCAGCCCAAAGCTCATAGATCATGTAAATCCAAGCTAACATTCCAACAATGAAAGCAGGCATAGCTGCCATTATTCCAGCTTCGCCCATGTATCCGAATACAAGCATTACAAGAGAACCAATTAATAGTTTCTTAAATAATGAACCTGCAACATTGGTTGCAGCAGCAAGTATTAAGTAGAATTCACATATTAATAAAGGTACTGTTAGTAACCAGTCAATATATCTGAATACAGTTGGTGTTTCACCAGTCTCTACCCAGACTCCTCTCATGTACAAGTAATGCCAAAAAGCAATACCAGTAACAAGACCAGATACTGTTAATGAAGTCTTCCATTTAGCTGAAACTCTATCTCTTTCAATAAAAAAGAATACAGTAGAAGCTAACAGCGCAGCAGTTACCAACCAAAAAGATACACCAGTATAATCACTAGCATCTAGGTCGCCACCACTAGCAGCAAAAGAAGGAAGCGCAATAACACTACCCAAGATTAATAAATATTTCATATTAAACTCCTATTATTTAGAGTAAATAAATTACTCCCCCGTTAGTATGAACTTAAGATAATAGCTAAAAATTTTATATGTATCAAATTTTAAAAATATATTTTTTAAGATAACTTGATTTTCTTATTAATTTAGTATTGATCCTAAAATATTGCTTAAATATTATTGTTTAGTATGATTCGCTTATGAAAGTTGCAATTTATCCAGGTTCCTTCGATCCAATAACATATGGACATATGGACATTATTGAGAGAGGTTGCGGTCTTTTTGACAAGGTTGTTGTTGCAATTGCAAAAAGCGAATCAAAAAATCCTATGTTTTCATTAGAAGATAGGATTAATCTTGCTACATCTATATACGAAGATAACAACAAAATTGAGGTTGTTGGCTTTCCTAGAAAATTAACTGTTGATTTGGCTAAAGACTTCAATGCATGTGCAATTATTAGAGGATTAAGAGCTGTATCAGACTTTGAATACGAGTTTCAACTAGCAACTATGAATAGATCATTAGCTCCAGACATAGAAAGTATATTTTTAACGCCTAAAGAAAGCTTAATTTATGTTTCTTCAAGCTTGATAAAAGAAATTTCTGATCTTAAGGGCGATATTTCTAAATTTGTTCACCCAAAAGTTGAACAGGCATTAAAAGCTAAACTACAGACTTAAGACTGACAGTTTGGACAATAGAAAGTAGCTCTTTGATTAATAGTAACTTTTAATATTTCTTCTTCACAATTTTTACATTTTTGGCCGTTTCGACCATAAACATTTAATTTAATTTTGAAATATCCTGCACTGCCATCTGCTGAGTAAAAATCTTTTAGAGTCGTGCCTCCTACTTTAATTGCTTCAATCAGAACTTTTTTTGATGAACTTACAATTCTTTTACATTCTTCAATATCTAATTTTTGTGATTCTTTTTGAGGGTTTACTCTTGAGAGATAAAGAGATTCTGACGCATATATGTTTCCAATGCCAACCACATTTTTTTGATTCATTATGAGACTTTTAATATTAGTTTTAGATCTTTTACAGCAGTCTAAAAGGTATGCTCCATTGAAATTTTCAGAGAGCGGTTCCGGGCCAAGCCCAGATATTAATTTGTGATTATTAATATCTTTTGCAATGTGAAGCGAACCAAATCTTCTTGGATCATTATAAATGATCTTTTCATTATCAAAGATGAATTCAATGTGATCATGCTTTAGAAAATAGTTGTCTTCAATTTTTAAGATTCTCAAACTTCCTGACATTCCTAAATGCAGCAATAGATAAGTATTTTCTAATTCAAAAATTATGTATTTGGCTCTTCTATGAATATCAATTAATTTTTGATTTTTTGAATTTTTTTCAAGGTCTTTGGCAACAGTCCATCTCAAGTTTCTATTATGAACTTTAATATTAGTTAAATTTTGACCTTGAAATTTCTTTATTGCCCTGAGGGTTGTTTCAACCTCCGGTAATTCTGGCATTTAATTAATTAAGTAGATTATTAATTGAAACTAGGTCTCCAGGAGTAATAGTTCCTGCGGCTAAATCCAATCTAAGATTAGCAAGAATATAATCATACTTAGCATTAGCAAGATTTTTTTCAGCACTATAAAGATTTTTTTCTGCTTGTAAAAGATCTACAACATTTCTTGTTCCGACTTTGTAACCGACTTGTGTGGCTTCAAGCGCACTAGTTGCTGAGATTACAGCCTGTTTTTGAGCGGTTACATTGGCAACTAGAGTAACAACGTTAGAGTATCCAGATCGAACGTCTTGTATGATTTTTCTTTGAGTAAATAGGGTGTTCTCATTGGTTCTCTCATATTGTGCGTAAGCCTGCTTTCTTCTTGAGTTGACAGCTCCACTTTGAAAAATTGGCATACTAAACTGGATAGCAAAATTTCTTCTGCCTGTTATTTCAGGAACAGGAATGCCCTGACCATTAAAGTTTAGACCTTCATAGTTAAATTGGTTTGTTTCAGATTCAGATTTAGATCCAACAATATCTATTTTAGGTAAATGATTAGAAGCAGCATTTCTAGCATTGCTTTTAGCTGCATCTTTTCTTAAATACGCAGCTTTAAGTTGGTAATTATTTTCTAATGCTATATCTACCCATTCTTCTTTTGAGCTTGGTGCAGGACTCTCAATTAATAAACCCTCACCCAATTCATCTAGACTAAAAATTTCTCTACCTATTAATGCGTTTAATGCTTCTCTTGCAGAAAATAAACTTCCTTCTGCATTAATTCTAGATGCCTTACTTAAGTCATATGCTAGTTGGGCTTCTTGTACACCAGTTATTGCAGAAAGGCCAACCTCATATCTTTGCTGTGCTTGATCAAGCTGTTTCTTTATTGCCTTTTCTTCTGAAATGGCTGCATTTAGATTATCTATAGCTCTTAATACCCCAAAATAAAGTTCTGCGGTTCTAACTAAAAGATTTTGTTGTTCGTATGCAAACTCAGCCTCAGCAGCATTTGTTAATGATTTAGATTGTTTAAACTGAAACCAAGAATCAAGTCTAAACAAAGGCTGTGTTAATCTTGCCGAGCTTGAGAATGAGTTATATTCTTGTTGAAGCTGTTTATCTTGATAATACTCATTCCAATTAGTTGAACCACTCAAAGTTAGGCTTGGTAACAGAGCAGCTCTACCTTGAACAACTAGTTCTTTATCTGCAAGATATGAATATTCTGCAGCCTTAAAGGTTGGATCATTTTTTAAAGCCTCATTATAAATATCTAATAAGTTTTCCGCTAAAAGACTGGAAGTTGAAAAAATTAATATGAATAATGATTTTGAAATTTTGTTCATGTTGTTATTTTAACTCAATATTAATGTTTACAGTGTAAACATTTGCAAATTTTTTATATTTTATAATTTTTTTAATATTTCTTAGAGTAGAATATCTTTCATAAGTTCAATCATTATTAAGGCATCTTAAAATTGGCAAAAAATTCATATGATGCAGAAGCAATCGAGGTTTTATCAGGTTTAGATCCTGTAAAAAAAAGACCTGGGATGTACACAGATACATCAAATCCTAACCATTTAATACAAGAAGTTTTAGATAATTCAGTTGATGAAGCCTTATCTGGTCATTGTTCAAATATAAAAATATCACTCTTGAAGGATGGCAACATCAAAGTCTCAGATAATGGAAGAGGAATGCCCGTTGATATCCATCCCGAGCACAAGGTTACTGGTGTTGAATTAATTTTGTGCAAGCTTCATGCTGGGGCAAAATTTTCAGGTGACGATTATAATTTTTCTGGCGGACTGCATGGAGTTGGAGTTTCTGTTGTAAATGCTCTATCCGAAGCATTAGAAGTCAAAGTTAAAAGAGACTCCCAAGAGTTTCAGATAGATTTTAGTAACGGCGATAAGGTTAGTGAACTTAAGAAAATTGGAGATGTTGGCTTAAGAAACACTGGAACTTCAATTACCTTTAAGCCCAATCCAGAATATTTCGAAGATATTAATGTACAAGTTAAAACCTTAAAACACTTACTAAAGGCAAAAGCAGTACTTTGCCCAGGTTTAACCATTGAATTTATTAATGAGAAAAAACCTAATGATAAAGAGAAGTGGTACTTTGAAGATGGCTTAAAAAGTTATCTTAATGAATCATCAGAGGGTGCAGAGCTTATATTAGAAGATTCAATAATATGCGCAAAAGAAGGTAGTGCTCAGGAACTAGAGTTTGCTATAAATTGGTCGCCGAAACCCCCTAAAAATAAACTTGATGAGACATATGTAAATTTAATTCCTACCGCTCAAGGTGGTTCTCACCTCAATGGTTTTAAATCAGGCCTCTTAGAGTCTATAAAAGAATTTTGTGAATACAGAAATTTGCTACCTAAAGGCTTAAAAATAAATGCAGATGACATAATAAATAATGCTATTTTTATAGTTTCTTCAAAGTTACAAAATCCTCAGTTTGCTGGTCAAACTAAAGAAAGACTAGACTCTAAAGATCACATGTCATTTGTCTCAAGTACCACCAAAGATATATTGAGTATTTGGCTTAATACTCACACCGAGGAAGGAGAAAAAATTGCTGAGCTTGCAATTATTTCTGCGCAGACGCGGGCAAAAGTTTCTAATATTGTAGAGCGAAAGAAAACTTTTAAAGGACCAGCATTGCCAGGAAAACTTTCTGATTGTAATAGTCAGGATTTAAATGAAACTGAGTTATTCCTTGTTGAGGGAGATTCTGCTGGTGGTTCAGCTAAACAGGCTAGAGAAAGATCATTTCAAGCAATAATGCCGCTACGCGGAAAAATATTAAATACATGGGACTTAGAAAGTGCTGAAATTATAAAATCTCAAGAGATAAAAAATCTTTCTACTGCTATTGGTGTATTGCCTGGTAACAGTGATTTATCATCTTTAAGATATGGAAAAATTTGTATTTTAGCTGATGCAGACTCTGATGGATTACATATAGCAACATTACTATGCGCTCTGTTCTTAAGACATTACAAACCTTTAGTGCAAGAGGGACGTATATATATTTCAATGCCACCTCTATATAGAATCGATTGTGGTAAAGAAGTGTTATATGCTTTAGATGACTCTCAAAGGGATGAGATTGTTAAAAATTTTAAAAGTAAAAAAGGTAAACCAAAGATAAATATTCAGAGATTCAAAGGTTTGGGAGAGATGAATCCTTCTCAGTTAAGAGAAACTGTCATGGATCCATCAACAAGACAGCTTGTAAAACTTTCTATTAGCTCAAGCGATAATGCTAACTCAATGATGGATCTTCTTTTATCAAAGAAAAATGCAGCTGCAAGAAAAGAATGGCTTGAGAAAAAAGGCTCATTAGCAAAAATATAATTATGAAAGAGCAATCAGATACAAATTCAATAAGCCTTAAACAGTACGCAGAAGAATCTTATCTAAATTATGCAATGTATGTAATTTTAGATAGAGCTTTACCAAATATTGGGGATGGATTAAAACCAGTTCAAAGAAGAATCTTATATGCCATGTCTGAATTGGGATTAGACGCAGGATCTAAGTATAAAAAATCAGCAAGGACTGTTGGCGATGTTATAGGTAAGTTTCACCCCCATGGAGATAGTGCTGCTTATGAAGCCATGGTTTTAATGGCTCAGAATTTTTCCTTTAAATATCCTCTTGTAGATGGTCAGGGTAACTGGGGTTCACAAGATGATCCTAAATCATTTGCAGCAATGAGGTATACAGAATCAAAATTAACTAAATTTGCAAATTTGTTGATCTCTGAGCTCAAGTCAGGAACAGTTGATTGGCAGCCAAACTTTGATGGCTCTCTTTTAGAGCCAGTAATTTTCCCTGCTAAATTGCCTTCTATTTTATTAAATGGCACCTCTGGTATTGCTGTAGGAATGGCAACTGATATCCCATCACATAATATTAATGAAGTCATAGATGCGACCATTCATGTTTTAGAAAACCCAAAATCAGAATTAAAAGACCTTTTAAAAATCATTAAAGGACCTGATTTTTCAAACCATGCACCAATTATTGCAAGCAATGAAGAGCTTGAGGAAATTTATTCGACTGGAAGAGGGGGGTTTAAAGCACAAGCCCATTGGGAACAGGAAAAAAATGAAATTATTATTAATGCTCTTCCTTATCAGGCTTCTGGTTCAAAAATTCTCGAACAGATAGCTGACCAAATGCTTAAAAAGAAAATACCCATGGTTGTGGATTTAGCTGACGAGGGCGATCATGAAGAACCAGTAAGACTAGTAATAACATTAAAGTCTAATCGAGTGAATGCAGAAGATGTTATGAATCATCTGTTTGCATCGACCGATCTTCAAAAGAATTACAGAGCAAATATGAACCTTATTTCTTTGAAAGGTGGCCCAAAAGTTTTCTCATTAGTTGAATTGCTTAAAGAGTGGCTTGTTTTTAGAAAAAATACAGTTACAAGAAAATTAGAGCATAGACTAGATCAGGTTAATGATAGGCTTCATATCCTTGAGGGGCTTTTAATAGTTTATTTGGACCTTGATAAAGTTATCAAAATCATAAGAGAGTCAGATGAGCCTAAAAAAGAAATTATAAAAGCTTTCAAACTATCAGATATTCAAGCCAATGCAATTCTTGAAATTAGATTAAGGCAACTCGCAAAGCTTGAACAAATTAAACTTGAACAAGAGAGAGATTCGTTAGTTGAGGAAAGAGATGATATTGAAAAAATATTGAATTCTAAAACTAGACTCAAAACCCTAATAAAAAAAGAATTGCTTGAAATAAAAGATGATTTTGGTGATGAAAGAAAGTCTCCAATAAAAGAGTCTTCTGAAGCAAAAGTATTCTCTGAGGAGGAAACGCTGGTAACTGAATCTATAACAGTAGTTCTTTCAGAAGCTGGATGGATTAGAAGTGCAAAAGGACATGAAATTGATCCAAGTTCCTTATCATATCGAGGAGAAGATAAGCTTCAAGATTTCTGTCGTGGAAAAAGCAATCAGCTTGCAGTCTTTCTTGATTCAAATGGAAAAGCGTATTCTCTTCCAAGTCATTCACTTCCATCAGCAAGGGGCATGGGTGATCCAATTTCAGGCAGAGTCACTGCAGATTCTGGGGTCAAATTTATATCGACCTTAATTGGTAATGATGATGATAAATATATGATTATGAATACTGCTGGATATGGTTATATTTCAGAATTTAAAAATATGGTTTCTAATAAAAAGTCAGGTAGGGCTTTCATGAAACTACCTAATGATGCTGATCTCTTAAGAGCCATAAGGGTTCGAGATGATCATGTTTATATTGCTGCTGTATCAAATATTGGGAGATTGCTAATATTTAAAATAGATGAATTACCTGTTCTTGCAAAAGGCAAAGGAAACAAGATAATTAATATTCCAACACCAAAATTTGTTGCAAAAGAAGAATTCATGGCCCATGCACAGCTTCTATCTCCTGTTAGTTCATTAAGAATTGAGAGCGGCAAAAGATTTTTAACTTTAAAATTAAAGGATTTAGAGAACTATATTTCTTCTAGAGCTAAACGAGGAAATATGTTGCCTCAAGGCTACAGAAAAGTAGATAGAATGATTGAAGAGGTTGAAACTATTTCTTCAGAAGATCAAGAATAGAAGATTCAAAAATCCCTAAACCTTTTTTAATAAGCTCATCTTCTATAATTAAACTTGGAGAAAATCTGACTGTATTAATATTTGCTTTTAAGATCATAAGACCTTTTGAATGAGCCACTGCAATCAAATTATCTATATTTATACCCTGATTAAATTCAACGCTAATCCATAAACCTGCTGAAGATATTGATTGAATACATTCAAGTTTTGTTTTTAATACATCAAGCTCATTTATAAATATTTTTTCTTTTTTGATTACTTTTTGTAGAAAAGATTTTTTTGAAATGGTTTTAACAACAGATGAGCCTATGGCGCAAGCAATTGGTCCTCCTCCAAATGTTGTCCCATGAGATCCAACTGTCATAGCACTAGCTATCTTATTTGAAGTAAGAATTCCTCCCAATGGAAATCCATTCGCTATACCTTTAGCAAAACATAAAATATCTGGAACTATATTAAATTGTTCATACGCAAAAAATGTACCTGTTCTTCCAATGCCAGATTGAACTTCATCAATAATTATTAAAGCCTTATGTTTTCTAGCAAGTTGTTTAATTTTTGAAATAAATTTTTGATCTGCTTTTGTTATCCCAGACTGCCATTGAACCAATTCAAGAATAACTGCTGAAGTTTTATCTGAAAATAATGTTTCAAGGCCCTCAAATTGATTATATGGATGATTTTTTATACCTTTGGGCAGAGGCGCAAAACCATCAATAAGGTTTTTTGCTTTTGCCAACGCAATACCCAGCATTGTTCTGCCATGAAATGAGCTTGAGAAAGATATGATTTCATTCTTATCTTTTTTATATTTCTTGGATGTATATTTTCTTGCTGTTTTAATCGCAGCCTCAATTGATTCAGCCCCAGAATTACAAAAGAAAACTTTATCGGCAAAAGTTTTTTGGCATAATTTTTTTGATAGTTGTACAGCGGGGCCATTTATATATAAATTTGATAAATGCCATACATTTTTAGATTGCTGATTTAGAATTTTTGTTAATTCGGTGTTACTGTGGCCTAAATTTGTTACAGCTATGCCCGCAGTAAAATCTATGTATTTCTTGTTATTTGTATCCCATACATATGAACCTTTTGCTTTTTTTACAACAAAATCTGCTGGTCCGTAAAAAGGCACCGTATAATTTGCATAGTCATTAATAATTTTTTTCATTAGTTATATTGTATCGTGGTTTCTATTCAAAAAATTAGTCCAAATTCATTTGGAGTATACATAAAGCCTAATAGCTCGTTAACTGGAGCATACAGAGTAATATTTATTTCAAGTATTGCATTTATTTGCCTTGGGATAGCAACTATATTTTATTTAGTAGGCGCAACTTTGATATTGCCATTTGCCGGTCTTGAAATAAGTATTTTGCTTATAGCATTTTATTTAAATTTTAGGTGGAGCGGTAAAAGAGAAAAAATATTTTTGTCTAAAGATAAGGTAATAGTAGAAAAAGGCATTCATAAGGCTGAGTATCGCTGGGAAGAATTTAGAACTTTTACTTCTTTTCAAATTTCAAAAGATATTAATAAGGTTCTTCAACTTAGCTTTCGATCTAAGGGACAAGATGTAGAAATAGGATCTTTCTTGAATGACGAAGAAAAAATTGAGCTAAAAGAAAATATTTCAAGAATTATAGAGGACTTAAATACTAACCTTTGATTATCGCCAAGCAGTTAACTTTTTTTGGACAGACACTAATTTAAATTCTTTTAAATCTGGAATTCCATTTTTAAAAGGAGGATTTGATTCTCCCTGAATAAGTGGATTTAGATAATCTAATGCTTTTGCAGTAACGCCCATTCCATTTTTTGTAATAAAAGATTTTGGTAATTTTTTTTCTAGATTAGCAATTTTAGATAGTGGTGCTGGTTCTATTCTCCATTTATATTTACTATTTTTACTTCTTACAATGATTGGCATTACGCCATTCATACCTGCTAAAGCATATTTGATAGCATGTGACCCAACAGCTTCTGCATGGGCTAAATCTACTTTTGAAGCTATGTGACTTGCACTTCTTTGAAGATAATCAGAAACAGCCCAATGATTTTTAAGTTTTAATTTTATATTAATAAGTTCTGCTATGAATGGAGCAACCCCACCTAATTGAGCGTGCCCAAAAGCATCTTTTGTATTTGATTCAGAAAGAAATTTGCCCTTACTATTTTTAACACCCTCTGACACAACAACAACGCAAAAACCTCTATCTGTAACAGTTTTCTTTACGAGTGATAAAAACTCTTTTTGATTAAAAGTAATTTCTGGCATAAGAATAATATGTGGAGCATCTCCTTTATTTTTTCTTGCCAAAGCTGATGAGGCAGCCATCCACCCAGCATGCCTTCCCATAACCTCCATTATAAAAACTTTTGTTGAGGTTTCTGACATCGACTGAACATCTAATGAAGCTTCTTGTATTGAGGTTGCAATATATTTAGCTGCAGAGCCAAACCCAGGGCAACAGTCGGTGAGTACCAGGTCATTATCTACTGTTTTTGGAATAGCAATACATTGGATTGGATAGCTAAGTTTTTTACTTATCTGAGAAACTTTAAAAGCAGTATCAGCAGAATCATTTCCACCATTGTAGAAAAAATAACCAATATTATGAGCCTTGAATACCTCAATTAGTCTTCTATATTCCTTTTCGCTTGTCTCAAGGTCTTTAAGCTTAAATCTGCAAGATCCAAATATGCCGCCTGGTCTGTGCCTTAATGATAGTAGAGAATTATTTGATTCTTTTGATGTATCAATCAAATCTTCACGTAGCGCTCCTAGTATTCCATTTTTAGCAGCAAACACCTTTCCAATTTTATTACTTTTTTTTGCTTCAAGAATCAAAGCTCCTGCTGTTGCATTTATCACTGCAGTTACGCCACCAGATTGAGCATATAAAGCATTTTTTTTCATTTTCCCCACCCAAATATGTTGTAATAAAACTTGTTAAAGTATTATAACTAATATGAAGATACATATCTTAGGCATCTGTGGAACCTTTATGGGTGGCCTTGCACAAATACTCAAAGAATCTGGGCATCATGTCTCAGGTTCAGATATGCAGTTTTATCCACCAATGTCAGAGCATCTAGATGCTTTAAATATTGATTTAATAGAGGGTTATGCATTAGAACATCTTCCTGGTGCTGATTTATATGTAATCGGTAATGCTTTATCTAGAGGAAATGAGTCCGTTGAACATATATTAAATAACCGTCTTCCATTTAAATCAGGACCAGAAATACTTGGTGAAATTCTCAGAAATAGAAAAGTATTTGCTATATCAGGAACACATGGCAAAACTACAACTTCATACATGCTTGCACATATTCTTATTTCTTCAGGTAGGGATATTGGATATTTAGTTGGCGGAGTTTCAAATGACATTGATGGCTCAGCTTCACTTGGAACTCATGAGATATTTGTTATCGAAGCTGATGAATACGACTCAGCTTTCTTTGATAAAAGATCAAAATTTATTCATTACTCACCTGATACACTTGTTATTAATAATGTAGAGTTTGATCATGCTGATATATTTAATAACTTAGATGATATAAAAAAACAATTTCACCACCTTTTAAAAATTATTCCATCCATTGGTAATATCATATGTTTTTATGATGATAAGAATGTTGAAGATGTTCTTGATATGGGATGCTGGTCAAATATTATTAAAATTAATGATAAAAATTTAAAAATCAATTTTAGCTCTAAAGAAATCAAAATAGATGAAGACATATTTTCATTAAGCTCTTTGCCCTTAATTGGAGAGCATAATTTTAAAAATTATGTTTCAGCTATCATGGCTGCATCCATATGCGGCATATCACCAAGTGATTCTATTGAGGCATTAGAAAGTTTCAATGGTGTTCGAAGAAGACTGGAATATAAAGGAGAACATTCAGGTGTGAAAATTTATGATGATTTTGCACATCACCCAACTGCAATAACTTATGCGTCAGAAGCTATTAGAAATGAATTTAAAGACAATAAAATATTAGGAATAATTGAGCTTGGGTCAAACACTATGTCCTCTGGTTCGCATGGTAATGCTATTTTTGATTCAGTTACTGCTTTTGATGAGGTGATATGGCTGGATCACAACAAAGTTATTAAAGATGATGAATCTTTTAACTGCCATGACGAATGCCTTGCTAAAATAAAAAGTATTATAAAAGATTATGATGTTGCTCTTTTAATGACAAATAAAGACAGTAGTAAACTTTATGAACCAATCATAAATTTCTTATCATGAAAAATAACTTACCTATTTTCCCTCTTGGTTTGGTTGCTTTGCCCGGTAGCATTCAATCATTACAAATTTTTGAACCAAGATATCTAAAGATGATTAAGAAATGCATGTCAGATAGTCATGGGTTTGTAATTGTATTAAAAATAAATGATGCCTCTGAATTTGGGATTTCCAAAAAAGGTACTTATGTAGAAATAGTTGATTTCAATAATCTTCCAAATGGTCTTCTTGGTATAACTGTGAAGGCTGAAACTAAAGTTTCAATTAAAAATATATGTCAGCTTGAAGATGGATTGCACATTGCAGATATCAAGCCTGAGATTGATCCAGAGGTTGATAACCAAGCTTTGTTAGCAGAGTATCCTGAAATAATAAATATCTTATCTCAGATAATAAAACATCCAAAAGTTAACGAACTTCCTATTAAAGTAGATTTTAATTCTGCTGATTCTGTTGCATATCATCTTGCAGGGCTTATACCTCTTACTTCAAGGCAAAAACAAAATTTACTTGAAGCATTTGACGCCACTCAAAGACTTACAATCTTATCAAAGTACATTGAAAAAATTTCTAGTCTTTAGATAACTCTTATTGGTGGTTTGTTTGACTTGTTTCTTAGCCAGTTTATAGATTTTAAAATTGTAGGAATAGCAATAAGTTTTTTCTCAATAGAATATTTGCCAGGATAATTGCTCATCATCAAGCCTATTATAATTGTAAACAAGCCTTGACCAGGAAGGACAAGCATCATTATGCCTCCCAAAATAAGTGAGTACCCGATAAGATTTTTTAAAATTAATACTATGTACCAAATAAGGATATTATTTGTTTTAATTTTTGAATCTTTTTTATTTATAAAATAATCTTCAGGGATTAATGAAACAAGCCACTTTAGACTTAATAAACTAATCAAGAAAACGAACAAGGAAATAGATCCAAACCAGAGAATCAAGTTTTTATAAACATTAAAAATTTCTATCAATGAATTAAATGATGTTAATTCCAAAATTTGTCACCTTTTTTATAAATAATGATTTAGTATAACTCTGAATGTAAGTTAATTTTTAGTTATTAAAAACTATTGAAATATATATAACCTTGTCTGAGAAAAAACTTCAAAATATTTGCCAAAAAAGTCTAGAAGATAATAAAGCTGAAAATATTTTATCACTTGATATTGAGGGCATCTCGTCTTTTGCAGACGTAATAATTATAGCCACAGCTAATTCAAATAGACATGCAAAATCTCTTGCAGACAAACTTGTTGAATCAATTAAAGCAGACAATAAAAATATTTTAAATGTTGAGGGCAAGGTAGAGTCGGGTTGGATTTTAGTTGATTGTGGTGGTGTTGTTGTCAACATTATGAAAGAAGATATAAGAGAGTTTTATGATCTAGAAGGTCTATGGGGGGAAAACACCCTGTTAAATTCTTCTAATCAATGAACCTATCTATTATTTCGGTAGGCAACAAGCCTAACAAATGGGAATTAGAGGGTATAGATCATTATCTTAAGCAGCTAAATAATTATATAAAAATTGATTTCATAAATATAAAAGGTCAACAAAACCCAAAAAGATCAACAGAAGAAGTAATAAAGTTAGAAGCAGATTTAATTTCAAAAAAAATCCCCAGTGACAGCTATCTTATTACATGTGATATGGCTGGTGATAGACTCAGCAGTATTGAGTTCAGTAAAATATTTGAAAATTTAATGAATGAGAATACAAAAGTTTGCTTTATAATCGGAGGGTCGTTTGGGCTATCTGAAGATCTTAAACTGATCTCAAATAAAGTGATTTCGGCATCAAATTTTACATTTCCTCATCGGCTTTTTAGAATAATTTTGGTTGAACAAATATATAGAGCAATTTCGATAATAAGCAATGCACCTTATCACAAATGATTGATTTAGATGAAAGATATTTTGAAAAGAAGAGTTTTTCTCATAGGCTAGTAATAGTTTATGTCTTTTTTGGGTTTGCATTCTCATTTTTTTTATACCAAACCTACTCTCTTCAAGTATCTGAATACAGAGACTATGAGACTGCAGCAATTGCAAATAAAACAAAAGAGGTATTGGTTCAACCAGTAAGAGGAATAATTTATGATAGATCTGGGAAGATTATTGTAAATAATGTTCCGACTTATGATCTCATAGTTAAAGCATCACTAATAAAGAGTATAGATTCGTTTTTATCTGATTTATCCCCAATTATCGAACTAGATACCAATGAATTGGATTATGTTAAAGAAAACTTTGATCTTAAAGCTAGTTATAACAGAGAGTTAATTATAAAAAAAAACCTTTCCACAGAGGAAATCGCTAAATTTGAGGTAAGAAGTTATAAATTTCCTCATGCATTTATTGATGTTAGATATAGTCGTTATAATAATTATCCTAAATTATTTTCACATGCTATAGGTTATGTAGGAGGTGTTAATAATGATGAGTTAAACTCAATACTCGATAGTCAAGCGCTGCCTCAAATAGACACAATTTTTAAATATTCAAACGGATTTCAGATAGGTAAAACAGGACTGGAAAGCACCTATGATCACATACTAAGAGGCAAATTTGGTAAGAAGATTTATGAAGTTGATGCTAGAGGTAGATTTGTCGAGGAAAGACAGTTCATTAAACCTACCAACGGTGAAGATCTTTATACAACATTAGACATTGAAGCTCAAAAAGTTGCGTATGACCAGATGGACAATAGACGAGGAGCTGTTGTTGCAATTGAAATAGATAGCGGGTCAATAGTTAGTTATGTTAGTACACCTAGTTTTTCAACTAATGCAATTTCGAATGGAATTTCTTCAAAGGCATTTAATACCCTAATACAGGATAATAACAAACCTTTCTTTGATAGAGCATCTCAGGGGAGATATTCTCCTGCGTCAACAATCAAGCCTGCTATTGCTCTTTTTGGGATAGAAAATAATATTATTGATTGGGATTTTTCTATGGAAGATCCTGGATATTTTATTTTACCTGAAGACCAAAGAGTTTATAGAGGGTGGAGAAAAGGAGGACATGGAAACGTTAATTTGAACAAGGCAATGATTGTTAGTTCAAATACTTTCTTTTTCTCATTAGCTTATAAGTCAGATATTAACGAATTAATTGAACACTTATCTAACTTTGGCTTTGGGGCTAAAGTTTGTGTAGATTGTTTTAATCCTGATAAAGCTTTACTGCCGACTCCAGAATGGAAAATGAACAATCTCAATTTCGGATGGTTTAAAGGAGACACTGTTAATATGGGGGTGGGGCAAGGCTATCTTAGCGCAACCCCATTACAATTAGCATATTACTCAACAGTATTAGCGAACAAGGGCACTTCAAAAGAGCTATCGTTCACTTATGACAATCAAGATATAAAAAATTTAAATATACAATTAGATAATATTAGTAATATTGATTGGAAAAGACTCCATCAAAGTATGATAGGAGTTATAGAGAGTCCAATTGGAACAGCAAAAAGTCTGCAAGAATTAAAGACATATATAGTTGCTGCAAAATCGGGAACTGTAGAGTTGGTTAGCACAGACACGAAAGAAGATTACAAAATTATAAGAGAGAATGAAGGGAATAGGGATCATGCAATTATCATTGCTTTTGGACCTATGCCCAACCCAAAATATGCTGTGAGTGTAGTTATAGAAAATGGTGAAAGTGGAGGTTCTGTGGCTGGGCCAGTTGCAATAGCAGTTCTTAATAGTTTAATAGATAAATGAAAAAAAAATTAACTTTTAAAAATTTCTCAATATATTTTGATCAATATTTATTTATTTCTATTAGTTTATTGTCTGTAATGGGCTTATTTTTTTTATATAGCGCATCCCAAGGAGATCTTAGCGCAGTAATTAAGCAATCAATATTTGTAGGATTCGGATTGTTTTTAATGTTTATCTTAAGCCAACCAGACCCAGATTTTTATAAGATATTTTCTAGTCTATTCATTGTATTAGCTATAGTGTTGATGTTTGCTACCATGATTTTTGGAAGAGAGATCAATGGAGCAAAAAGATGGCTAAATTTTGGTTTTTTTACCTTACAAACCTCAGAAATAATAAAAATTGCATTACCAATCTTTTTAGCTTCTTATTTATATAACAAACCTTTACCAATTAGCTTAAAACATACTTTTATTACGCTAGCTTTAATTTTCTTTATTTTTTATTTAGTTTATTCACAGCCTGACCTTGGAACAGGCCTTGTTGTATTCATGGCTGGAATTTATATATTATTTTTGGCAGGGTTAGGCTGGAAATTTATTTTTACATCTTTTGGGTTAATAGTTCTTTCATTACCTTTTCTATGGAACAATTTTTTAGAACCCTTCCAGAGACAAAGAATTTTAACTTTTATAGATCCCTCTAGTGATCCTTTTGGAAGTAGTTGGAATATTACACAATCGAAAATTGCTATTGGTTCTGGAGGTATGAGTGGAAAAGGTTTTCAAGAAGGGTCACAGGCAAATTTAAATTTCTTACCTGAAGCTGAAACAGATTTTATTTTCGCCGTGATTGCTGAAGAGTTTGGATTTCTTGGTATTTGTATCTTACTGTCCTTTTTCTTTTTTATATTATTGAGATGCATTTATTTAGCTGTTAATGCTAGAGATAGATTTTGTAGATTAACAATTGGAGGCCTCAGTTTAGTTTTTGCATCTACATTATTTATTAATTTAGGTATGGTCGTAGGCATAATACCTGTTGTTGGAATGCCTATGCCATTTATCAGCAAAGGAGGCTCATCTTTGTTATCATTCTATATAGCTTTCGGGATCATAATATCCATGGCAACACATAAGAAATTAATGCAAAAATGAAAAAATATATTTTTATGTCTGTAATAATCTCACTCTCTATTCAGGGTGATTATTTACAGCATTCCAAGTCCCAGGCTTTAATAGATGAGCTTGTTACAGAGCATGGATTTGAAAAATCATTTGTGGAAGATGTTTTATCAAGCGCTGTAAGACAACAAAAAATAATTGATTCAATTTCAAAACCTGCTGAATTTACTTGGACATGGGATAGATATAAAAAATTGTTTATAGAAGATAAAAGAATTGCTAATGGAAAACTATTCATTAAAAATAACCTTCAAACACTTGAAAGAGCAGAAAAAGAATTTGGAGTACCCAAGGAGGTAATAACTTCAATTCTAGGTGTTGAAACAAGGTATGGAAAAATTCAAGGCAGTTATAGGGTCATTGATAGTTTGCTAACACTTGGTTTTGATTATCCAAGGAGAGCAAAATTTTTTAGAAAAGAGCTCGTTGACTTTTTTTTACTAACTAGAGAAAACGAGCTAAATATAAATGAAATAAAGGGCTCATATGCAGGTGCAATGGGTTATGGACAATTTATTTCTTCAAGTTATAGAGCATATGCAATTGATTATGATGGAGATGGATATGCAGATTTATTTAGTTCGGTTGATGATGCAATAGGAAGTATAGCCAACTACTTGTATATTCATGGCTGGAAAAAAGAAGGACAAATCATTTATGATGCGTATCCAAATAATGTGAGGAAAGTTTTTAAACCAAATAAAAACCTTTCGAAATTTATACCATTAAGCTTTAATGAGGATGGAAAAGATTTATATTTCATTGGGGATGATAACTTTATTGCAATAACCAAATATAATATTAGTCACTTTTACGCTATGGCAATTTATTATTTATCAGAAGAGTTAACAAAATGAAAAAAATATTAATAATACCTTTATTGACATCACTATTTTCTTATGGTCAAAGTTTTGTACCTGATGCACCAGACCTCGACGTAAAAAGCTATATTTTAATTGAGCCTAACACGAATACAGTAATCGCAGAATTTAATTCGAACTCTGAAATAGAGCCTGCCAGTATGACTAAAATTATGACGGCATATGTTACTGCCGATCAGATTGCAAATGATTCAATTTCTCTAGAAGATGAAGTTCTAATAAGTGAAAAAGCTTGGAGGATGGAGGGTTCGAGAATGTTTATTGAGGCTGGAAAAAAAGTCAGTGTATCTGACTTGCTCAAGGGGATAATAATTCAGTCTGGGAATGATGCATCTGTAGCTATATCGGAATACGTCAGTGGGTCAGAAAAAGGTTTTGTCGAACTTATGAATAAATATGCAAGATCATTAAATATGAACAATACTATTTTTCAAAATTCAACGGGTCTTCCTGATGAGAATCATTTTTCAACTGCACAAGACTTAGCAATCTTGACATCTAACTTAATAACAAAGTTTCCAGATATATATTCTTTCTATAAAGAAAAGCAGTTCACTTTTAACGACATCAAACAACTTAACAGAAATAAGCTCTTATGGAGAGATGAATCTTCCGACGGAGTTAAAACAGGTCATACGCAAGCAGCGGGTTATTGTTTAGTTGGTTCTGCTAAAAGGGGCGATATGCGTTTAATTACAGTGGTTGCAGGTAGTGATTCAGATAATAATAGATTTTTAGCAAGTCAGAGGTTGCTTGAATATGGCTTTAGATATTATGAGACACAAAAAGTCATAAATGCTAACCAAGAATACAAAAAAATAAATATTTGGGGTGGTGTTGAGAAGACGCTTGCTTTAGGTGTGCAGGAAGATATTTCCATAACGCTTCCGCGAACAAACTTTAAAGATCTAACTGTCAATTTTAAATATAGTAATAATATTGAAGCACCCATTAAAATTGGTCAAAAAATTGGTACCTTAGAAATTGTAAGCAAGGATGATGTAGTTCTTTCAACTAGTCTAGTTGCATTGGAAGATATAAAGTCTAAGGGTTTCTTTGGAAGACTTTGGTCAAAATTTATATTGTGGATATTAAGTCTTTTTGGAATGACGGAGAATGCATCAGATTAAAGCTGTATTCAATGGTAATTTTGATTACATAGAAAATATAAAAGTTTCTCCTTTCTCAAGGGCGTATACATTCTCAGACAGTGTTTACGAGGTTATACCTTTCTATAACAAGAAATCTATTTCATTAGAAAGTCACATTGAAAGGCTTCAAAGAAGTGTAGATGCTCTTTCAATCAACTTAGATTTAAAAATAGTTACAACTGAAATCAATCAGCTGTTATCTTCGTCGAGTTTTGATAATGGCTATATTTATTATCAAGTCACCAGAGGTGAAGATTTAATCAGATCACATATGCACTCTGACCAAATGAAAACAGAAACTTTTGGTTATATAACTCCTTGTTCATTTGAAACTAAAAGATTAAATGTAATGATTTGTGAAGATATAAGATGGGGAAGATGCGATATAAAATCAACTTCATTATTAGCCAATGTTTTGAATATGAATAATGCTAAATTACATGATTGTGATGAAGTCATTATGCATAAACACGGAATCTTAACTGAGGCTGGAGCTTCTAATTTGTTCTTTATTAAAGACAATAATGTTTGCACACCAGCGCTATCTAACAATATTTTGCCAGGTATTACTAGATCGATTTTAATTGATGCTTTGTCTGATAAAGGTATTAAGGTTTTTGAAGGAGATTTTAATCACCTTGAACTTAAAACCGCAACATCTGCATGGCTTACAAGCTCTACCAAAGGAATTGCTCCAATAGAAAATATAGTTAATATTGATAACTCACTAAGTCTTGATGATTCTCTATATATCTCCTGTAAGGAAATTTTTGACTCTAAATTTTTTGGCTAATATTTTAATTAGTAGTCATGCCTATAATCATTCTATCTATATCATCCCAGAAATTTTTTTTAGATAAGCCTTTGCTAGTTAGATCCAGCTCATAAACATTTTTTTGCAATGATATAAGTTTTTGTAAAGAATGAAATTTAATGAAATTCATATAACTAGCAATTTTGCTGCTCCAGATACCTGACTTTTCAAGGCTTAATTTAGGGTTTGTGTTTTGTTTTGCAATAGTCGAGCTAGTAATAATTTTTCCAATTATCCAAACCAATAGAGGAGCATAATGTGCTTCAGAATCTTTTATTGAGCTAGTAATTCTCAATGCATGTTTAGTATTTAAACTTGTTAGAGCATCCTCAAGCTCAGAAGGCTCAAACTCAGCTGAATCTGAATAAAAAAGACTGGAAATATCAATACCGTTTTTGTAAATTAATTTAAGGATATTTATTTCATTTTGTTGAGCAACCAGGTTCCCGGAATTCAATTCGTATATGTTTTGTATAAGACTTTTTCTATCTTGTTCAGGAATAAATCCTAACTGTGCTTTCAACCAGATTTTTTCTTCAAAAGATTTTAATTTACCACACTCAATGATGAGAGCATTTTTTTCCATTGCTTTATATAGTTTTGTTTTACTATTTAATTTTTCGTTATGAGAATTAATAATAATGGCAATATTTTCGTTATTAAAAATATTTTCTATTTGAAATATCTTTTCTATTTTTTCTGGCAATCGTCCTTGATCATGACTTATATCAATTATCAATTTAGATCCAAAAAGAGAACCGCCAGAACTTTCAATAATAATCTGCTCAATGTTATCAAAGTTTTCTTTGGTTATAAGCCTTCTCTCACTAAATCCTTTTTGAGATAAATATTCTTTTATTAAATCTTTTGAATTGTTTCTAAGAACGACTTCAGAGCCATATATAAAAAAAATATTTTGAGATTTCTCTAGATATTTTCCTAGAGAGAGCGATTCACATTTCAAAGAGACTAACCTCTAGTAGTAATTGGTTATATATTTCATTATTAATAATTTTTTTTAGACTTTCGACTGTCTCCTGTTCAGCAAAAGGATTTAGCTCGCTCGATTTATGTCTTTTCATTACTCTAATATTTTTATTTTTTGTTTTTAATTTACTAATAATTTCAAGTTGGACGCTTGCAGTTATTTCACCTTCAAGCGACCTAAGGGACGATCCAGCATATATATTGTAATTATTTGAATTAAAGTTTCTTAAATAAATACGAGTTTTATTTTCATCTTTTAGTGCTGAATGATTAAAAGATATATCTAATATTTCTTTAAGAGAGTCAGGAATTGAATCATCATAGTAGACCAAATAGTTTTCCCTACTATTTGAATCTAATGCTATTTGGTTATAACTACAGCTTGAAACTATAAATATAGAAATGAAAAAAATTAAATAATAACGAAGCAGCATAAAATTTATCTTAACTAGCAAATAAAAAATATTAAAGTAATAAGAAGAATAAATTAACTAGATAACAAAATTAATAATTTTTCCCTTGATATAGATTACTTTTTTTATATTTTTACCATCAAGATTGATGGCAACATTCTCAATTTTTTTTGCCATTTCCTCTATTTGGTTTTGGGTATCTTCAATTCTAGCAGTTGTCTTTCCTCTAACCTTTCCATTAATTTGTATTACTAATTCAAATTCAGATACTTCTAATAAGCTGTCTTCAACTTTAGGCCACGAGGACTCTATTTCTTCTGGAGCATCCAAGTTATAAAAATGGTTCCATAAGAATTCTGATACATGAGGGGCAATAGGATTAAGAGTTTTAAGAATAATGATTATTGTTTCATTTATACAATATTTTTTTGAGTTTGATGCATCTTCATCTTTAAAATCATCCGGTATAGCATTTAGCAGCTCCATTATTGAAGCTATAGCAGTATTAAAAGAAAATCTTGTCTCAAAATCATGAGTAACTTTTTTTAGTGTTGTATGTGTTTTTCTTCTTAAATCTAGTTCTTCTTTTGAAAAGTTGTCTGGAGTATTAATGTTTTCGTAATTTCTGCTTACGACTAAATTCCACACCTTTTTTATAAACCTTGATGCTCCCTCAACAGAAGATTCAGACCATTCCAGGCTTTGTTCTGGTGGCGCAGTGAACATCATATAAAGTCTTACGGTGTCAGCGCCGTATTTATCAATATAGGACTGTGGATCAACTGTATTGCCTTTTGATTTTGACATCTTTGCACCATCTTTAAGAACCATGCCTTGAGTTAAAAGTTTTTTAAATGGTTCGTTACCCTCAACCATTCCCATGTCTCTGAGAGCCTTATGAAAAAATCTTGAATAAAGTAAGTGGAGTATTGCGTGTTCAATACCGCCAATATATAAATCTACAGGAAGCCAATACTTTGAATTTTCATCAAAAATTTCACTATCATTATCTGCAGAAGTAAATCGAGCGTAGTACCAAGATGAATCCATAAAGGTATCAAATGTATCAGTTTCTCTTTCAATACCATCGGATATTTTATAGAACTTTTCATTTTGACTTAAAGGGATTGGCGGAGAGTTTTTTGGTAACTCAGGAAGAACTACAGGAAGTTCATTTTCTCCAACTAATTTAGCATTACCATTTTCATATATAACAGGTATTGGACATCCCCAATATCTTTGTCTGCTCACGCCCCAGTCTCTTAATCGAAATTGTATAAGTCCCTCACCAAGATTTTTTTCACTTAGCTCTTCAATGATTTTTTTTGATGCTGAATCAGAATCTAAGTCATTGTATCCATTGGAATTAAGCAAGATTCCTCTGGTAAGAACTGGTAATTCATCATTGGTACTAGTTGATATAACTTGCTTGATATCAAGATTATATTTTGAAGCAAATTCAAAATCTCTCTGATCATGCCCTGGAACACCCATAACAACACCTGTTCCATAATCAAGAAGAACAAAGTTACCAATCCAAACTGGAATTTCTTCATTCGTAAGCGGGTGAATAACTTTCATTCCAGTATCAATACCAAGCTTTTCGGCCTTTGCCATATCCGCTTCTGCAGCAGATGTTTCTTTGCATTGCTTAAGAAAAGATTCTATCTTTTTATCTTGTTCCGATAGATTTAAAGCAATTTTATGATTAGGAGAAATAGCTACAAAAGAGACACCAAAAATCGTATCAGGTCTTGTTGAGAAAGCAGTTAGATATTCGTTTGAATCTTTAATTTGATATTTTATTTCTGCTCCATGAGATTTACCTATCCAGTTTTCTTGCATAGTTTTTACATTTTCTGGCCAATCAACTTCGTTTAAAGATGAGAGTAGCTCATCAGCATAATCAGTAATTTTTATAAACCACTGATCAATTTCTTTAATTTCTACTGGGGCTCCAGATCTCCATCCTTTTCCATCTATTACTTGTTCATTTGCAAGCACAGTTTCATCTATGGGATCCCAGTTAACTAGCGATTTTTTCTTATATACAAGACCTTTTTCAAAGAATTTTTTAAAGATTAATTGTTCCCATTTATAATAATTTGGCTCGCAGGTTCTTAACTCTTTTGACCAGTCATATCCTAAACCTAGCGATATGAGTTGTTGCTTCATATGTTCTATATTGTCATTTGTCCATTCTTTCGGACTTACTTCATTTGCTATTGCTGCATTTTCTGCAGGCAACCCAAATGCATCCCATCCCATTGGTTGAAATACATTAAAGTTATTCATTCTTTTGTATCTAGATATTACATCGCCAATGGTATAGTTTCTGACATGACCCATATGAAGCTTGCCTGATGGATATGGAAACATTGAGAGGCAATAATATTTTTCACGATCATCTGGTTTTGCTTCAAATCTGCCATCTTCAATCCACTTTTTTTGAGCAGATTCTTCAATTTTTTTTGGATTATATTCAGCTGTCATTTTTCAAAAATTCATTTTCTAAATAGTTAATTGTATGCTTATTAGCAACAAAAGTTTCATCATGAAGAATTCTTTGATGAAGAGAATGATTGGTTTTAATACCATTAATAAAAAACTCATCTAATGCACTGATCATTCTTTTAATAGCAGAATTTCTTGAATTAGCTTGAGTTATTATTTTTGCTAAAAGGGAATCATAATAGGGCGGAACAGTATAGCCCCCATATATGTGCGAATCGTACCTAATACCAAAACCACCAGGTATATGCATTTTAGTAATTTTTCCTGGTGAGGGTTGGAATGTTTCTGGATCCTCTGCATTAATCCTACATTCCATCGCATGACCGCTAAAATTTATAGATTCTTGACTTAAAGATATTTCCATACCAAGGGCAATTCTTAGTTGAGCTTTCACAATGTCGAATCCAGTTATCATTTCTGTAACAGGATGTTCAACCTGAATTCTTGTATTCATTTCAATGAAGTAGAATTCACCATCTTCATATAAGAATTCAATTGTTCCTGCTCCTTCATATTTAAGTTTTTTACATAAGTTGATAGATGCCTCATATGTTTGCTCGAGTGCATTTTTATCTATATTTTTTGCAGGTGCTTCTTCAATAATTTTTTGATGTCTTCTCTGCATACTGCAATCTCTAGTTCCTAAATGTATCGCATGGCCCTTACCATCACCCACAACTTGAATTTCGATATGCCTTGGATTAGGAATAAATTTTTCTAAATAAATCTTTTCATTGCCAAAGGCATTTTTTGCCTCTTGCATGGTTATCTCAGCGCTTGAAATAAGATTATCTTCGTTTTCAACAACCCTCATCCCGCGACCACCACCACCAGCAGTTGCTTTAATCATGATTGGATATCCTATTTCTTTTGCAATTTTTTTAAATTCTTCGGAGTCTTCTGGAATATCATTTTTATAACCTGGAACAATCTGAATACCAGAGTCTTCAGCTAATGTTTTAGCAGTTATTTTATCTCCCATACTCTTTATAGTTTCTGAGCTTGGACCAATAAATTTAAAACCACTTTTTTCACACATCTCTGCAAAATTAGAATCTTCGGCAAGAAAACCATAACCAGGATAAATAGCATCTACTTGTGTTAATTCAGCAGCTGAAAGAATGGCTGGTGTATTAAGATAGCTTTCAAGTGGAGATGCTGGGCCGATACAGACTGTTTCATCTGAAAATTTCAAATGTTTTAAATCTTTATCACCTTCTGAATATACTGAAACAGTTGAAATATTTAACTCTTTGCAGGCTCTTATAGCCCTAAGGGCTATTTCTCCTCTATTTGCGATGAGAACTTTAAAAGGCATGATAATTTAGTTAATTGTTATGATGTGTTGTCCGTACTCTACTGGTTGCCCATCTTCTACGTCAATTGAAACTACTTTACCGCTAAAATCAGATTTTATTTCATTCATCATTTTCATAGCTTCAATGATGCAAAGAACATCACCTTCTTGAACGACATCACCAACTTTTATGAAAGGATCCTTATCAGGACTTGGTTTTCTATAAAAAGTCCCAACAATTGGTGATGTAACTTTGTTACCTATAACTTCTTCTTGAGGTACTTCTTCTTGAGAGACAATATTGGAAGCTTCATGAATAACTTGTTTTTGTATTATTGGTTCCGCATATGTTTGAGACTTATTGTCTCTTGAAATACGAACTGATTCGTCTCCTTGGCTGACTTGTATTTCCTTAAGATCTGAGTCTTGTAACATTTCTATTAACTTTTTAATCTTTCTAATGTCCATCTATTTCTCCAAATTATTTTTAATAGCATCATTGAGTGCTAATTCATAACCCTTTAAACCTTGTCCTAAGAATACTTTTTTTGCTATGTCAGAAAGATATGAAAATTTTCGAAAATCTTCTCTATTATTGATGTCCGAAATGTGCACCTCATAGAATGGTATTCCTACCCCAGAAAGAGCATCTCTTATTGCTATGCTTGTGTGAGTGAACGCACCAGGGTTAATCACAATTGAATTAATATTGTTTTTGAGTTTTGCATCATGAATTGCATTAATTATTTCATGCTCAGCATTAGTTTGTATGCAATGTAATTTATGGCCTTGATTCTGAGCAATAAGTACAAGATTTTCCTCAAGTTCTGATAAGGTCATCTCACCATATATTTCTCTTTCTCTCATACCTAATAAGTTTAAATTAGGCCCATTTATTAATAAAATGTTCATTTTTGAGATTTTAGCAGAATTTAACCGAAATTTGTTATATTTTTAAAGAAGTTTATGTATTTGAACTGGGTAGCAGATACCAACATCTGCACAGCCTTGGTATTTTATCAATATATTATTTAAATCCAACCCTATAGATTTATTTAATTTAATTAATACTTTGTCTCTAAATATTTTACTTTCACCAAAGAACTCATCGTTATGGATAGACTCCTCAGACTCCAAAACTTCAAAGTTTAATGCTTCATAATTATTTTCAATTTTTATACTTTTAAAGTACAAGTAGTACCCTTCTTTAATATTCCAAGAAATCAATATGGAATCATCACTTATGGTTGTTTCAATATTAAAGGCTTTATTTGCAGGCAAGACATTATTTTGTTTAATTAAAAAATCAGACGTATTGGAATTAGAGTATAAATTTAAAGATAGGAGTATAATTGCAATAAATTTCTTCATAGAGTTAAGAATAAACTTCTAAGTTATTAAAATAAAGTACAACATTATTTATAAGAATCATGAGAAATATGCTTTTAAAAATTTTTTTTCTTATACCATCATGGTTTTTTAATATCTTTATAAATAAGAAACCTCCCTATAGAGGACATATTTTTGACCAACAGTCTCAAGCTTTAATTAGCCTTCAACCATCAATAGATCTTACGACTATCCAAGATAATGAAATTTCAGATATTAGAAAGTTAATCACAAAAAATAGAATTAAAAACAAGTTATCACTGGGCACAAAAAATCCGGTCATGAAGATCGATCACTTTGTAGGTAATGATAAAAATATTTTACTTCGTGAATATAGTCCTGATTCTATAAATACTGGTAAGGTGGTTTTATTTTTTCATGGTGGCGGATATGTATTAAATTCTGTTGAAACGCATGACGATACAGTTTCATATATGGCTGAAAAATTACAGGCGAGATTTTTTTCTTTAGAATACAGACTTTCTCCTGAGAACAAATATCCAGATTCATTAGATGATGCATTATTGGCTTATGAATGGTTGGAGAAAAATGGGTATACATCGGATAATATTTCTGTATGTGGGGATAGTGCAGGCGCACACTTGGCAGCTTCATTGGTTCATAAACTTATAGCTGATAACAGCGACAGACTTCCTGACAGTCAGCTCTTGATTTATCCTATGTGTGATCCTGGCTGTAAATCTGAATCATATGATGACCTTGCAGAAGGTTATCTGCTAACAAAGAAAACAATGATTTGGTTCTGGGAAAAATTTGGCAAAAGTGAAGAGAACATCAAAGACCAAGTGTTTAATTTACTGAAGTTAGATACTGATTTGGCAATGCCTAACACTATAATTATTACTGCTGGATTTGATCCTTTGTGCGACGATGGAGAAAAGTATGCATATTTGTTGCATGAAAAAGGAGATAAAGTAAAACAATTGCATTATCCTAATATGTTTCATGGCTTTGCATCTGCAACACGAATCAAAGCTGCTCAAATAGCTGTGGATGATTTTTTAAAAGAGTATAAAGAAATACTATGAATAATATATTAGAAATTAGCAACTTAAGTATTAATTTTGCTACCAGGGATGGTAGTTTTAAAGCAGTAGATGATATAAGTTTTAATATAGAAAGTAATAAGACAATGGCACTTGTTGGCGAGTCTGGATCTGGAAAATCTGTTACTGCAATGTCTATTCTTCAATTATTGCCAAGACCTCAAGCATCATATTCGCAAGCTTCATCCATAAAATTTAAAGGCGATGAAATAATTGATGCTTCTAATGATAAATTGCTTAATATCAGGGGTAACATCGTTTCAATGGTTTTCCAAGAACCAATGACATCATTAAACCCATATCATAGAGTTGGCGACCAAATAACAGAATCAATATTACTTCACACTGACAGTACAAAAAAAGAAGCCATAGATGAAGCTAAAAAACTCTTAGAACTTGTAGAAATAGATGATATTGAAAGAAGGTTTTATGCATATCCTCATGAATTATCTGGTGGTCAAAGACAAAGGATTATGATTGCAATGGCATTGGTTAATAAACCCCAATTACTCATAGCAGATGAGCCTACCACAGCATTAGATGTTACTATTCAGGCTCAAATTTTAGATTTGATGTCTAAATTAAAAAATGAACTAGGCATGTCAATTTTATTTATAACTCATGATCTTGGTTTAGTTCAGCAGTTTTCAGATCACGTATGTGTAATGAAAGATGGAATTATTGTTGAGCAAGGAGTTACTTCAGATGTTTTTAATAATCCGGGTCATGATTACACCAAAAGACTTTTAGATGCCGAGCCAAAACCCAAAGAAACCAGTACTATAAGTAAAACTCCAATAATACAAGTAGATAATTTAAATGTTTACTACAACATTCCTTCTGCAAATATTTTTAAAAAAAGTACGTTCCATGCTGTAAAAGATGTTTCATTCAAAATATTTGAAAACACAACGATTGGATTAGTGGGTGAATCTGGGTCTGGAAAGTCAACTCTTGGAAAAGCAATCGCAAATTTGATTTCTTATGAAGGCAATGTATTTTTTAAAGGCAAAGATCTTAATTCAAACTCTTCTAAAGAAAAGAAAGAGCTAAAAAAGAATATCCAAATAGTCTTTCAAGATCCTTATGGCTCCCTTTCACCAAGGATGACAATTGGAGAGATAGTTGGAGAAGGGCTAGGAGTTCATTTCAAATTATCAAAAAAAGAAAGAGAATTAAAAATAGATAAGGTTTTATCAGATGTAGGAATAGAAGTTAATGCAAAAAATAAATATCCACACGAGTTTTCAGGAGGGCAAAGACAGAGAATTGCAATTGCAAGATCATTAATAATGAATCCTTCATTTATGATTTTAGATGAGCCTACTTCTGCATTAGATCGATCAATCCAAATACAAGTAATAAATCTTCTTAAGAGTATTCAAGATGAATATGGCTTGACCTATCTTTTTATCAGCCATGACTTAAAGGTTATAAGATCAATGTCAGATTATATTTTTGTAATGAAAAATGGTGAGATTGTTGAGTCTGGAATTTCAGAGGAAGTATTTGATGAACCAAAAGAAGAATATACTAAAAAACTATTAACAGCTGCTTTAAGGTATGCATCTGAATAAAAATTATGACAAATAGAAAATTTTCAAAAGATCTTGTAGATGGCCCAAATCAAGCTGCCTCAAGATCTATGCTTAGGGGAGTTGGGTTTACGTCTGAAGACTTTAAAAAACCATTTGTTGGCATAGCATCAACTGGTGCAAAGGTCACTCCATGCAACATGCATATAAATCAATTAGCTGATTTAGTTGAGCATTCTATTGATGACTCTGGTGGTAAGGGAATTCTATTTAATACAATTACCGTCTCAGATGGAATATCTATGGGAACTCAAGGAATGAAATATTCCTTAGTTTCAAGAGAAGTTATAGCTGATTCAATTGAAACTGTTGTTGGGTGTTTGGGCTATGACGGTGTCATTGCTATTGGCGGATGTGATAAAAATATGCCTGGCTGCATCATTGGTTTAGCAAGGCTTAATAGACCTTCTATATTTATATACGGCGGTTCAATAAAACCGAGTTCTGAAAATACTGACTATGTTACTGTCTGTGAGAAGACTGGAGAATTTTCAAAAGGTGAATTAGAAGAATCTGATTTAATCCACATTGAGAAAATTTCAGTCAAAGGCCCTGGTTCATGCGGCGGTATGTATACAGCAAATACAATGGCATCAGCAATTGAAGCGCTTGGAATGAGTTTACCTGGTAGCAGTAGCCAAGATGCAACTTCTGAAGATAAGCAAAAAGATTGTATTGACTCAGGCCAGGCAATCATGAACCTTCTAGACAAGGACATAAAACCTTCTGACATAATGACCAAGGAAGCATTTGAAAATGCAATTACTGTGGTTATATCACTTGGAGGTTCTACAAATGCAGTTCTGCATATGTTAGCAATGGCTCATGCTATCGGTGTGCAATTAGATTTAGATGACTTTACAAGAATTGGTAAAAAGACTCCTGTTATGGCAGATTTAAAGCCTTTCGGATCTCATTACATGTCAGAACTAAATGCTAACGGAGGTATACAACCTCTTATGAAAACACTTCTTGATAAGGGTTTGCTTCATGGAGAATGTTTAACAGTTACTGGCAACACTCTAGCTGAAAACTTATCTAATGTTACACCTTATGCAGATAATCAAAATATTATAAGGAGCTTTGAGAATCCAATTAAGACAACAAGTCATCTTAGAATACTATATGGAAATCTTGCATCAGAGGGTGCTGTTGCAAAAATAACAGGAAAAGAGGGAACTTCTTTTGAAGGAAAAGCCAGAGTTTTCAATTCTGAAGAAGAAGGTGTAGAAGCGATATTAAATAAATCTATTGAGGCTGGTGATGTGGTTGTTATCAGATATGAAGGACCAAAGGGAGGTCCTGGTATGCGAGAAATGTTGAAACCAACATCTGCAATTATGGGCCAAGGCTTAGGAGATAAAGTAGGATTTATTACAGATGGAAGGTTTTCAGGTGGTACTCACGGGTTTGTGGTCGGGCATATTACTCCTGAAGCTGCTGATGGTGGCGTAATTGCTATTGTTGAAGACGGAGATACTATTCTAATTGATGCAGAGAAAGATGAACTAACACTCAAAGTATCATCAGAAGAGATTGAAAAAAGATTAGCAAATTGGATAAATCCAAAAACCCCACCTCAAAAAGGAGTTTTGTCAAAATTTGCTAAAAGTGTAAAATCTGCAAGCCTTGGGGCAATTACAGATTAAAAACTATGAATGTAAAAAGAAATTTTCCAAATTCAAGACTTAGACGCCTTAGAGCAAGTGATAATTTAATTAAGTTAGTTTCTGAAACAAGTTTATCTTCTAATGATTTAATACAGCCATTATTCATTAAAGAAAATCTTGAAGGGACAGAGCCGATTGACTCTATGCCCAACATATCAAGATTCAGTGCAGAAAGTGTTCTTAATGAAGTAGAAGATGTATTAAATAGTGGCGTCAACTCAATTGCCTTATTTCCTGTAATTGAAGAGAGCAAGAAAGATGATCTTGGTAAAGAGGCACTGAATAAATCAAATCTAATTTGCAAATCAATCCAATCAATTAAAAAGAGGTTTCCAGAGATTATCATTATTGCCGATGTTGCATTAGATCCTTATACAAATCATGGGCATGATGGAATCATCAAAGATAATTATGTCGATAACGATTTAACACTTGATGCATTAAAATCTCAATCACTTTTATTGGCTGAATCGGGTGCTGATATTATTGCGCCTTCAGATATGATGGACGGTAGAATTGGAATTATAAGAAAAGCATTAGAGGAAGCTAACTATAAAAATACAATTCTTTTGTCTTATGCTGCTAAATATAACTCAAAATTTTATGGTCCCTTTAGAGATGCTGTAAACTCAGCTGGCAATCTTGCAGGAGCATCTAAGTCTTCTTATCAAATGTCATTTCATAACAAGAACGAAGCCATTCATGAGGTTGCAATGGATATAAGCGAAGGCGCAGATATTGTAATGATTAAACCTGGTATGCCATATCTTGATATAATTTCATTGGTTAAAGACACTTTTAAAGTTCCTACATTTGCATATCAAGTCAGTGGAGAATACAGCATGTTAAAACTTGCTATCAATAAAGGGTGGCTAGACGAGAATGTTATGTTAGAATCTCTTGTAAGCTTCAAAAGAGCTGGTGCAGACGCAATTCTAACGTATGCAGCTAAAGAAATTTCCAAGGAGATAACAACCAAATGAGTAGCGTTATAGAATTACATGATGAAGAAAATTTTAATAATGATGTGTTAAATTCTGATGTACCGGTACTTGTAGACTTTTGGGCCGAATGGTGTGGGCCATGTAAACAATTATCTCCAACCGTAGAAGAAATAGCAGAAGAAAATAAAGATAAAATCAAAGTTTGCAAAATGGATGTTGACTCAAATAGGGAGTTAGCAGCAAAATATGGGATTAGGTCAATTCCATCATTAATAATATTTAAAGACGGAGAGCCTGCAGGAGTAGAAATAGGGGCTTTAAGTAAACAACAATTAGAGGAGTTTATAAGTACTGTTGTTTAATTAAAGATTAATTTTGCATCTTTAGTTAAAAACAATTATCATCTTCGCATCACGATCTTAGATCATCACCTTATCACCCTCTTTTAATTAATATAAAAACGGAAAAATTTATATGAATCTCACTGAAATAAAAGTTAAACCAATTAATGAATTGGTTGATATAGCAACCGAGCTTGGTCTTGAAGATGTTGGCAGACTTAAAAAACAAGAAATAATTTTTAGAATTTTCAAACATAAAGCTTCTGAAGGGATCGATATTTATGGCGGTGGAGTTTTAGAGATACTTAACGATGGGTTTGGTTTTTTGCGTTCTCCCGAAGGTTCATATTGTGCAGGTGAAGATGATATATATGTTTCTCCAAGTCAGATAAGAAAATTTGGTCTTAGAAAGGGGGACTCTATTGCTGGCAAAATTAGAACACCAAAAGATAAAGAGAGATACTTTGCTCTAATTCAGGTCGACACTATCAATGGCGAAGAGCCTAAAAATACCAAAAATAAGATTTTATTTGAAAATTTAACACCTCTTTTCCCTAATGAAAGATTAATTCTTGAACAGGGAAGCGGCTCTAATGAAGATCTTTCATCAAGAATTATTGACCTAATAGCTCCAATAGGTAAAGGTCAGCGTGGATTAATCGTTTCTCCACCAAAAGCTGGTAAGACATTAATGCTTCAGAGCATAGCTCATTCTATTAAAAGCAACAATCCAGAAGTTGAATTAATAGTATTGCTTATCGATGAGAGACCAGAAGAGGTTACAGAGATGTCAAGAACTGTTAAAGGAGAGGTTGTCGCAAGTACATTTGATGAGCACCCAAGCAGACATGTTCAGGTAGCAAACATGGTTATTGAGAAAGCCAAAAGGCTAGTTGAACATAAAAAAGATGTTGTTATTTTGTTGGACTCAATTACTCGACTTGGAAGAGCATATAACTCAGTTCAACCAGCATCTGGAAAAATACTAAGTGGGGGTGTTGATTCAAATGCTCTAGAAAGACCAAAAAGATTCTTTGGAGCAGCAAGAAATCTAGAAGAGGGAGGTAGTCTAACTATTTTAGCAACTGCCTTAGTTGAAACTGGATCTAAAATGGATGAAGTTATTTACGAAGAATTTAAAGGTACCGGTAATATGGAGATCCATTTGGAAAGAAAAATTGCAGAAAAACGTATCTTTCCAGCAATTAATATCAGAAGATCAGGTACACGAAGAGAGGACTTGTTAACTTCTGAGGACGAGCTACAAAGAATGTGGGTTCTTAGAAAAATCCTTGATGAGATGGAGGATGCACAATCAATACAGTTCTTAATTGACAGACTTAAGTCACATAAAACAAACGACGAGTTCTTTACCTCAATGAAGGCTGGAAATGGGAAAAAATCTAAATAATCTCTTTAGCTTTATCTAGCATATCCTCATCCATATAAGACTTTGAAACATAAATCTTGTTGAGAATTTCTGTCTCTTCAACTATTTTTGAAACTTCTGATTTAATCCTTTCAGATGCAAGGACAAATGATTTATTTTCTATTAAACCTTTGACAAGGTTTTTATAAATAAATTCAAATGTTAAAAAATTATATATGAGTATTACCGCAGAGCTTTTTGGTAAGTTCTGAAGCTGATTTATATCGAATATTAATTTATAACATACAGCCTCACTCATATTTTCCTTAAAAGCATTTTGCAAATTCATATTTGAATTTTCTCCGCAAAAAATTAAATTTTCCCCTGGAAATTTTTCTTTAATTAGATCAATAATGCCTTGAGATGATTTATTGCTTGGTGTTATCGATTTAAACCCATTCTCAATCAATATTTTTTTAGTAGCATCCCCTACAGAAAAAATATTTTGTTTTGAATTAAGTAGGCCGGGATGTAAATTAAACAACTCAGAGCCAAATTTTGCTGAGGCTTGGCTAGTAAAAATTATATTAGAAAATGTATGAATATTTTTGATAACTTCTCTGTATATCTGTTGTTTTTTTGAACCAGACAAAAATTCAATCCTAGACATATGAATGTGTCTACATTCAATCTTTTCTTGCTCACTCAGTTCAATAATTTTTTTTGAGACTTCTACTGGCCTAGTATTAATTATCATTATGTAAGGATTAATTTATCAGCACCCATAGATATGAACTCCTGAGATAAATCTCTGATATCTTGTTGCATGGATCCAAAAGAGCTGATTATTTCTTTATGAATTTGCTTGTCTCCATTTTGAGATAATACCCTTGCAGAAATTAAAATTTTATCTAAATTTTGTCTGCAATATATAGCAATTGGAGATAGGCATGACCCATTCAATTTTAAAACAAAATCTCTTTCTGCTTGAGCAAGAATTAGATCTTCTGGTGAATTGATTGTTTTTAAAATATCTAAAATTTTCTTATTTGATGTTAAACACTCTACACCTATATAACCCTGAGAGGCTGCTGGTAGCATTTCTTCAAAAGAAAATTCATAGCAATTATCATTACTTATGTTTAGTCTTTCTAGTGCTGCCTTGGCAACCACTAAGCCATCAATATTTTCTTGATCTAACTTGCTAATTCTTGTTGCTATGTTTCCTCTAATAGGAACAATTTTAATTTCAGGATATAAATTTTTGATTTGAGCATACCTTCTGGGACTGGAAGTTGCTATTGTAGAATTTATAGCTAGATCTTTGATTGAGCAGCCATTATTAGTAAGGAGCATGTCGCCAGCGGAAGCCCTTTTAAGAACGGCTGCAATACAAAAGTCTTCATCAAGCTTTGCTGGAACATCTTTTAAGCTATGAACTGCAATATCAGCTTTTTCTTCTAGAAGGGCAGATTCTAGAGTATTTATAAAAAGACCTTTACCACCAATTTGATGAAGTGGTGCGTCTGTTTCATCTCCATCTGAAGACATTGGAACCAGTTCAACTTGTAGAGCATTATTTTTTTCGATAAGTTTTTCAGCAACTAAATTTGCTTGAAATAATGCTAATTCTGATTTTCTGGTTGCAATTCTAATTTTCATCTTTTATTAAGAGCAGTGCTTTAACATCTCCAACATCTTTTTCTTTGAGGACAATAAATCCTTTTGGTATTTCAACCTCATTATACTTACTATATTCAAGATAAATTTTGCATGATGGTTTTAAATCTTTCTTTTTAAATAATTGATTAAGAATCTTGGTTTCATAATCTTTGTTAAAAGGAGGATCTAAAAAAATGATATCAATGTCCGAAAGATCATAGTTTTTGAGCCAAGAAAATGCATCTTTAAAATAAATTTTACATCTATCCCTTATACCTAAACTTTTTAAATTTATTGATAAAGACGAATAATTTTTTTTATTCAGTTCAACAAAAATTACTTTAGGAGAACCTCTTGAAAGAGCTTCGATACCAAGTGAACCAGTGCCTGCAAATAAATCTAAGCAAACACACTCATGAATTTCGAACTGAACCCAGTTAAATAAGATTTCTTTAAGCTTGCTTGAAGTGGGTCTAAGAGAATCTTTAAATTCAAATGGTATTTTTTTTCCCCTTAGATTTCCTCCAGATATTCTTAAACTATTCTTCATTTTTTATTTGATAAAATTATAAGTAACCAGATATTTTTTTTATTTAAACTAAGTATAATTCAAACATGTCTCTTCAAGATAATTTTAGAAAAGCAATGAGAAGTTATGTTTACTCAGTAAGCATCCTGTCTAATGTAAGTGAAAATAAAGAATATAATGCGATTACTGTCTCATCTGTTACATCGGTTTCAATAGATCCTCCAAGCATATTAGTTTGCATAAATAAAACTGCTGGTATTCATGATTCAATAAAATTGGGTACTAAATATTGCATTAATCTTCTTACCAAAACTCATGAAGAACTCTCAAATATCTGCAGTAATTATGAAGAAGAAAAAAATAGATTTATATCCGATCAGTGGGATCTTTCAGATATTCCATTTTTAAAGGATGCCCAAGCAAATATATTCTGTGAAGTTGATCAACTGATTGAATATCACACTCATACAATTGTTATTGGGAAAGTGATTGAGTCTAAAAATATAGATGAAATCAATACCTTAACTTATGTGGATGGTTCATATGAATAAAGTTCTTTGTGCTGCTATTTGTAGTTCTTTATTAAGTGGATGTGTTTTAGTACCAGCATCAGTATCAACTGCTGTAATGGGTGGTGTTTTAGTGGCTGCAGCTGGAGCAACTATACTTGATGATATTGAGTGTGGTGATATAGACCCAAGAGTTTATATTGTGTCTCCACAAGACGGGTATATTTCTGATTCAAAAAATATAAAGGTTGTTTTTGGCTCTGAAAATATAGAAATAGTTCCGGCAGGGGTTCAAAAAAGACCTGAGAATAAATGTCATGCCGTTGGTCACCATCACTTGCTAGTAAATGTTAATGAGAATCCTAGAGGCTGGATACCTTTTGATGAGAATCATCTTCATTATGGCGCAGGTCAAACTGAAGCTACTATTGAATTAGAGCCAGGCAAATATTCATTACAGCTTATTCTTGGATCTTCTGTTCATAATACAAAACAATCAATCAATAACTTTGCTGGCCAAGGACCTTTTGTTTCTGAAAAAATAACTATTGAAGTAATTAGTTCTGAATAAGACCGGTTAATACTTTATCTAAATGATCTTCTAAATTGGTCGCTATAACACTAGCAGTTGAGATAGGACCAACACCTTCTTCGAAGTCATCTCCAACTACTTGAACCTTTCTTAATATACCAACTAACCCGTGAACCATTGACCATAAAGTAATACATTTATAAGCTATAACTTCATCACTGTCACTAGCCAATTTAGAAAAACTTAATCTCATATTTTCATACGTCGAGTTTGCTGATTCCAGTAATTCAGGATATTCAGCAAAGTTACCAACGGCAGTGCCAAACATAAGGTCATAGGTATTAGCATTTTTAAGACCAAACTCAATGTAGTTACATCCTATTTCAACAAGATGCTTTTTCGTAATTTTTTTATCAGCATCAATATGGCAAGCTATGGAAAGTTTTTTAAAACCTTCTGTTGCAACTGATGCATATAATGTTTCTTTTGTTTCAAAGTGACGATAGGGTGCAGTTTGTGATACTCCGCTTTCCTTAGCTAGTGAGCGAATACTTAATTTCGTATACCCATCTCGTTCACATAACCTGCAAGCGCAATCTATTAATTCTTGTTTAAGGTTTCCGTGATGATATGATTTCATTTTATTTAAATGTTGACACTGCTAACATTTTAGCTATCATGTTTACACTGCTAACATTAAATTTTTTAGTTAATAAAGTCAAATGATTAAATATATTGTTAATAAACTAAATTTATTTTTGATCTCAATAGTTTTTAGTTCAGAATTGCTCTCGCTTGAAATACTTGAAGTTAAGATGATGGACTCTTATAAGATTACAAGAGAGTTTCCTGGAAAATTATTGCCTGCTCAGCAATCCAATCTAGCTTTTGAAATACCAGGAAAAATTAACGTTATAAACGTTGATATTGGAGATGCTGTAAAAAAAGGACAAATACTTGCAGAGTTAGATAACCGTGAAGCAACGGCTCAACTTAAACAAGCCAAAGCTAAATATGATCTAGCTTTACAAATATTAAATAGATACAAAGATCTCAGATCAGAAGGACATATATCAATTCAAGACCTTGATAATGCTAATTCTGAAGAGCTCATAGCCAAATCACAGTTCGAGTTTTATAAAGTAAAACTTGAACAAACTAAACTAATATCACCTTTTGATGGCGTAATTCAAAACAGATATCTTGATACAGGTTCTGTTATAAATGGTGGGATTCCAATTTTAGAAATTTTAGGATCTAGGAATGTGGAGGCACACATATCAATACCACTAAAATTTATTGATAAATTAAATATTGGTAATTTTTATGATTTCAAAATTGGAAATAAAAAATCTAAAGGTGTTCTTGCAAGACTTGCACCAATGACACCCGGTGGTTCAGATAACAGACTAGCAATATTCAAGTTTGATACATTTTTTGATCCTGGCTCTATAGCAGAATTAAAGTTAAGTTTAAATATACAGGGAAGAGGCACTTGGGTCCCCATTAAATCTTTATCTCAATCTGAACAGGGCATATGGGCAATTTATACAGTTAATGATAAAAAAGTTGTTGTAAGAGATCTTGTAGAAATTTTATATTTTGAGGGTGAATACGCATTTGTTAATGGAACCCTAAATGATGGCGATCTCGTGATACTAGGCGGGGCTCAAAAAATTATTGAAGGTAAGTCTCTAAATATACAATGAGTTTTATAAATCTTCTTATTGAAAAACCAAGAATATTATTTCTAACGCTTTCTTTTATTTTATTAGCTGGAATATCTTCAGCCATTTCAATTCCCATTCAAGAGAACCCTGAGCTTGCACAGCGTTGGTCAGGAGTAAGAGTTTTTTATCCAGGAGCTTCACCAGAGAGAATTGAAACTCAAATAGTAAACGAGCTTGAAATTAAGCTTAGAGAAGTAGAAGAGATTAAAGAATTAGATTCAATTATTTCTCAAGGATATGCAAGCATTACTGTTGAGTTAGAACATAGCATTCATCCTGATTTAATTGAACAGACATGGTCGATGGTCCAAGATAAATTAGCTCAATTTATATCTCCTGAAGGGGTTGAAGTTGTTCTCGACAGAAGCAGCGGCCCACCAATAACCGTTCAATATGCCATATCTTGGAATGGCTCAGGTGAGGCACCAATTGTAATGATGTCAAGGTTAGGTAATCAGCTTAAAAGAAAACTAAGCTCAATTGGTGCTACTCATGCCACTGCAATTTATGGAGAAACAGACGAGGAAATTGTAGTTGAGGTAGATTCTAATAAAATTTCTTCGCTGGGCTTAACATACAGCCAAATTTCAAGTGCTTTAGAGTCTTTTGACAATAAGAGAGCAGCAGGCGTTTCTTCAAACCAAAATTCTGAGTTTTTGATTAGACTTAAAGATAACACTCAAAGTGTTCAAAAAATTTCTGAAATTCCTATTAAAGTTATTAACAATTCTGAGATTATTCAGCTTCAAGATATTGCAAATATTTCAAAAAAACCTTTGTCACCTGTTGAGGATATTTTCTTATATAACGGAAGGGTAGTTGTATCTGTAGCAGCACTAGGAGCCATGTCACAAAGGGTTCATGATTATGTTGATCGAGCAAGATTAGTTGTAGATGATATGCGATCTTCTTTGCCGGAAGAAATCACAATTGAAGAAATATACGATGAATCATCCTACACAACAAAAAAATTTAATGAGCTAATAAAAAGTTTTTCTTTAGCTATATTTTTTGTTCTAAGTATTAGTCTATTTTTTCTGGGTTTAAGGCCTGCAATTATTGTTACTTTAATACTCCCTTTTTCAGTATGTTTGGTGATGATTGGATGTAGAGCAATTGGCCTGCCCCTCCACCAGACCTCTATAACAGGAATAATAATTGCTCTTGGGTTATTGATAGATAATGGAATTATAGTCGTTGAAGATTATAAGCACAGAAGAAATATTGGTCTTTCCATAAAGGACTCAATTAACGAATCAGTAAAACATCTCATAATACCTCTAACAGCTGCAACTGGAACAACTGTATTCGCATTTTTACCAATTGTTACTGGAGAAGGTCCTAGTATTGAATTTGTTGGCGGTTTAGCTTTGACAGTTATTATGTCTATTACTTCATCTCTAATCTTAGCAATTTTATTGGTTCCAGTTTTGATGAGTTACATGGAAAAAATTCCGTATTTTAAAGATGTTGATATACATAGTGAAGGCTACCACAACAAAAAAATTCTTGATAAATATAGAAGTTTCTTAACTTGGTCTTTTGCAGTACCGAGAAGAGCATTATTAATTTCAATCTCTTTGCCTGTCCTTGGATTTTTACTATTTACAACTTTGCCAAAGGATTTTTTCCCTGCGCAAGATAGAGATATGTTTAGGATTAATATTGAGTTGCCTTCTAATGCATCTGCTGAAAAGACTCTTGAGAGAGCAAAGCTTATAAGAAATCAGGTTCTACAATCTGATCTTATTGAAGTTGAAAAAGATTATTGGTTTGTAGGAAGAAGAATGCCAAGAGTCTTAATGAATATAGTTGGCGGTAAGGAAAAGCAGGGCGCAAATAATGTAGCTCAATCTGTCTTTTTCGCAAAAGATTATTATCAAATGATTGATAATTTGCCAGAGCTTTCAAAACTCATTGTAGATAAAAATCCAGATATTATTGTGATAGTTGATAGCTTTATTGCGGGCCCCCCAGTTTTTTCAGATGTAAGTTATGTTATCTTCGGCGATGATCCATTTATACTAAAACAGCTTGGAGAAAAATTAGAACTTATCATTAATAATGCTCCTGATATAAGTCTTACAAAATCAGAAACTTCCAACATAAATACTAATATTGAGCTTGAGCTCAGCAATTCGAATATATCTTTGTCAGGTATAAATCCTAAGAATTTAGTTAATGAATTATATGCTGCCAATAACGGTGTAATTGTTGGAACTATGCTTGATTCTAATAAAGAAATACCAATAAGATTAAAAGGCATAAACAAACCTAATGACATTTTAGGGTCGGCAAGTTATTTAACTATTCCCTCCCAAAATGGTTTTGAATATATTGATAGCTTTGGTGAAAGCAGAATAACGAATAAATCTTCAATCATTACAAGACAAGATGGTCAAAGAATGAACAGTGTTGAGGGTTGGGTTTGGACAGGAACCTTGTCTTCTGCAACTGAAGAATATATTAAAGATGATGTTGAGAAGTTTAAAAATGAACTGCCTCCAGGATACTCAATTAAACAACTTGGGGAAGCGGAAACACGAGGTGAATCGCAAGCCTCCTTGTATTCATCAGCAGTAATTTATATGATTCTGATTGTAATAGGACTGGTGTTAGCATTAAATTCGTTTAGACAAGCTGGAATAATTCTATCGGTTGCAATTTTATCCATAGGACTCTCGTTTTTGGGCTTATTTGTTGGACAACAAAATTATGGCTTTATTGGAACAATAGCTGCAGTTGGTTTGATAGGGCTTTCGATTAATGACTCAATTATAGTTCTATCACACATAAAAGAAGAGGCTGAAAAAAAATTAATATCAAAAGCTGAATTAATAGAAGTTGTCATAAGATCAACAAGACACATAATTACTACTTCTTTGACTACTCTAGGGGGTTTTGCTCCTTTAATTTTTGCAAGTGTATTTTTTAGGCCCTTGGCTTGGGCCATGAGCATTGGTGTTTTAGGAGCAACAATGACAGCATTACTTTATATTCCTGCAATGTTTATTGTGCTTAAAAAAATTAAGCACTAGCACACTCATTAGAGCAAAAATTTTTACCCTTTTTCTTAATTACAATCGATTCGTGGGAGTAGGTTCCGCACTTATCACATGCAAACATTAAATCATCTTTATTTGTTTTTTTCTTTGTGAATAAAAACTTTAGATAGCTTCTGGCAATTATAGGTATTAAGAAAATTATTAATGGTATTAATAAAGGCAGGATCTTTAAAAAGACCATCTAGTTTGTATTGGGGTCAGGTTTAGAATTTCTGAGAAAATTCCATGACCACTCAGAATCATTTGATTCACTAATATTTTTCTCAGAGTAGTTCAGTTGTATTATTTTAAGAATATCTTCACGAAGATCCTCATAACCTAGAGCTTTATAAGACTTTTCTAAAACCTTAAGAGCTCTGAAATTTTCGCTAGAATTAGGAATATTTTCAATAACATATTTTGCTCTTCGAACAGCAGCGACATGAGCATCGATTGATTGATAATAATCTGCAGCTGCAAGTTCATTCCTTGCAATCATATTTCTGAGATAAACATTTCTTTGTTTTGCGTATGGAGCATATTGACTATCAGGAAATCTTGTCAAAAATTCTGTTAATTCTGCAAATGATTGTTTTGCACCAGAGATATCTCTGTTGGAGAGGTCTGTATCAGTTATTCTTACCATTAAAGTATCGTCTCTTGTATAACTTGAGAGCCCTTTCATAAAATAAGCATAATCAATATTAGGATGTCTTGGATGAAGCCTGATGAACTTTTCTGCCGCAGCATGAGATGCTTCATTGTCTGAATTCATAAAGTTAGCATAAATTAATTCAACTTGAGCTTGCTCAGCGTATTTACCGAAAGGATATCTTGTTTCAATAGCCTCTAAAGATTCAATAGCTCCAAAAAAATTTTTAGCAGCCATTCTTCTTTGAGCTTGGTCATAATATATTTTTTCTGGCTGTTCTATTTCAGGCCCATCAGAATTACAACTAACCATGAAGAAAGCTACAATGGGCAAACAAAATATGAATTTAAATTTATTTATATGTTTCATGATTTGCATATTTTACCTGCATAATTGTAATTAAGGTTTTAAAACAGATATTTAGATTAAATTTTTTTAAAAAAGTTCGTATGACAGTAATAAAAAATGTTCCTAAAAGTTTAGCAAATAATAGACTCGATAAGGTTACTGCATCATTATTTCCTGATTTTTCCAGAACTCAGATTAAAAAATGGATTTTAGAAGGAAGAATTTTAATAAATGGCGATCTTTCAAAGCCAAAAGATATGACTCAAGAAAACGATGAGATAGAAATAAATCCAATCGAAGAAAAAAGGGTTTCATGGGATAAAGAGGATATTCATTTTGATGTTATATATGATTGCGATGATTACATCATAGTTAATAAGAACCCAGGATTAATAATGCATCCGGGGTCTGGATGTTATGACGGGACTTTAGCAAATGGATTAATTTTTAAGTATCCTGAATTAGTGAATCTTCCCAGAAGTGGAATTGTGCATAGGTTGGACAAGGATACATCTGGAGTATTGTTGGTTGCTAGAACTGAAAAATTCAGAAATTACTTTATACAACAAATGCAAGAACGCAATGTTAAAAAAGAATATATTGCAGTAGTGATCGGATCAACATTAGGAAGCTTATCAATAGAAGACCCCATTGGTAGGGATAAATTTAATAGAACAAAGATGTCAATTACAGCTGATGGAAAAGAGGCAAGGACATTCATAAAATTAAATGAAAGAATTAATAATTATTCGGTCTTAGATGTATCAATTGAAACAGGTCGCACCCATCAAATTAGAGTTCATTTATCATCAAAAAAGCTACCTATAGTTGGAGACAAAACATATGACCCTGCAAAATCAGTTGCTAAAGAATCTTCGCCTGAATTAGTAGAAATAATTAGGTCATTTCCTAGACAAGCTCTGCATGCAAAATTGTTGTCTTTTGAATGCCCAGAAACTAAAAAGCAAATTTCTTATGAAGCTGCTATTCCTAAGGATATTAATAATCTTATATTAGATATAAAAAAACATTCCTAAATATAGAAGAAAAACTTGTTTTTTAACTTGTAAAATAATATAAACCCTATTCTTATTTGTTTTATGGGTACTAAATTGAAATTATCTGGTGCAGACATGCTTATGCACGCGCTTCATGACGAGGGTGTGGAGCTTATATTTGGCTATCCAGGAGGAGCAGCTCTGCATATTTATGATGCTATATTTAGACAAGACAAAATAGAGCACATTCTTGTTAGACATGAACAAGGAGCTACTCATGCAGCTGATGGTTATGCAAGGTCAACTGGAAAACCTGGAGTTGTGTTAGTTACCTCTGGACCAGGAGCAACTAATGCCATAACCGGTATTGCAACTGCATTTATGGACTCTATTCCTATGGTGGTAATTTCTGGACAAGTAGCCAGTCATCTCATTGGAACTGATGCATTTCAAGAAACAGATATGATTGGTATTTCTAGGCCAGTAGTGAAACATAGTTATTGTGTCTTTGATGCAAATGAAATACCTAAGATTGTAAAAGAAGCTTTTCATGTTGCTACCTCAGGTAGACCAGGTCCAGTTGTTATTGACATTCCTAAAGATATGACAGCTCCAGACAATTTATTTGAATATGAGTATCCAAAAAAAGCGAATATCAGATCTTATAACCCGCCTGTAGAACCAGATGAAAATCAAATAGAAAGAGCTGTTACTGAACTGCTGAATGCTAAAAGACCAGTTATATATGCTGGAGGTGGAGCAATAGCCAGTAATGCCGAAGAGGAATTATTTAGGCTTAATGAAATTTTAGATGCTCCAGTAACAAATACTTTAATGGGTCTTGGGATATATCCTGCAACTCATCATCGTTTTCTAGGAATGTTGGGGATGCATGGGACTTATCAAGCAAACATGGCAATGCATAACGCTGATTTGATAATTGCAATTGGAGCAAGATTTGATGACCGTATAACTAATAATCCATCAAAATTCTCACCTGGTGCCAAAGTAATCCATTTCGATGTAGACCACTCTTCAGTTTCAAAAATAATTGAAGCAAATATTGCAGTTTTCGGACAAGTAAAAAATTCTTTGTCTGCAATAATCAAGTTACTTGAAACAAAACTAGATCAATACAACAAAGACACTCTTCAGCCGTGGCACGATCAGATTAAAAATTGGAAATCATCTCATGGTCTAAATTATGAATTATATAAGGATGAGTCAGATGAAAATCCTATACTGCCTCAAGCAGTAGTACAGCATGTTTATAACATTACAGAAGGTAAAGCTTATGTAACTTCAGATGTAGGACAACATCAAATGTTTGCTGCTCAATACTATCATTTTGATGAACCAAGAAAGTGGATAAATTCAGGTAGCATGGGCACTATGGGATTTGGCTTGCCAGCGGCTATGGGAGTGAAATTTGCCTTTCCAAATGAGGAAGTCCTATGTATTACCGGTGAAGGAAGTATTCAAATGTGTATTCAAGAACTGTCTACATGTCTTCAATACAATCTGCCAATCAAAATCATAAATATTAATAATGAAGCTCTTGGTATGGTAAAGCAGTGGCAAGATATGAATTATGGCGGCAGACATTCACAGAGCACATATCAAAACTCTCTGCCTGATTTTGTGAAACTTGCAGAATCATATGGCCACGTTGGCATTAAAGTAGAAAAAAATTCTGAACTAAAATCAGCACTAGAAAAAGCATTTTCTATGAAAGATAGATTAGTATTCGTAGATGTATACGTTGATCCTGCTGAGCATGTTTATCCAATGCTTATTGCCAATCACAGTTTAGAAGACATGTGGTTATCAAAGGATAAGAAGACATGATAAAAAGAAAACTTACTCTAATAATGGAAAACAAACCTGGGGCTTTAGTGCGAGTTGTTGGCCTATTTCATCAAAGAGGATATAACATTGAAAGTCTTCATGTTGATCCGGTAGATGATTTTACACCCTATAAATTTATTGAAGAACAATTAGAAACTAAATTCAAAGAAAATGAAATATCTAGATTAACTATACAAACATTGGTTTCTGATTCACTTATGAGACAAATATTAAGACAGTTAAATAAATTAATTGATGTTATAGCTGTTAGTAATGAAGAAACAACATACTTAAAAGGAGTTTTGTTAGATGAAAATTTATTATGAAGATGATGCAAATTTAGAAATAATTCAAAGCATGAATGTAACTATTGTTGGTTATGGTTCACAAGGGCATGCTCATGCAAACAACTTACACGAATCAGGAGTTAATGTAACAGTTGCGCTAAGAGAGGGATCATCATCTTGGAAAAAAGCCGAAGAAGCTGGTTTGAATGTTAGCTCAGTTTCAGAATCTGTTAAAAATGCAGACTTGGTAATGATATTAGCACCAGATGAATTTCAAAAAGATATCTATGAATCAGAAGTAAAACCTAATCTTAAGCAAGATGCCATTTTGGCATTTGCACATGGATTTAATATTCACTTTGAAAAAATATCACCTCCTGAGACCAATAGTGTAATTATGATTGCGCCAAAAGGTCCTGGTCATACAGTAAGAAGTACTTATGTAAATGGAGGTGGCGTCCCTTCTTTAATAGCTGTATATAGAGATTCAATTGCTAATAATGAATTTTCAGCAAGAGATGTTGCACTTTCTTATGCCAAAGCAAATGGAGGAACAAGAGCTGGTGTTCTTGAGACCTCTTTTAAAGAAGAAACAGAAACAGATCTATTTGGAGAGCAAGCTGTTTTATGTGGAGGCATTACAGCATTAATTAAAGCAGGTTACGAAACTCTTGTTGAAGCTGGTTATAGTCCAGAGATGGCATACTTCGAATGCTTGCATGAAACTAAGTTAATAACTGACTTAATTCAAGAAGGCGGAATTGCAAATATGCATTACTCAATTTCAAATACTGCTGAGTATGGTGACTATCTAAGCGGACCTAAGGTGATAACAGATAAAACTAAAGAAGCTATGAAAGAAATTCTTGAGAATATTCAATCAGGAAACTTTGCAAATGAGTTCCTTAATGACTGTAGACAAAGCAATGATGGCTCTGGTGGACCTTTCATGAAAAGCAATAGAGAGGCAACAAAATCACACCCAATTGAAGAGGTTGGAAAGGAACTTAGATCAAAGATGAAATTCCTAAATTCTCAGAAATTAGTGGACAAAGAAATTAATTAAAATTAATTAAAAAAAAGGGTATCTTCTTGGCAATATCTTGGTTAGAATACGCGTCCGTCCTCGAGACGGTTGTTCTTTAAAAATATTTGGTTACTCGTGTGGGTGTTCAAAATACGAGAAAAAAAATTTAGATTTTTATATTAAAAATCAACAAACATGATAAATAATTGAAGAGTTTGATCATGGCTCAGATTGAACGCTGGCGGTAGGCTTAACACATGCAAGTCGTGCGAGAAAGTATCTTCGGATATGAGTAGAGCGGCGGACGGGTGAGTAACGCGTAGGAATCTACCTAGTAGAAGGGGATAGCCCGGGGAAACCCGGATTAATACCGTATACCTCCTTCGGGAGAAAGAAGGCCTCTCTTTGAAGCTTTCGCTATTAGATGAGCCTGCGTAAGATTAGCTTGTTGGTGAGGTAAAGGCTCACCAAGGCGACGATCTTTAGCTGGTCTGAGAGGACGATCAGCCACATTGGGACTGAGACACGGCCCAGACTCCTACGGGAGGCAGCAGTGGGGAATATTGGACAATGGGCGCAAGCCTGATCCAGCCATACCGCGTGTGTGAAGAAGGCCTTCGGGTTGTAAAGCACTTTAAGCAGGGAGAAAAAGTTATAAGTTAATATCTTATAACCGTGATGTTACCTGCAGAATAAGCACCGGCTAATTCCGTGCCAGCAGCCGCGGTAATACGGAAGGTGCAAGCGTTAATCGGAATTACTGGGCGTAAAGCGCGCGTAGGTGGTTTGTTAAGTTGGATGTGAAAGCCCTGGGCTCAACCTAGGAACTGCATCCAAAACTAACTCACTAGAGTACGATAGAGGGAGGTAGAATTCATAGTGTAGCGGTGGAATGCGTAGATATTATGAAGAATACCAGTGGCGAAGGCGGCCTCCTGGATCTGTACTGACACTGAGGTGCGAAAGCGTGGGTAGCGAACAGGATTAGATACCCTGGTAGTCCACGCCGTAAACGATGACAACTAGCTGTTGGAAGACAACGTCTTTCAGTGGCGCAGCTAACGTTTTAAGTTGTCCGCCTGGGGAGTACGGCCGCAAGGCTAAAACTCAAATGAATTGACGGGGACCCGCACAAGCGGTGGAGCATGTGGTTTAATTCGATGCAACGCGAAAAACCTTACCTACTCTTGACATACTTGGGAGCTCTTGTAATGAGAGTGTGCCTTTTGGAACCAAGATACAGGTGCTGCATGGCTGTCGTCAGCTCGTGTCGTGAGATGTTCCGTTAAGTCGGATAACGAGCGCAACCCTTACCCTTATTTGCCAGCGATTCGGTCGGGAACTATAAGGGGACTGCCGGTGATAAACCGGAGGAAGGTGAGGACGACGTCAAGTCATCATGGCCCTTACGAGTAGGGCTACACACGTGCTACAATGGGGAATACAGACGGACGCTAAGCCGCGAGGTGGTGCTAATCCTAGAAAGTTTCTCGTAGTCCGGATTGGAGTCTGCAACTCGACTCCATGAAGTCGGAATCGCTAGTAATCGCGGATCAGCATGCCGCGGTGAATACGTTCTCGGGTCTTGTACACACCGCCCGTCACACCATGGAAGTGGATTGCACCAGAAGTAGATAGTCTAACCTTAGGGAGGGCGTTTACCACGGTGTGCTTCATGACTGGGGTGAAGTCGTAACAAGGTAGCCGTAGGGGAACCTGTGGCTGGATCACCTCCTTAACGATAAATTCGCGTTTTAAACGCCCACACGAGTAATCAAATATTAAGAAAGAACATATTGTTATGTAAAATTATTGGTATGTAATTTTCTAGTGTATGCGCATGCATACATAAGATCACTGCAATTAAAAAGTAATTAATAATATTTTATTAAGTTACTCTCAAAAAAATAATTAAGTAACCTTTTTTAAGGTTATATGATCAAGTAAAGGAAGAGCACAAGGCGGATGCCTTGGCAGCATAAGGCGATGAAGGACGTAATAACCTGCGATAAGCCTCGGGGAGCTGGTAAATAAGCTTCGATCCGAGGATTTCCGAATGGGAAAACCCAATATACATAAGTATATTATCTTATACTGAATACATAGGTATAAGAGGCAAACCTAGGGAACTGAAACATCTAAGTACCTAGAGGAAAAGAAATCAATTGAGATTCCGGTAGTAGCGGCGAGCGAAACCGGATCAGCCCTTAAGCTTATTTTAGTCCAGCAAAATATTCTGGAAAGTTTAGCCATAGTAGGTGATAGCCCTGTATGCGAAAGACTATTTTAAGTGAAAACGAGTAGGTCGGGACACGTGAAATCTTGACTGAATATGGGGGGACCATCCTCCAAGGCTAAATACTCTATGCTGACCGATAGTGAACCAGTACCGTGAGGGAAAGGCGAAAAGAACCCCGGCGAGGGGAGTGAAATAGAACCTGAAACCTTGTGCTTACAAGCAGTCGGAGCAGACTTGTTCTGTGACGGCGTACCTTTTGTATAATGGGTCAACGACTTAATTTCAGTAGCAAGCTTAACCAATTAGGGTAGGCGTAGGGAAACCGAGTCTTAATAGGGCGTTTAGTTTCTGGAATTAGACCCGAAACCGGGTGATCTATCCATGGCCAGTGTGAAGGTCGAGTAACATCGACTGGAGGCGCGAACCCACTTATGTTGAAAAATGAGGGGATGAGCTGTGGATAGGAGTGAAAGGCTAATCAAACCCGGAGATAGCTGGTTCTCTTCGAAAACTATTTAGGTAGTGCCTCGTGTATTACCGTAGGGGGTAGAGCACTGTTTCGGCTAGGGGGTCATCCCGACTTACCAAACCGATGCAAACTCCGAATACCTACGAGTATGAGCACGGGAGACAGACTGCGGGTGCTAACGTCCGTAGTCGAGAGGGAAACAACCCAGACTGTCAGCTAAGGTCCCTAATTATGGTTAAGTGGGAAACAATGTGGGAAGGCACAAACAGCTAGGAGGTTGGCTTAGAAGCAGCCATCCTTTAAAGAAAGCGTAATAGCTCACTAGTCGAGTCGGCCTGCGTGGAAGATATAACGGGGCTAAACCATAAACCGAAGCTACAGATCTTAAATTTATTTAAGATGGTAGAAGAGCGTTCTGTAAGCGGCTGAAGGTAAGCTGAAAGGCGAACTGGACGTATCAGAAGTGCGAATGTTGACATGAGTAACGATCAAAGAGGTGAAAAACCTCTTCGCCGAAAAACCAAGGGTTCCTGTCCAACGCTAATCGAGGCAGGGTGAGGCGGCCCCTAAGGCGAGGGCGAAAGCCGTAGTCGATGGGAAACAGGTTAATATTCCTGTGCTTTTTACAACTGCGATGGGGTGACGGAGAAGGTTAGGCTAGCACGGCGACGGTTGTCCGTGTTTAAGGTTGTAGGCTGGTGTTTTAGGTAAATCCGGAACACTAAGGCTGAGAACTGATGACGACCACTCTATGAGTGGGAAGTAGTCGATACCATGCTTCCAGGAAAAACCTCTAAGCTTCAGGTTGTAAGAAACCGTACCCTAAACCGACACAGGTGGTTAGGTCGAGTAGACCAAGGTGTTTGAGAGAACTATGGTGAAGGAACTAGGCAAAATAGCACCGTAACTTCGGGAGAAGGTGCGCCGCGGTTAGTGATGAGACTTGCTCTCTAAGCTGAACGTGGTCGAAGATACCAGGTGGCTGCGACTGTTTACTAAAAACATAGCACTCTGCAAACTCGTAAGAGGAAGTATAGGGTGTGACGCCTGCCCGGTGCCGGAAGGTTAATTGATGGGGTTAGCTTATGCGAAGCTCTTGATCGAAGCCCCGGTAAACGGCGGCCGTAACTATAACGGTCCTAAGGTAGCGAAATTCCTTGTCGGGTAAGTTCCGACCTGCACGAATGGCGTAACGATGGCCACACTGTCTCCACCATAGACTCAGTGAAATTGAAATCGCTGTTAAGATGCAGTGTACCCGCAGCTAGACGGAAAGACCCCGTGCACCTTTACTATAGGTTCACACTGGACTTTGATCTTACTTGTGTAGGATAGGTGGGAGACTTTGAAGCTGAGACGCTAGTCTTAGTGGAGTCGTCCTTGAAATACCACCCTTGTAAGATTGGAGTTCTAACCTAGGTCCATTATCTGGATCAGGGACAGTGTGTGCTGGGTAGTTTGACTGGGGCGGTCTCCTCCCAAAGAGTAACGGAGGAGTACGAAGGTATCCTTATCACGGTCGGACATCGTGAGGTAAGTATAAAGGCAGAAGGATGCTTGACTGCGAGATCGACGGATCGAGCAGGTAGGAAACTAGGTCTTAGTGATCCGGTGGTTCTGTATGGAAGGGCCATCGCTCAACGGATAAAAGGTACGCCGGGGATAACAGGCTGATACCGCCCAAGAGTTCATATCGACGGCGGTGTTTGGCACCTCGATGTCGGCTCATCACATCCTGGGGCTGGAGCAGGTCCCAAGGGTATGGCTGTTCGCCATTTAAAGTGGTACGCGAGCTGGGTTTAGAACGTCGTGAGACAGTTCGGTCCCTATCTGCTGTGGGCGTTTGGAGATTTGAGGGAAGCTGATCCTAGTACGAGAGGACCGGATTGGACGAACCTCTGGTGTTCCGGTTGTCACGCCAGTGGCATTGCCGGGTAGCTATGTTCGGAAAGGATAACCGCTGAAAGCATATAAGCGGGAAGCCTCTCCCAAGATTAAATCTCCCAGAGACTTTATGTCTCCTAAAGAGTCGTCATAGACTATGACGTTGATAGGCAAGATGTGTAAGCGTTGTGAGGCGTTGAGCTAACTTGTACTAATAACTCGTGAGGCTTGATCATGTAACCTTAAGGAAGGTTATAAGATTTGAGTAACATTGTAGTGAAAATAATAAATAAAAAGTTACATACCAGTTTGCCTGATGACAATAGCAACTTGGAACCACCTGATCCCATCTCGAACTCAGAAGTGAAACGGGTTAACGCCAATGGTAGTGCAGGGTCTCCCTGTGTGAGAGTAGGAAATCGTCAGGCTTTTTTCTTCAAGGCTCCTAGTTTACTAGGAGCCTTTTTTTTTATCTTTAGTATAATGCCAATATGATTATAGGGTTAACGGGCGGTATTGGCTCCGGAAAATCAGCAGCAGCTGCATTATTTAAAGATATTGGCGTTGATTTAATTGATGCTGATGATCTTGCTAGAGATTCTTTAAATATCAATTCAAAGGGATATAAATTATTTATTGAAGAATTTGGAGATAAATATCTTGATGAAAATAAAAATATTAATAGAGAATTAATAAGAAAACTTATATTTAATGACTCGGATGCAAAATCAAAACTTGAGAATATAATTCATCCAATCGTAAGGTCTGGTATTGAAACTTTTATAAAAAACAAGAAGTCTGATTATTGTATTATTGTTGTACCACTTATATTTGAAACGAATTCTTCAAAAATTTATGACAGGGTATTAGTTATTGATTGTGATGTAGACGTTCAAATTTCAAGAACTTCTAAAAGAGATAATCAGACTAAGAGTGACATTGAAAATATTGTTAATAAACAGGCTACAAGAGAACAAAGGCTAAGTATTGCAGACGAAGTTATTGTTAATAATGGGTCGTTAGACTTATTAAAAAACGAAGTTTTAAAGATACATAATAAGTATTTGGAGATTATTAAAAATGGCTAAGTGTCCGAGGTGTGAAAAAAAAGTAGATTTAGCTATCAAAAATGATTACAGGCCTTTTTGCTCTGAAAAATGTAAGTTAATTGATTTTGGATCTTGGGCTAATGAAGATAATAAAATCTCAAGACCAATTCAATCTGAAGATTTTTATGAGGATTGAATATATCTTTATGATCAAACTATTTTCCATTCACCAGAGTCAATTAAAGGCTTTGCTTTCTTGAACTTTATTTCTTTGGTTTCTTCACCGTTTGTAATTTTTACAAAATCGTTTCTACCAATTTTTGGTTCTTCTCTTTTAACTGTTTCTGTAATCCCAACTACTGGGGCGCTTGAAGGTCTTGATTGCTCCTCATTATAGGCTGGAGCCTCATCTTTCTGATAAACCATTTCCTGGTTGCTCTGAGTAGGCTGAATATTATTAGTATTTTCTTCTTTAGCAATTTGTAAGGAAAAGAGTATTCTTATAGTTCCGCTGTCAATTTCATCGAGCATAGACTCAAACATAGAATATGCCTCTCTTTTAAATTCATTTTTTGGATTTTTTTGAGCATATGCTCTCAAACCAATACTGTTTCGAAGATGATCAATTTCAGCTAAATGTTCTTTCCAGTGAACATCTAGGACTTGTAACATCACTTGTTTTTCAAGAAGAAGTCTGTTGTCTTCTATTTCAATATATTTATATTCATATTTGTGCTTAGCAGAGGTAATAATCTCCTGAGCTATAGATTCAGGAATTAGTTTTTTATTTTCAGTTACTTTTTGATGAATGTTTGTTTCTAAATCATATGTTTCAACAAGGTATTGTTCTAAGTCTTTCGTTCTCCACTGAGATTCAACAGAATCTTCTGGTACATAGTTATGGGTTATTAATTTGAATTGATCCTCAATTAGAGCCTGAATCGTATCACTAATATTCTCCTCCTCAAGTAATTGATTTCTTAAAGAGTAAATTGCTTGCCTCTGATCATTTGAAACATCATCATATTCAAGCAAGCTTTTCCTAGCATCAAAGTTTTTACTTTCAATTCTTTTTTGAGCTTTCTCAATTCCATTTGATAGCATTTTATGTTCAATATGATCATCACCCATTCCCATTTTATCGAATAGAGCTCTCCTACTATCAGAAATAAACAATCTTAATAAATCATCTTCAAGGGAAAGAAAGAATCTAGAGTACCCGGGATCACCCTGTCTTCCAGATCTTCCTCTCAGCTGATTATCTATTCTTCTTGATTCATGTCTTTCTGTTCCTAGGATATGTAATCCGCCTGCTGACAGTACTGTTTGATTATTTTTTTCCCATTCTTCTGAGCCTTGTTCTTCTTTTTTACCACCCAAGACAATATCTGTCCCTCTTCCTGCCATATTAGTAGCAATAGTAACCATCCCAGGCTTACCGGCATTAGCAATAATTTGTGCTTCTTTTTCATGATGCTTTGCATTTAAGATTTGATGGGGGATATTCTTTTTATTCAAGTACTTAGATACTTCTTCGGATGATTCAACTGAAACCGTACCAACTAAAATTGGAGCTGAGTTTGCTCTAATAGTTTCTATTTCTTTAATCAAAGCTATGTATTTAGCTTCTTTTGTTAAAAAGACTAAATCATTATGATCATTTCTAATCATAGGGACATTAGTAGGCACTACTATAACGCTTAAACCATATATTTGCTGAAATTCGACAGCTTCTGTATCAGCTGTTCCAGTCATTCCTGATAGTGTGTTAAATAATCTAAAAAAGTTTTGAAATGTTGTAGAGGCGAGGGTTTGTGACTCTCTTTGTATTGGAACATTCTCCTTACATTCAAGGGCTTGATGAACCCCTTCGCTCATTCTTCGTCCAGGCATAGTTCTTCCTGTATGCTCATCGATTAACAAGACTTCATTGTTCCTTACTAAATAGTGAACATTTTTTTTAAATAAAAAGTTTGCTCTTAATGTTGCTTGAACAAATTTCATGATTTTTAGATTCGATATTGAATATAGGCCTTCCGATGCACCAATCAGGCCTGCATCTTCCAACAAACCCTCAACTAAAATATAACCATCATCTGTAAGTTCAACACTTCTATTTTTTTCATCAATAAGATAGTGACCTCTTTCATCATCTCTTAATGGGTCTTCTTCAGTGCCTTCCCTTTCTTGAAGGTGCAGCTTAGGAATAAATTTTTTGATTTGTTTATACATTTCTGAGCTTTCAGAGGAGGGGCCAGAAATAATAAGAGGTGTCCTTGCTTCATCAATAAGAATTGAGTCAACCTCATCAATAATTGCAAAATCTAATGAGCATTGAACTCGTTGTTCAACCGAGTGAGCCATATTATCTCTCAGGTAATCAAAACCAAGTTCATTATTAGTCGCGTATATAACATCAGACTTATATGATTGAATTTTTTCTGATATTTCTTGGTTAGAGACAACAACTCCGACACTTAATCCAAGAAATTCATAAATTGGCTTCATCCATTCAGCATCCCTTCTAGCTAAATAGTCATTCACTGTAACCAAAATAGCTTTATTACCAATAACTGAATTCAAGTATGCTGGAAGGGTAGCTACTAATGTTTTTCCTTCACCGGTTTTCATTTCAGCAATATTCCCTTCAGCCAAAGAAATACCTCCAAGCATTTGTGAATCAAAATGCCTTAAGCCTATAGTTCTTTTTGAGGCCTCTCTTACTGCCGCAAATGCTAAAGGAAGAATTGCATATATATTTTTATCGCTATTGTCGTAAAGATCTTTAAGTTCAGATTTTAGATCTAAAAAATATTCATCTGGTTTTTCAGATAAGTCTTTTTCAAGATTATTTGCATCATTTACATGACGCATCATTTTTTTAATTACTCTATCGTTACTTGAACCAAATATTTTTGCAAAAGGATTAAGCATATGTTTCTCTTATAAAAAAGCCCCTAAACTTTTTATTATTCTATATCTCCAAATGGAGGCCTAACATATGAGATTGGGGCATTTTCTGAGTTTTCAAACTCAACTACTTCGTATGCTTCACTGTCTTCAATTATTTTTCTTAATAATTGATTATTTAATGCATGCCCTGATTTATAACCAGAAAATTGACCAATTAAATTACCACCTAGTAGATAAAGGTCTCCAATAGCATCTAACATTTTATGTTTTACTATTTCGTCGTTAAATCTAAGGCCTTCTTCATTTAAGATTTCATCTTCACCAAAAACTATAGCATTTGAAACACTTGCCCCAAGGGCTAAATTTTTTGACTGAAGTAATTCTTTTTCATTCATTGAACCAAAAGTTCTAGCTCTACAAACTTCTTTTACAAAAGATGTTGAGGAAAAATCTATTATTGATTCTGTTGGCAGTTTTTTATGAACAGGGTGATCAAAATCAACCTTAAATGACACCTTAAATCCATTAAAGGGTTTTATTGATGCGAAGGCATCATCTCTGGTTACTGTAATTTCTTTTTTTACTTTTATAAATTTCTTAAGTGCATCTTGGTCCTCAAGACCTGCTGATTGGATTAAAAATACAAAAGGACTTGAACTACCATCCATTATTGGAACTTCAGGACCATTTACTTTAATGACACAATTATCAACACCTAGACCAGCAATGGCTGATAGCAAGTGTTCAATTGTTGAAATTTTTATATCATCCTTAATCAAAGCAGTTGATAGGCTTGTATCTCCAACATTTTCAGCTATAGCAGGTATCATGAAATCTTCACTAATATCTGTTCTTATAAAATTAATACCAGTATTAACCTCTGCAGGAAGAAGCTCCATAGAAATATTTTTGCCAGTATGGAGTCCAATGCCAACTGCTTTTATCGGGTTTCTTAGTGTTCTTTGTTTAAGCATTTGTATTTTTTATTTTATTTGACGCTGCCTATTAGCTTCGGAGAGTATTATCCCAGTTGCAACAGAAACATTAAAGCTTTTAAATAGTTTATTATTGCTTAGATTAATTTTAAAGTCGCAGCTTTCTAGTGTCTTTTCTCTAATACCAGATTCTTCTGCACCCATTATAATTGCACTTGGGTTTGTAAAATTACATTCTAAGTGGCTTTCTTTAGCATGTTCGCTAAGACCATATATACCAACATTTGATTCCTTAAGAAATTTTAAACAATTAATAAGATTTGTTACATGAAAAATTTTAATAACCTCAGCACCTCCAACTGAGACTTTATGAGCAATAGCATTTATTGGAGCGCAATGATGTTTATTGATAATGAGCGCATCAACTCCAATTACTGCAGCTGATCTTATGCAAGCACCAAGGTTTCTTGGATCAATAATGTTATCAAGAATTAAAATAAGAGGGTTATTTATTCCTGAGCTAATAAAATTTTTAAGGTCTTTAAAATTTAACTCATTTTCATTAGAAATTATTGCTTCAGGCTCTTGTTTTAATTTTGATGATAAATCGTAATTAATATTATTCTTCTCCAATGCAAGAATTAGTAAAGAAATCCTTTGATCGTTTCTTTTTGCCGGTAAAGTAACTTTCTTTATTTTATGGGGATTATTTTCTAGAATACTTTCAATGCTATGAAAACCAACTCTCGAGACATTTTCTTTTTTACTCATTTTCTTATAAATCTTAGCATGGTATCAGAGTAATTTTTCTCTCTGATGGAACTACATTCATGATTTTAATTTTTATGTCTTGACCCAGCCTATAAACCCTACCAGTTCTTTTGCCTTTTAATAGATTAGCATCTTTATCATAAAAATATCTATCTCCTGGCAAGTCTGCAACATGAATTAAACCAGATACATAAAAATTATCTATTTCGGCAAACAGTCCAAAATCTGTGATGCCTGTTACAGTACTACTGAACTCATGACCAATATATTTTTTTAAATGATGACAAATCATTTGCTGGACAACTTGTCTAGAAGATTTTTCAGCATTTCTTTCAAGTTCTGACATCTCACCACAAATCTCTTCAATTTTATCTTTGTTAATATCTAAATTACCTTTATTAATAATATTCTTTATTAATCTATGAGCCATTAAATCAGGATATCTTCTTATTGGTGAGGTGAAATGTGAATATCTATCAAGTTGTAAACCAAAATGGCCAATTTCTTTGATTGAATATTCCGCTCTTTTTAAGCTCTGCAAAACAACAGTTTGAAGAACTTTATTTAATTTATTTTTTGATGAAAATTGAAGACATTTGTTTATTAAGGTAAGAGGGGTGTCTTTATTTTGACTTGAAAAACCCTTTAATGAAAAAAAAGACTTTAGACTTTCAAGTTTTAATTCCTCAGGTTTTTCATGAACTCTGTAAACTCCAAATTTATAGTGTTTATGCATGAAGTTAGCTGCACAAACATTTGCTGCTAGCATAGATTCTTCAATCATTTGATGTGCATATAGCCTAAGTGGTAAATCAATACTAGAAACTTTTCCATTTTCGTCGATGCTTAGTATGGGTTCGTTACCTTCAATTTCTAATGCTTTCCTTTGACTTCTTTTAACTAGTAAATTTTTGGTAAGAAGGTTAAGTGCATCTAGAGAGGTTTTTATTTTTTTTGAAACATTGGAGTTTTTATTTTTGATATATTCTTCTACTTCAGAGTATGTCATTCTTTTGTGTGACATGATTTTGGCTTGAAAGAATTTGTATGATTCTATTGAGCCATCTAATGAAAAATTTATCTCACTCACCAAAACATTTCGAATTTCATCTGGTACCAAGGAACATAAATTATTGGAAATTTTTTCTGGAAGCATTGGTATTACTTTAGATGGGAAGTAAATTGACGTGCCCCTTTTTTTAGCCTCCTTATCAAGGTATGAATCTTCGTTTACTAATTCAGCCACATCAGCAATGGCTACATTAAGTAAAAATCCAGAATCATTTAAATTACAAAAAACAGCATCATCAAAATCTTTAGCATCAGCACCATCGATAGTTACAAAAGGTACTTTAGTTAGATCTTTCCTTGGATGATCCTTGGTATTTAAGTTTAGATCTTTAACTTCTGTATTAACCTCTCCACTCCATTCAGTAGGAATTAAATTTTCTTCAATAACTTGAGAGATAGTGCTTTTAAGATTATTCATTATTGAATATTAGTTTCTATACTCAAAACTTATGCCAATAATTCTTCCTCTTGGATCATGAACCCTTGTATCAAAGCTGAAATCTGGAGCATCATAAAGTCTTGGCGCTGATTCATCAAAAACATTAATGACTGATAGCTTGATATCAATTTCACCTCTATTTGTCATTAATAACTTTTTTACTGAAAAGTCATGAACAAAAAATGAGTCTACAGAGTTGTTATATCCATATGATGTTCCAAGACTATTAATCGGTCGCTCATTGCTATATCCATCAATATATCGTGAATTAAAGTTAATATCGTAATCTTGATATTCCCAATTTAAAAAAACATTGATTCTATTTTTAGGAAGAGAATGAGTATTAGTATCGTAATTAAATTTACCAACTCTATTTATCATGATTTCACTACCTTCATCTCCAAGAGCTGGTGTAAGAAATTCTGTTAAAGTTGTTGAGTTTACTGCTAGTGATACATCCCCAAATGTATCTGAGCTTGCTAAAACTCTATTAAAACTTAAATCAACTCCTGAAACTTTAGTTGATTCTTCATTGAAATAGGTTGTGGTGACTCCAATTAAATCGCCATTAGAATTTCTTGTAATACTTGGACCATTTGGGTCTGTATTAAGTATTACTTGAGCACTTTGAGCCTCAATTCTATTTTTGTAATCGATATCCCAATAATCAATACTGAGTCTATGTTTTTGATTTTCAAAAATAAGCCCAATATTTAAATTTTTAGAGGTTGCAGGTTTGAGGTTTGGATTGCCGATTTGTGCTTGCCTAACAAATGGTGAATTGCCGTCAAAGTCCCTTACGCTTCCTAGGTTAATATCACTTGAAAACATTTGTGCCATGGAGGGCATAGAAAAAGATGAACTTCTAGAAGCCCTTAAAGTTATATTTTCAGATGCGATATATTTAAAAGAGATTTTAGGGTCAAATGATGAGTCATTCTCAAACTCTTCATATCTACCTGCAACTTTGATATCAATTTTCTCTATTGGCTTGGGCTGAATTTCAAAAAAACCAGCATATTTATTTCTATTTTTTGAGACATTTATGCCTCCACCCAAAAAGAATAGATCTGCTGATTTAATAATTTTGCCATCTGAATCAAACTGAGCTCTACTAACATCATCATATGAAATTTTAAGCTCTTCATCATTCAACTGAAGACCATATGCAATTTCGTAGTTATCTATGTTAGTTCTAAATATAAAATCAATAGTTGTTAAAGATGCTTCTTTTGACGAAACCTCTGCACCCCTTACATAATCAATTAACTCTTGAGAATTTTGTGATGAATCAAAAATATTCCAATAGGTATGACTTCCATTAGATTGTCCCATGGTTGTACCATTTAATGCTTCTAAGAACCTTGAATCAATAATATCTGGCCTAAAATGATCATTAGAGTGGCTGCTAATAGTTAATGAAGCCTCTAGTTCAGTGCTTTCATTAATATTGGTATTGATTGTCTGACTAAGATTATATTGTTTTATATCCTTTGGAGAATATGGGGAATCAAATTCAGATCCAAGAGGACGCCCATACCAAGTGACTGGAACATTAAATGGATTCCCTCCTTGATTGGGTTGAATTTGTCTCGATAAAAAAGGAAGAGCAGGGTATGAGGGTGATTGAGGATTATCATTTACTTCGACTGCTGATCCCATAAAGGTTATCTCATAAACATAATTGCTTCTTTCAAACAATAAATTTGCATATGCTTTGGAATGATCTTCATCATTCACTATGTTAAATCTGGTACCGTATAAGAATCTGCAAAAAGATCCATCTAATACGCCTCCATTTGCCTCACATTGAGGGTCGGGTACAAATTGATTGGCATTATAGTTACCTGAATATAAACCGTTACTAACAGTATCATCAGCAGAAATCTTAAAGGTTTTACCTAAGCCACTAAGACCAAGCTCTGCTATTCCAGGTATCTCAGAGGCAGACAGAGCTGATCTTTCTAGAATGTTAAGACCAAATACATAACTACCATTTTTATAATTAGATCCTATTAATAAACCTAAAGATTTATCACTCTGACTATAATTTGAAGTTTCAAAGTTATTAACTCTTAATTTAAAACCTTCAAAATCTTTCTGAGTTAAAACATTTACAACACCAGCAACGGCATCAGATCCATATAGTGAAGTAGCTCCTTCTTTTAAAACTTCAATTTGCTTGATTGCTATTTCAGGAACAATGTTAACATCAATATATCCCTCACCTTGATTAGAGGGTGTTCCAGCAAAAGTATGTCTCTTTGAATTAAGCAATAACAGAGTAGAGGAATGCTCTAATCCTCTTAAGGTTATTGAGGCCATTCCTTGATCAACTCCCTCAAGTGCATTTGTTTGGAAATGCGAACCAGATGATGATGTTAGATATTTACTAATTTCTGCAAAATTAGAAATATTAAAATTTTCAAAATCCTCTTTAGTTATAACATTTATTGGCGATAGATCTTTTTCTGAATTATTAATTAATGATCCGGTTGTAACTATCTCTTCAACATTAGAGTTAGCCATGATGAATGGACTCAATAATAATAAGTAAATGAGTTTAATGTGTTTAATCATGTTATGACGCAAAAGAGCGCATTCTACAATATATTTGCAATGAAAGTAATTAATGAAGATTTTAAGAATTTAAAATTTTAAGCTTCTGAAGTTTCATGGCAGTCACAATTTACTTTTTTACAGATTCGATAGTTTCTGTAATGACAAGCAATTACCATCAGTGAACCAATAATAGTTAAAATTAGTTCTGCATTTTCACCAATACTTTCTCCAACTAAGAGCGCTGAAATAAGAATTGTTAATCCAGCAATGCCAGTATAAATAATGGAGTTATTTGAATGATTTTTATATCCCAAGCTAATTGCAAAGATGCTAACTGGAATAGTTAAAAGCAATATAGCTTTATGAATAAGCTCACTTTCGACAGTTAATGCCAAAGAGCTATATGAAAAAATTATTAAAGACGGAGCAAATAGGCAATGAATCATGCATATAGCTGAAAACGACATTGCAAATTTATCTGATGTAAGTTGTGATTTCATAATATTAAAAAAACCCCCAAACCTTATTTAAAGTTTGGGGGCCTATATTAATTGAAAAAATCTAATTTAGTAAGTTAAATTAAATTTAATTCCATAGTTTCTTCCCGGAAGAGGAACCTCATTCTTAACAAAAGAAGCATGATTTCTTGCAACTTCATCTAGAAGGTTTCTTCCAAATAGTGAAACTTTAAGCTTACTTTTTCCACTTAAATCAAATGTCTTAGTCAGTCTTGTGTCCAGCATTTGATATCCGGCAGTAGCTGTTTCGCCTTCACCAACATCATTTTGTTTTTCAACATCTTTTAAATGTAACTTAAAGACTATGTCATCTTGAGCATATGAAAGTGAATAAACATTTCTTGCAGGATTTATTCTTGGTACGTTATGACCATCTGTAAATTGAGCATTTACAACATCTCTACCAAAAGATAATGTCATTACACCAGCACCTAAATCAAATGTTCTTCCAAATTCAATTTCATATCCATCAAACTCAGCATCTTCTTGAACATAATTGGCATGAATAAGATTGCCATGACCATGACCATGCTCGTCTCCATGATCGTCTTCATCTTCATGATGCTCTTCTTCATCTTCATGATGCTCTTCCTCATGATGCTCATCTTCATGGTCTTCATCTTCATCAATTAAAGCAATATAGTTATCTACATCGTTAATAAAGAAGCTTGCACTTGCAAAATATTCTCCATTATCAAAATTTAATGAAATATCAAAATTATTAGAAGTTTCAGAACTTAGTGTAGGATCTCCAACTTCAAATCTACCTGTAGCCATATGAGGACCATTCATAAATAATTCAATTACAGATGGCAGTCTCTCTACGCTAGAAAAGCCGAGATTTAACTCTAATGTATCAGAAAGATCTCTTCCAATACTGACAGCAAAGCTTGAAACATCATCATCGATAGTAAAATTATCTACATCGCCATGATCTTCATCAGTAACGCTTCCAGTTCTTGTAACTTGATCTAATCTAATTCCCAAATCTAGATGAAACATATCAAAATCTTGACCTACAAAATAACCAAGTGTTAGAACTTCATTATTTGCGGGATTCATGAATGCCTCTTCTCCAACTATTGAAGAATCTTCATCAACATAATTAAATGATAATTTTTGAGTTCTTATGTCATTTGAGATATCAAAAATCGCACCATATTCAGTGGCATTGTTAGCAAAAACTGTTGGAGCATGTTCTTCATGTTCCTCTTCGCCTTCATGTTCATCATGTCCCTCTTCTTCGGCATGCGCTTCAGTTAAGGTGTACTCAGTATCTCTATATGTATAGTCAATTTTGTTAACTAAATTGCCATTAACATTATAGGAACCTTTTATAGTAAAGCTTTCAGAATCTGTTGTTGAGAAAATTCTTTCCTCACCATGTTCATCGTGATGCTCATCCTCATCATGCTCATCTTCGTCGTGATGATCTTCATCACCATGCTCATCTCCATGTTCGTCACCATGATCGTCACCGTGGAAAGGGATTCCATATAAACTTTCAAGGTTGTCCACTGAAACACCAACGTAACCCCAGTCACCTGCTCTTGAAATACCAAATTTAGTAGCCTCTACAGCAAAGTCAGAATTATTAACAAATCCGAGATTTTCTTCATGCTCATCTTCGTCGTGATGATCTTCATCACCATGATCATCGTGACCTTCCTCTTCATGCATTATCGCACCATTGGGAATATCATAATTTCCAAATTCAGTATTTTTATAACCAAAGTTAACGTTAAAGCCATTGAAATTATTTTTAAAGTTAATGAATTCTGATGAACCATCATTCACTGATTGAGTTTCATAACCAACTTTCAATTCAGGAAGCTCGTAATTCATTGCTGCGATGCAGTCATCTACAACATTAATGATTCCCCCAATAGTTCCATTGGCATATAGTAATGATGATGGACCCTTAACAATTTCTATTTGTTCAATATCATTAAGATCAACATCATTTAAGTGATCTGCACCAAGACCAGAAACATCTCTATTCACCATTCCATTTTTTAGAATTTTTACTCTAGGTCCTGACATGCCTCTAATTATTGGCTGTCCAACAGCAGCACCATAATCTGCAATAGAAACTCCAAGATAGCTATCAATAGCATCTCCTAGGCTTGTTGTTGCATCATCAATAATCTCATCGCCGTCTATAACGTACAATGGATTTGTAATTTCGGTTGTATCTATCAAAGCAGACGTAACCACGATAATCTCTTCAACATCCTGTGAAGCAATTTCGTTTGTGTGTATAGCACCTAATATTATTAGTGTGCTTAAAAGTTTTTTCATAAGAACTCCTTAAAAAAATAAAAATTTAAAATCTAAAAAAATTTATTTTTTTGGTGGAGCTCGTGATTGATAGTTGCTTGTATTTCTTAAAGAAGAATTATCAGGGGTATATTCTTCAACAAAAGAAATTTGTATTAATTCGCTGACTTCAGAATCAGCATTTTGAATATCAAAGACTTTATTTTCACAAAGTTGACATTCAACAATAGATTCAGACTGATGTTCATCAATATGATCATGAAGTAAAGGATCTGCAGAAAGAGATGCAAGGAAAAAAATTCCAAAAAATAAAATTAGTTTTGATTTAATGTATTTATTCATGCAAATTAATGTTTAAGACAGACCAATCCTTTTATGTGACCTGACTTTAGGTCAGCTAGTGTATCACTAGCTTGTGAGGCAGGTCTAGCTTCTACTTCTATTGGTTCAATTGTGCCAGATCGCACAAGCTCCATAAGCTCACCCATCTCTTTTAAACTTCCTACATATGCACCTTTAATAGTTCGAGCTGTAAAAGTATGTAGAGGTAGTTGAAGATTAAAATTACCTCCAATTAATCCAACTAGAACATACAAGCCTCCCTTATTAATGCCAAAAAGACCATATCCAAAAGACATTGAGCTTTGTGATCCAACAAAATCAATAATTTTTGTAACTTTGCCTCCAGATAATTTTATGATTTCTTCAGAAGCATTTTCATTTTTTGAATTTATTACATTATTTGCACCAGCTTTTTTAGCCACATCTAGCTTTTCATCATCAATGTCTACAACTATTGTCTTAACGTTGTATGCTGCTTGTGCAATTTTTAATGCTAACAATCCCATTCCACCAGCACTAATTATTACAATACTTTCATCGTCCTTGATTTCTGCTTTTTTTAAAGCGCTATATGCAGTTAAGCCTCTGCATGCATAACTGCCAGCTAACTCTTCTGGAGTATCTCCAGCATCAAAAAGATATTTAGCATCTTTTACTAAAACGTATTCACCATAACCACCATCAACGGAAACCCCAATATTTTCAGCAGTGAAAGGTGAACAATAGTGCTCCATATCATGTTTGCATTCATTACAATTGCCGCAACCAATCCATGGATACACAACGTATTTTTTGCCAATCTTAATGTTTATAACTTGCTCACCAATTTCTACAACTTCACCAAAGACCTCATGGCCCATTGCTAGGTTCTCAGTTACTCTTGATGGAATATGAGTTTCATCACCTAAGTCAAAATAACCGTCATGAATATGTATGTCTGTATGGCAGACACCGCACGAGATTGTTTTGATAAGAATTTCTTTGCCTGATGGAGAGGGCTTATCTATTTGTTGTTCTTCAAGCGGTTCTCCACTTTTAACAACCTTATATGACTTCATAATAAATTTTTGCACTAACTAAAAATATTTCTAAAGATTATAGTGTATAAATTTTTTTTATTTATACTATTGGTATGAAAAATATATACATATTCCTTTACTTTTTTTGTGTATTTGTAGTTGCTGAAAACTACAAACCCTTTGAATCAACTTATGAGCCTTTACCCCCAACAAATACTATTTTTAGAAATGCAAATATTTATGACGGTGAAGGGAATGAATTAAACAATACGGATTTGATTATTAAAGATGGCAAAATTGTTGCAATCGGTGTTGATCTTCCTAGCTCTATTGACTTAATTGAAGTTGATGCATCTGGTAAATGGATTACTCCAGGTATTATTGATATTCATTCTCATATGGGTGTCTATCCTGCACCAAGTGTTAGAACAAGTTCAGATGGCAATGAAGCAACTAGCCCTGTTACTGCTGAAGTATGGGCCGAACATTCTATATGGGTTCAAGATCCTCAATATGCTCTGGCCCTTAAGGGGGGTGTTACAACTTTCCATGTACTACCAGGTTCTGCAAATTTAATTGGTGGAAGAGGGGTTACGGCAAAAAATTTACAAAGAAATACTATTAATTCTATGAAATTCCCCGATGCACCTCACTCCTTGAAGATGGCATGTGGAGAGAATCCAAAAAGAGTTTATGGTAATAGAGGCCAAATGCCCTCAACAAGAATGGGGAATGCAGCCGGATATAGAAAATCATGGATAAAAGCTCAGGGGTATTTAAGTAAATTAGATGAATATGAAGCAAAGTCTGACGAGGCGAAAGAACTATCATACAAACCAACTAGAGATCTTGAGTTAGAAACTTTAGCGGGTGTTTTAAGAGATGAGATTCTTGTTCACAATCATTGCTATAGAGCTGATGAAATGGCAACAATGATAGAAATTGCTAAAGAGTTTAATTATAAAATCACAGCTTTTCATCACGCAGTTGAAGCATATAAAGTTGCTGATTTGCTGGCAGAGAATAATATCTGTGCAGCTCTTTGGGCTGATTGGTGGGGTTTTAAACATGAAGCTTATGATATGGTCCAAGCAAACATAGCTATAGTTGATCAAGCTAGAAATGGAACAGGCTGTGCAATTGTTCATTCCGATGACGAGATAGGTATTCAACATCTAAATGTTGAAGCAGCTAAAGCTTTATCAGCTGGTATAAAAGCTGGCTATGATATATCTAAGGCAAGGGCAATAAATTGGATAACAAGCAATCCTGCAAAAGCCGCTGGAATTTATAATCAGACCGGCTCATTAAAAGTTGGTAAAAATGCAGATGTAGTCCTTTGGTCTAAAAATCCATTCAGCATATATGCTTTAGCAGAAAAAGTTTATATAGATGGTGCAATAGCTTTTGATCGATCTTCAGGCTTAGAACCAAGTAGTGATTTTGATGTTGGAATTATTAATCCTTCAAAAAATAGGATAGAAGAATGATAAAAAATAAACTTTTACTGACTTTAATAATTTTAACTTCCAATTCAGTATTTTTAGAATCATCAAATTTGGTTATTAAAAATGCTGAAATTTATGATGGTATTGAAAACAATCCATACCAAGGACACATATTAATCAACGATGGTGTCGTCACTAAAATTTCAAAAACATCAGTTCCTTATGCAGACAAAGTTTACGATGCTAAAGGAAAAATAATTACTCCTGGGTTTATTGCCCCTGATACACAATTAGGTATTGTAGAAATAGGAGCTTTGAATGTTACTCGAGATGATGAAGCTTCAATATATAATATTGGCTTCAGCATACATGATGCCTTTAATCCCAATTCAGTTTTAATTCCATGGAATAGAGCAAATGGTATTACCTCTGCAATTACTCTTCCAAGAAATACCTCGAGCCCTATTGGAGGTTTAGGATCATTCTTTTTATTAGACAGCAATTTAGATATTTCAAGCGAAGCAGATATTGTAATGATTGGCAGATTTGGAGGAAGTGGGTCTTCCTCTAGAGCAGAAACACTTGCCTTAATAGATGATATGCTTTCTTTTGCGGCATCACTAGATAAGAAAGATATGTCATCGGACGATTCTATCGATGAGGTTATTGATGACTCATCTATTGCATCTCACATGGATTTCAAACCTAGAGATGTAAAGGCACTTTATAGGCTAATTAATGATAACTTACCTTTAATAATAAAAGCTCACAGAGCCTCAGACATCATTAAGCTTATTGAGTTAAAAAATAATTACAAGCTGAATCTTATTATTATGGGAGCACAAGAGGCATCTTTAGTAACAGACGAAATTGTTAAAAACAGCATACCTCTTATAGTTAACCCAATAAATAATATACCGAATTCGTTTGATGAGTTAGCATCCAATATAAACATGACACCAATGCTTGAAAAAGCTGGTGCTACTTTAATGTTTAATGTCTCAAGGTCTCATAATTATCATTTGATTCGTCAGGGTGCTGGTGTAGCTGTTGCAAATGGAATGTCTTATGGTGGAGCAATCAAAGCTTTAACAAGTAACGTTGCAAAGACATTTAACCTTAACAATAGAGGTTCTATTAAAGTTGGCAATATGGCAGATATTGTGGTCTGGGAAGCTGATCCACTTGAACCATCAAGCATGCCAGAAAAGGTTTTCATTAATGGCGTTGATACAGATTTAACAACAAGATCAACAAGGCTAAGAGATAGATATATTAGGGATTTAGAGAAACCTAATACCTACAGGAATTAGTTAACTGGTGCCGGCACCAAGAGTCGAACTCGGGACCTACTGATTACAAATCAGTTGCTCTACCAGCTGAGCTATACCGGCGCGGGGCGAATTTTACATTAATTAAATCTTTCAGGGAATAGGTTATTTTAAATATCTAATGCGCAACCAGTTCCTCCAAGACCACAATATCCGTTAGGATTTTTTGCAAGGTATTGTTGATGATATTCTTCAGCAAGATAAAATTTTGGGGCAAGCAATATTTCTGTTGTAATCTGCTGATAATTATTTTTGCTCAAAACTTCCTGATACTTTTCCATGGTTGAAAGGCTTACACCTAAATCTTCTTCAGATGAACAATAAATTACTGATCGATATTGTGTTCCTCTATCATTACCTTGTCGCATGCCTTGTGTTGGATCATGACATTCCCAAAAAGTTTTAAGAAGAGTATCAATTTTAATTACCGATGGGTCATAAACAACTTTTACAACTTCAACATGATTTGTTTCTTCATAACAAACTTGTTCATATGTGGGATTGATAGAATTCCCTCCAGCATAACCAACAGAGGTTAGCCATACACCTTCTAATACCCAGAATTTTCTTTCCACTCCCCAAAAACATCCTGCCCCAAAAATTATTTCATTGAAATCAGTAGGGGTATCTGAGCTTAGATCAATGCCGCTAAGAAAATGTTTCATTTTTAATAAATACCCTCAATTGATATTTCTCCATGCTCATATTTAATTTCTTCATTATCATTGATTTTCAAATTAAGACTTCCATCAGCATTAATCCCTAAAAATATACCTTCATTAATAATGTTATTGTTGTGTTTAATTTTAATTTCATGATTTAAATGAACGCAATATTTATGCCAAAGCTCTTGCCAATCAGAAATTCCATTGTCATAAAATTTAATATAACTATGAAGTAGTTTATTGATAAGTTCATCTCTTCTTAAATGAATTCCAAATTTATGTAAATCTCCCCACCAATCTTCTTTTTCAGGATGATTAAGATTTATACCTATACCCACTATATTGTTAATATCTTTTCCCATAACCTCTTTTTCAACAAGTATTCCTCCAATTTTTTTCTTCTCAAGGAGCATGTCATTTGGCCATTTGAGGCCAATAGAGTCATTTTTAATCATTGAGTTTAGAGTTTTAGCGCATATCAAGCCAACAATAAGGCTAAGAGGGATATTATTTGGAAGTTCTTTAGAATAAATAGACATATAAACGTTGCCAGAACTTGGACTAGACCAATTTTTACCAAGCCTACCTTTTCCCATTGTTTGTTGCTCAGCAATTACTACATGGAATTCTTTATTTTGATCAATTCTTTTACATTCTTCATTGGTTGAGTCAATATTTTCAAATAAATGTAAATCAACCCTGTTCTTAGGCAATTTATCTAAAATTTTGTGCTTATTTAACATATTCACTTTAAAAAACTGTTGACTTAAATGCATTCTAGAACAAAAATAGCTTGCTTGATATGGAGAGGTGGGTGAGTGGTTAATACCAGCAGACTGTAAATCTGCCGCTTCGGCTACGTAGGTTCGAATCCTACCCTCTCCACCATGTCTATTTTAAGAGCAAAAAACACTACAAAAATAATCCCAAATTTATGTTGAAAAAAGGTTGAGTTTATAACTTTTTAGAGGGATAATACGCCACCTTAAATTAGGATGCTACGTGAACGGGCTCATATAGCTCAGCGGTAGAGCACTTGCTTGGTAAGTAAGAGGTCACCGGTTCAAGTCCGGTTATGAGCTCCATTTAAGTATATTTAATTATTTCAGAGAGGCATAAAAAAAATGGCAAGAGAAAAATTTGAAAGAACGCTTCCCCACGTAAACGTAGGGACAGTTGGTCATGTTGACCATGGTAAGACAACACTTACAGCTGCACTAACAAAAGTTGCTGCTGAAGTATTCGGTGGAGACGCTGTTGACTTTGCAAATATTGATAATGCTCCAGAAGAAAGAGAAAGAGGTATTACTATTGCTACTTCTCATGTTGAGTATGTTTCAACTGCACGTCACTATGCACACGTTGATTGTCCAGGTCACGCAGACTATGTAAAAAATATGATTACTGGTGCTGCTCAAATGGACGGGGCTATATTAGTAGTAAGTGCTGCTGACGGTCCAATGCCTCAAACAAGAGAACATATCCTATTAGCTAGACAGGTTGGTGTTCCTTATATTGTTGTTTATATGAACAAAGCTGATCAAAATGATGATCCAGAAATGATAGAGCTTGTTGAAATGGAAATCAGAGAGCTATTAAACGAATATGATTTCCCAGGCGATGATACACCTATCATTGTTGGTAGTGCACTAAAAGCTCTTGAAGGTGATACTTCTGAAATTGGTGTTCCTTCAGTTCAAAAGCTTATTGAAACATTAGACTCATACGTACCAGAGCCAGAAAGACCAGTAGATGGTGCCTTCCTAATGCCTATTGAAGATGTATTTACTATTTCAGGTAGAGGTACAGTGGTAACAGGTAGAATTGAAACCGGTATCGTCAATACTGGTGATCCTTTAGAAATTGTTGGTATTAAAGATACATCTACTACTACATGTACTGGTGTGGAAATGTTCAGGAAATCTTTAGATGAAGGAAGAGCTGGTGAAAATTGTGGTGTTCTTCTTAGAGGTGTTGAAAGAGACGCTGTTGAAAGAGGTCAAGTTATTGCTAAGCCTGGTTCAATTACACCTCATACAAAATTTGAAGCTGAGATATATGTATTAAGCAAAGATGAAGGTGGAAGACATACACCATTCATGAATAACTACAGACCTCAGTTTTATTTTAGAACAACTGATGTAACTGGTGCTTGTGAGCTTCCAAGTGGCGTTGAAATGGTAATGCCTGGTGACAACATTAAAATGAATGTTGAGCTTATTGCTCCAATCGCTATGGACGAAGGTCTAAAATTTGCGATTAGAGAAGGTGGAAGAACAGTTGGTGCTGGCGTAGTATCAAAAATTATTGAGTAATTGAAGACTTATTAGCCGAGACCTTTGTGTCTCGGCTTGCTTGTCTCTGAGGAATATGAAAATTAATTTTAGGCCAGTAGCTCAATTGGTAGAGTACCGGTCTCCAAAACCGGGGGTTGTGGGTTCGAGACCCTCCTGGCCTGCCAAGTTTAACTTGGAGCCGAAATAGGAAATATATGGCTAAAGGATCAACTTCAAAAATATTAGATAACATTAAATGGTTTGCTGCATTAGCAGTATTCTCTGCTGCTGTTATTGGCAATAGTTATTTTGTAGAAGTTGCATTTTTATATCGAGTTCTTGGGGTCGTATTCTTATTTATTGTAGGTCTAGGCATACTAGCTGTAACAAATTTTGGTTCAAATGCAATCAAGCTAATGAGGGAATCAAGAACAGAAATAAGAAGAGTCGTTTGGCCAACTCGTATTGAAACAACCCAAACATTTTTAGTAGTTTTTGGTTCAATTATAGTTTTATGTCTATTCTTTTGGGCGCTTGAATCACTTCTATCTTTTTTAACTAAACTGGTACTAGGGTAACATTATGGATTGGTATGTAATTCAAGCTTATTCAGGCTACGAGCAAAAAGTTAAAGCTGCTCTTGAAGAAAAAATAGAACTTAATAATCTTGCTGAGAAATTTGGCGAGATACTAATACCAACAGAACAAATAGTTGAGCTAAAAGGTGGTTCAAAGAAAACAACTGAAAGAAAATTTTTCCCTGGTTACATATTAGTTCAAATGATTTTAGAAGATGATTCTTGGCAATTAGTTCAATCGACCCCAAGAGTATCTGGTTTTGTTGGTGGAACAAAAGATAGACCTTTACCAATTTCTGAAGAAGATGTTAATAACATTATAAATAGAATTGAAGTGGGTGAAGATGCTCCAGCTCCAAAAACAATATACGAACCAGGTGAAGTAGTTAGAGTTTGTGATGGACCTTTTAATGATTTCAACGGTGTTGTTGAAAACGTTGATTACGAAAGGAATATGGTTAAGGTTTCAGTTCAAATTTTAGGAAGAGCAACACCAGTTGATCTTGAGTTTATACAAATTGAGAAAACATAATGGCAAAAAAAGTAGCAAATATTCTTAAATTACAAATACCTGCGGGCGGAGCTAATCCAAGCCCTCCAGTTGGACCTGCTCTAGGTCAAGTTGGTGTAAACATAATGGATTTTTGTAATGCATTTAACTCTGAAACTCAAAATGCAGAAAAGGGATTACCTCTACCAGTAGTTATAACTGTATACGAAGATAAATCTTTCACGTTTGTTGTTAAAACACCTCCAGCTGCTGTTTTAATTAGGAAAGCTTTAGGAATACCAAAAGGTAGCGGTGAACCAAATAGAGAAAAGGTTGGAAAGTTAACAAGAACACAACTTGAAGATATAGCGAAACAAAAAGAACCTGATTTAAATTCAAATGACATAGATGCTGCAGTCTTAATTATTGCAGGAACAGCAAGAAGTATGGGTGTTGAGGTAGATTTATGAGTAAGTTAACAAAAAAACAAAAAATTCTAGTTGAAAAAGTAGATCCTGAGAAAACCTACTCAGTTTCTGAAGCTCTAGAAATAATGCAATCTGTTAAGTCAGCTAAGTTTGAAGAATCTGTTGATATTGCTGTAAGGCTGGGTGTAGATCCTAACAAATCTGATCAAAATGTTAGAGGTGCTGTAACGCTCCCTAATAGTCTAGGTAAAGCTGTGTCCGTTGCTGTTTTTGCAGACGGAGACCAAGCAGATGCAGCAAAAGATGCTGGAGCTGAATTTATTGGAATGGATGATTTAGCAGAAAAATTTACTAAAGAAGAAGTAAGTGTTGATGTGGTAATTTCAACAAATGCTGCAATGAAAGTTGTTGGTAAGCTTGGTCAAGTTTTAGGTCCAAAAGGTTTAATGCCAAATCCAAAGACTGGAACTGTAACAGATGATGTTGCAACAGCTATAAATAATGCAAAAGCTGGACAAGTAAGATTTAGAACAGACAAGAACGGTATCATTCATGGAAGTATTGGCAAAGTATCTTTTGATACAGACAAAATTATAGCCAATGCGTCTGCATTGCTAGAGGAATTAAAAAAATTAAAACCAGCATCTGCTAAGGGTGTATATATAGGTAATATTGCTTTAAGTAGCACTATGGGACCAGGAATAAAAATTAATTCCTCAGAGTTGGTATAAGTTTTAGCTTTATAAGAAATTATAAAGTTAGATAGTTGCGTTTACGCAGCCGTCAAAGACCGTAGGTGTCGTAAGACTTAATTTCCTACGTAGGTGGTGTTCAAATTGTAATTTTGCAATTTGTCGCCGAATGGCCGAAAGGCTTTAACAGGAGAATTGCTGTGGCGTTATCGAAAAGTGAAAAAGAAAAAATTGTAGGCGAAGTTAAAGAAGTTGCATCTAATGCATCATCTTTAGTTATTTCAGATGCTAGAGGCCTTAAGGTCAGTGAGCTATCTGAGGTAAGACAAAAAGCTACTCAATCAGGTATTCATATTCAGGTCATAAAAAACTCACTTGCTAAATTAGCATTTGAGGGTACTGATTTTGGATGTTCTGATGAAGTTTTAGTTGGCCCATCATTATTTGCTTTTTCATTTGAAGAGCCTGGTGCAGCTGCAAAGTTGCTCAAAACATATGCTAAAAACTTTGATAATTTAGATATCAAAGCATTAGTTGTTGAGGGTCAATTGCTTGATGGAAGCCAGATAGATATTCTAGCTAGCTTACCTTCTAAAGATGAGGCTTATGGTCTTATTGCTAATGTATTGCAAGCGCCAGTTACCAAGTTTGCTACTTTATTAAATGAAGTTCCAAGCAAACTTGCGAGAGTTTTATCAGCAGTTCATGACAAAAAAAAGGCATCTGCCTAAATTATAAGGAGAATTAAAAATGGCAACTAGTAAAGAAGATATTTTAAAGGCTATTGAGGAAATGTCTGTGATGGATCTTGTTGATCTTATTTCAGATATCGAAGAAAAATTTGGTGTAACAGCAGCAGCAGCAGTAGCAGCAGCACCTGCAGCAGCAGGTGGTGGTGACGCTCCAGCAGCAGAAGAAAAAGATTCTTTTGATGTTGTATTAAGTGCAGCTGGAGATCAAAAAGTTCAGGTAATTAAAGCAGTAAGAGCGATTACTGGTCTTGGACTTAAAGAGGCAAAAGATATGGTTGATGGGGCACCAAGTACTGTTAAAGAGGGTGCAAGTAAAGATGATGCAGAGGCAATGGTAGCTCAGTTAACTGAAGCCGGTGCAACAGCTGAACTTAAATAACATTAAATCTATAAATCTATATTAATTAAAAGGGCGCATTTATGTCATACAGTTATACAGAAAAGAAAAGAATAAGAAAAAACTTTGGTACTTTTGCAAAGGTCATGGATCTTCCAAACCTTATTGAAACCCAAACAAAGTCTTATTCTGAATTTTTACAAGCTGATGTGGCTCCTGAAGCAAGGAAAAAACAAGGACTTGAAGAAGTTTTCCAGTCATTATTTCCAATTAAAAGTGTTTCAGGTAATGCTGCTCTTGAATATGTTTCATATGAGCTTGGAAAGAACACTTATGATGTTCAAGAATGCTTAATACAAGGTTTATCATATTCTGCACCATTAAGAATCAAAGTTAAATTAGTTCTCTATGATAGAGAGTCCAACTTTAAAGAAGTAAAAGATATAAAAGAAGGTGAAGTCTTTATGGGAGAAGTTCCTTTAATGACTTCTGATGCATCTTTTATTGTAAATGGTACTGAAAGAGTTGTTGTATCACAGCTTCATAGATCTCCAGGTGTTTTTTATGATCATGATAAAGGCAAAACTCATTCTTCAGGAAAAGTTTTATATTCTGCGAGAATAATACCTTATAGAGGTTCGTGGCTTGATTTTGAGTTTGATCCTAAAGACATCCTGTTTAGTCGTATTGATAGAAGAAGAAAGATACCTGCAACAATCATGCTTAGAGCATTAGATATGGGTACAGAGGAAATATTGTCTGAGTTTTATGATGAGGATATTTTCACTCTAGAAAAAGACACTGTAAAACTTGCTCTTATACCAGAAAGACTTAGAGGAGAAACTTTACCTGTTGATCTTAAGGTTAAAAGCAAGGTCTATGTAGAAGCTGGTAAAAGAATTACAGCAAGACATATAAAAGAATTATCAAATGCAAAAGTAAGTGAAATCACATTAGATGAACAATTTCTTTTTGGTAAGGTTCTGTCAAAAGACATTTTTAACAAAGAAACTGGAGAAGTTTTGTTTGTTGCAAACACAGAAATCGATGAGGCTGTTCTAGAGGCCATAAAAGAAAATGATATTAATGAAATTTCATGCTTATTTATTAATGAGTTAGATAAAGGACCTTATATTTCAAACACACTTAGAGCAGATCCAACATCTAACAGATTAGAAGCTCTTGTCGAAATATATAGAATGATGAGACCGGGAGAGCCGCCAACTAAAGACTCTGCTGAAACTTTATTTAATAACTTATTTTTCAATGAAGAGAGATACGATCTTTCTGAAGTTGGAAGAATGAAATTCAATAGAAGATTAAAATTAGATTCAAAAAAAGATAATCCTCATATTCTTGATAAAGAAGACATTATTGAGGTTATGAAGGGAATAGTTAATATTAGAGACGGCCATGACATTGTTGATGATATTGACCATTTAGGTAACAGAAGAGTTAGGTCTGTTGGTGAAATGACTGCTAATCAGTTTAGAGTAGGTTTAATTAGAGTTGAAAGAGCTGTAAGAGAAAGGCTTAGTATGGCAGAAGCAGATGAACTTGGCCCACAAGATTTAATAAATGCAAAACCTGTTACGGCTGCAATTAAAGAGTTTTTTGGCTCAAGTCAGTTATCTCAGTTTATGGATCAAAACAATCCATTATCTGAAATAACACATAAAAGAAGAGTTTCTGCTCTAGGACCTGGTGGCCTAACAAGAGAAAGGGCGGGGTTTGAAGTCAGAGACGTTCATCCAACTCATTATGGAAGAGTATGCCCTATCGAAACTCCGGAAGGACCAAATATTGGATTAATTAATTCTTTTGCTTCTTATTCAAGAACAAATCAGTATGGGTTTATTGAAACCCCATACAGGAAAGTTGTTAATGGAAAAGTAACAAATGAAATTATTTATCTATCTGCAATTGACGAAGCTGAGCATGTTATTGCTCAGGCAAACGTTGCTTTAGATAAAAATAACAAATTTGTAGATGATCTTGTTGCAGTGAGGCATGCAAGTGAATTTGAGCTCATGTCACCTGACAGAGTTGATTTAATGGATGTATCTCCTCAACAGGTTGTATCAATTGCAGCATCTTTAATACCTTTCTTGGAGCATGATGATGCTAACAGGGCATTAATGGGATCAAATATGCAACGACAAGCAGTTCCAGTTCTTAGAGCTGAAAAGCCTCTAGTAGGAACTGGGCTTGAGTCCGTTGTTGCTAGAGATTCAGGAGTTTGTATTGTTGCTAAAAATAATGGTGTCGTTGAGAGTGTTGATGCTTCAAGGATAGTTGTTCGAGTAACTGATAAAAAATCTAAATCAGCATCCGATGTTTATAACTTAGTTAAATATACTAGATCAAATCAAAATACATGCATCAACCAAAGACCGATTGTTCAAATTGGTGATGTGGTGAAAGCAGGAGATGTATTAGCTGATGGACCATCAGTAGATAATGGTGAGCTAGCTTTAGGACAAAATATCCGTATAGCCTTTATGCCATGGAATGGTTATAACTTTGAAGATTCAATTCTTATTTCTGAAAAAGTTGCTAGAGAAGATAGATTCACCTCTATTCATATTCAAGAAATTGTCTGTGTGGCAAGAGACACTAAGCTTGGTTCAGAAGAAATTACTGCTGATATTCCTAATGTTGGTGAAGGATCTCTTAATAAACTAGACGACTGTGGAATAGTTTATGTTGGTGCTGAAGTAGTGCCAGGTGATATATTAGTTGGAAAGATTACTCCAAAGGGAGAAACCCAGCTCTCACCTGAAGAAAAACTATTAAGAGCTATTTTTGGAGAAAAAGCTTCTGATGTTAAAGATACATCACAAAGATCCAGCTCAAAGGGTACCGTTATCGGCGTGGAGGTCTTTACAAGAGATGGTGTTGAAAAAGATGAAAGAACACAAGCAATCGAACAAGATCATTTAGATCAATCTAAAAAAGATGCTGATGATGAGGCTACAGTTGTAGAGCAAGCAACTAAAACAAGGTTGTGTGAATTATTAAAAAATAAAAAAGCTATCAAAGGAACTGGAGTTAAAAAGGGTGAAACACTCTCTTTAGAAAAACTAGAATCGCTTGAAATAAATGATATTTTCTCAATCAGAACAGATGCTGATAATGTAAATGATGTTATTGAGGATACTGAAAAAAGCTACAACGAATATATCAAAGATATCAAAACAAGATTTGATGAAAAGAAAGCAAAAATTACTCGAGGGCATGATCTTGCTCCAGGCGTAATAAAGATTGTTAAAGTTTATTTAGCTATCAAAAGAAGAATTCAACCTGGTGATAAGATGGCTGGTCGTCATGGTAATAAAGGTGTTATTTCGGAGATTATGCCTGTAGAAGATATGCCTTATGATGATAATGGTAATCCTGTTGATATTGTCCTAAACCCATTAGGTGTTCCATCTAGGATGAATGTTGGACAAATTCTTGAAACCCACATGGGATATGCTGCGAAAGGCATTGGTGAAAAAATTGATTCAATGATCAAAGCAAATGCTAAGCCTGCAGAGCTAAAAGAATATTTAGATAAGCTTTATAATAAAAATGCAGCTAATAAAGAAGATATTTCATCATTTAATAATTCTGAAATTCTTGAATTAGCAAATAATCTTAAAGATGGTTTGCCAATTGCAACACCTGTGTTCGATGGTGCCAAAGAAAGTGAAGTTAAAGATTTATTAAAATTAGCTGATTTACCAGAATCTGGTCAAATCACCCTATATGACGGAAGGACGGGTACTAAATTTGATAGACCAGTTACCGTTGGATACATGTACATCATTAAACTAAATCACTTGGTTGATGACAAAATGCATGCTAGATCAACTGGCTCATATAGCTTAGTTACTCAACAACCATTGGGTGGTAAAGCTCAATTTGGTGGCCAAAGATTTGGTGAGATGGAAGTCTGGGCACTTGAGGCATATGGTGCTTCATACTCATTACAAGAGATGTTAACAGTTAAATCAGATGATGTTTCTGGTAGAACTAAGATGTATAAAAATATCGTCGATGGTAGTTACGAAATGGATGCAAATATACCTGAGTCATTTAATGTTCTTAGCAAAGAAATTAAATCTTTGGGTATTAATCTTGAATTAGATTCAGAAAATTAGGAGATAAAATTGAGAGATTTATTAAATTCTTTAAAAACAGGACAGGATGATTTCACAACCATTTCTGCGGGTCTAGCTTCTCCTCAGGTAATAAAATCTTGGTCTTTTGGTGAAGTAAAAAAACCTGAAACTATTAATTACAGAACCTTTAAGCCTGAAAGAGACGGTTTATTTTGTTCAAAAATATTTGGACCTATCAAGGATTATGAATGTATCTGTGGTAAGTACAAAAGAATGAAGCACAGAGGAGTTGTGTGTGAAAAATGTGGAGTTGAGGTAACCCTTGCAAAAGTAAGAAGAGAAAGAATGGGTCATATTGATTTGGCTGCTCCTGTTGCTCATATTTGGTTTCTTAAATCTTTACCATCAAGAATTGGACTTCTTTTAAACACAACTCTTCGAGAAATTGAAAGAGTACTGTATTTTGAAAGTTATATTGTTACTGATCCAGGCCTTACTGAGCTTGAGAAAGGGCAAATTCTTACTGAAGAAGAATGGGTTGAAAAATATGAAGAGTTTGGTGATGAGTTTTCTGCTGGTATGGGTGCTGAAGCTGTAAAAATTCTTCTCGAAGAGTTAGATATCAATGAAGAAATTAGAGAAATTAGAGAAGAAATACCGCAAACGAATTCTGAAACAAAACTAAAAAAACTTTCAAAGCGTTTAAAGCTTCTTGAGGCATTTAACGAATCTGGTAATAGACCAGAGTGGATGATAATGGATGTATTACCAGTATTACCACCTGATCTTAGACCACTTGTGCCTCTTGAGGGAGGAAGATTTGCTACATCTGACCTTAACGATCTTTATAGAAGAGTTATCAATAGAAATAACAGACTTAAAAGATTGCTAGAGCTTAGTGCTCCGGAGATCATTGTAAGAAATGAAAAGAGAATGCTACAAGAATCTGTTGATGCGCTTCTAGATAATGGAAGAAGAGGAAGAGTTATCACAGGAACAAACAAAAGACCTCTTAAATCTCTGGCTGATATGATTAAAGGTAAAGGCGGAAGATTTAGACAAAACCTGTTGGGTAAAAGGGTAGATTATTCAGGAAGATCAGTTATTGTTTCTGGCCCAAATCTTAAATTACACCAATGCGGACTTCCTAAGAAAATGGCGCTTGAGTTATTTAAGCCCTTTGTTTATGGAAAACTTGAACAACGAGAGCTTGCTACAACTATTAAAGCTGCAAAAAAATTAGTTGAGAGAGAGACACCAGAAGTTTGGGAAGTTTTAGATGATGTTATTAGAGAACATCCTGTATTACTAAACAGAGCTCCTACACTCCATAGACTAGGACTTCAGGCTTTTGAGCCAAAGTTAATTGAAGGTAAAGCCATTCAATTACATCCATTAGTTTGTGTTGCTTTTAATGCTGACTTTGATGGAGACCAGATGGCTGTTCACGTACCTTTAACTTTAGAGGCGCAGTTAGAAGCAAGAGCTCTAATGATGTCAACAAATAATATTTTGTCACCTGCTGACGGTTCACCAATAATTAATCCAACACAAGATGTTGTGCTTGGGTTGTATTACATGACTAGAGATAATGCAAACGCAATTGGAGATGGCAGAGTGTTCAGTGATCCAGATGAAGTTCTGAGAGCATATGAAACTGAAACTTTAGATATACACTCATCAATAAAAGTTAGAATCACTAATGAAAACGGTGATAAAGCAATTCATGAGACTACCGTGGGTAGAATTTTAATATGGAGAATTACGCCGGTTGAAGTAGGCTTTGAGAATATTAATAAAGTTTTAAATAAAAAACTAATTTCAAAACTTGTCGATATTTCATACAGAAAAGCTGGGCTTAAGAAAACTGTAATTTTTGCAGATCAATTGATGTATTTAGGTTTTGATTTTTCAACTAAATCAGGTTCATCCATTGGAGTAAATGATTTTGTAATTCCAGAAGAAAAAGCAAAAATTATTGATGATTCAGAAAAAGAAGTAAAAGCAATTGAGAAACAATTTGATTCAGGTCTTGTTACTAGAGGGGAGAGATATAACAAAGTTATTGATATATGGTCTAGAGCAAATGAGCAAGTAGCTAAGGCTATGATGGAGAAGATTAGCACTGAAACTGCTAAAACTCCTGATGGAGAAAATGTAGAACAGTCATCATTTAACTCCGTTTATATATATGCTGATTCTGGAGCAAGGGGTTCACCAGCTCAGATTAGACAGCTTTCTGGTATGAGAGGTTTAATGTCAAAACCTGATGGATCAATCATTGAGACACCAATTACAGCTAATTTTCGTGAAGGTCTTTCTGTTCTTCAATACTTTATTTCTACTCATGGAGCTAGGAAGGGTCTTGCCGATACGGCCTTAAAAACAGCTAACTCAGGTTACTTAACAAGAAGACTTTGCGACGTCTCCATGGATTCGGTTATTAATATTGATGATTGTGGGACAGATGAATCAATAACTGTTACATCAATTATAGATGGTGGTGAAATAATACAACCACTTACGGACAGGATTCTTGGAAGAGTTATTGCTGAACCCATTCTTGATAGTGAAGGTAACGAGCTTTATGCAAAAGACACGATGTTAGATGAGGATGCAGTTGATAAAATTGAATCTTTGAACCTAGCTTCTCTAAAGGTTAGATCTCCAATGACTTGTGAGGCGTCTATTGGCGTATGTTCCAAATGTTATGGAAGGGATTTGGCAAGAGGTCACTTAGTTCATAGAGGTGAGGCAATTGGTGTTGTAGCAGCACAATCTATTGGTGAGCCTGGCACTCAGTTAACAATGCGTACCTTCCATATTGGTGGTGCTGCATCAAGCTCATCTGAAGATAATGCAATTTATAATAAAAATGCAGGTATTGTTACTTATTCAAGCGACATGAAGACAGTTACTAACAAAGATAAGTTAGAAGTTGTTGTTTCAAGAAATGCCATGTGTACGATAACAGATATCAATGGGAAGATAACTGAACAATATAGGGTTCCTTATGGGGCCACATTAGAGGTTGATGATACTGCTGATCTTACTGATGGAGTAAAAATAGCTTCATGGGATCCATATACAAGACCAATTATTGCTGAAGCTTCTGGTAAAGTTAAATTTGAAGATGTTGAGGATGGGGTTACTGTTAGAGAGCGTATGGATGATTTAACAGGACTTTCTAGTATTGAAATTATTGAAGTCTCGGACAGACCAACTGCTGGAAGAGATATGTCTCCAAAGGTTTTAATTCAAGATTCAAAAGGTAAAACAGTATTAATGGGAGATTTTAAAGCTCCTGCTGAATATCCATTACCTGCCGGCGGTCTTGTAAATATTGCTAATGGTCAAAAAATAACTGCTGGTGAAGTTATAGCAAGAATGCCTTTAGTTGCATCTAAAACTAAAGATATTACTGGTGGTTTACCAAGAGTTGCTGATCTATTTGAAGCAAGAAAGCCAAAAGATGCAGCAGTTTTATCTGAGGAAACTGGAATTATTTCATTTGGTAAAGAGACTAAAGGTAAAGTTAGATTGGTTATTACACCTGAAGGGGCTACTAAAAAATCACAAAATACTGAAATGTTAATACCAAAACATAGAACATTATCTGTATTTGAGGGTGAAAGAATCTCGAAGGGCGATATTATTTCAGATGGCCCATATAGTCCCCATGACATCCTTAGGCTAAAAGGTATTCCTGAATTAACAAACTTTATAGTTAATGAAATTCAAGATGTATACAGACTTCAGGGCGTATCCATCAATGATAAGCATATTGAAACTATCTTAAGACAGATGTTAAGAAAAGCACTAATTATTGATGGTGGTGATACTAAGTTTATTCAAGGTGATCAAGTTAGCTATGCTGAATTAAAAGAAGAAAATGAAAAAGTTGAAGCTGATGGCAAAACTCCAGCAGAATTTGAAAGAGTATTGTTGGGAATAACAAAAGCATCGCTTGCAACTGATTCATTTATTTCAGCTGCATCTTTCCAAGAAACTACTAGGGTTTTAACAGAGGCTGCAGTAACTGGTAAAAAAGATCATCTAAGAGGTCTTAAAGAAAATGTTGTTGTTGGAAGGCTAATACCTGCTGGTACAGGTAT
>CACEBI010000002.1 GCA_902557705.1 uncultured SAR86 cluster bacterium
AGCTTCTTCGGCAGCTTTTTCTTCTGCTTCTTTGGCTAACTTTGCCTCTATTGCTGCTTTTTTTGCATCAGCTTTAGCTTTTTTTGCATCAAGTTTTGCTTGTAATTCTTCTGGAGATAAATTTGCCTCTTTAACAAGAGATTGAACTCTTTCACTTAACTGAGCCCCTTTAGCAACCCACTCATTAAGTTTATCAAGATCAAGCCTAAGTCTTTCTTCTTGACCGCTTGCACTTGGATTAAAAAATCCAAGTCTTTCAATGAACTTTCCATCTCTTGGACGTCTTTCATCTGCGACTGTTATAAAGTAGTAAGGGTTCTTCTTTGCCCCGCTTCTTGCTAATCTAATTATTACCATATTTATCTATTTGTATTCTTAATATTAAAAAAGATGTGTATTTTAGGGTAACCTTGATAATATTGATAGTATTAATATATAAAGTTTTTAAAAATCTAATTTTAAGATGAATTTTATTACACAAGTAACTATATCTATAGTTTTATATTTTATTGTTAGGGTTTCAGTAAAAAAACCTAACTCATTGTATATAGCAAGTTTTGTATCTACTATTTCATATATAGTTATGTATCTTGTTTTATATCAATCTATAACACTATTACCAACATTACATTTTTTAGTAACAGGTCTAAGTTTAATAATTTTGTTCATTTCATATTATGAAATAGTCTTATTAGAAAGGAATGTTAGAAAAATAAAGCTTGGACTTTTTGAAAATGCTGAGTCTTTTCCAATAGAAAGAAGTTATAAGCTTGTCTTTAAAATTTTGGGAGTAGGATTATTATTTTTATCCTTAGCTTTAATATCAGGTTTTGCAATTCAATCAATTTTTACAAATAATTTGATTATTAAGTCTTCATTCACCATAATTGCATGGTTTATATACTTAATAACGTTAATAGGTACAAAGTTTTTTAATTTTCCAATCAAATATGCAACAAGAGGGTTATTTATTTCAATGTGGGCAGTCCTCTTTGCGTATCTTGCAAATTCTTATTTAATAAATAGTTAATTGATAGATTCAGAACCCTCTTTGTTATTTTTATTTTTGAGCTTGTTTAGCTTATTAATCCTTAGTGCATTCTTTTCAGGATCTGAAACTGGCATGATGGCTGCTAATAAAATTAAACTAAAGAATCTTTCAAAAAAACGAGACCGAGGCGCAAAAAGAGCACTCAAGCTTCTCAAGAAACCTGATCTGCTTTTAGCAACAATTCTTGTTGGAAATAATTTTGCTAATATCTTAGCTTCTTCAATAGTAACAATAATTATGTTGAATTATTTTGGAGGGAATGTTCTTCTTGGTGCAGTTTTGCTCACTACCTTCATTTTAATATTTTCAGAAATAACTCCAAAAACTATGGCTGCAGTCAAACCAGAAAGTTTTGCTAAAAGATCATCCTTATTATTAAAAACATTACTTTATATATTGAGACCGTTAATAGCTATTACAAACTATATTAGCTCAATAGTCTTAGGTATCTTTAATATCAATGTAAAAGATGCCAAAGATAATGACAATCTTAATACACAAGAACTCAAAACTTTATTAGATGAGTCAGGGGATTTAATTCCAAAGCAATACAGAGGGATGCTTTCATCCATTCTTGGTATGGAAGAGCTTGTTGTTGAAGATATTATGACTCCCGCATCAGAAGTTATTGGTATTGATATAGATCTTGATTATGAAACTAACAAAAAAATTATTGAGTCCTCTGAATATACGAGACTTCCTGTATATAAAAATTCTATAGATAATGAGCTTGGAACGTTGCATCTAAAGAATTCTCATTCTTTTTTAGAAAGATTAGAGGCAAAAGAAAATGTTCAAAATATTCTTACAAAAACATATTTTGTTTCACAATCCACAGCTCTAATGAAGCAGCTTAAGGAGTTTCAAGATAATGATAAAAATATGGCTTTAGTTGTTGATGAATATGGAGAAATAGAAGGATTAATAACTATTGAAGATATTTTTAAAGAAATTGCAGGTAAATTTGGAAGTGATAAGGTTGAGTTAGAAAAAGAATTTACTAAATTAAAAGATGGCTCGATTATTACTGATGGTAACTCTCGAATTCGTGATCTTAACAATTTTGTTAATTGGTCAATACCTGAAGATAGTTCAAAAACTATTAATGGTTTGATTACTGAGCATCTTGATCAAATACCAAATGCAAATCTGTGTGTCGAAATAAATAAATATAGATTTGAAGTCTTAAAGATTGAAGATAATTCAATCTCAAAAATAAAAATTAAAAAAAAGTAACATGTCATCATTAAAAACAATAGTTGTTCAGGTTACACCTTTTGTCCAAAATGCTTCAATAATAATCTGCACTCAAACAAATAAATGTGCATTTGTAGATCCAGGTGGAGATATAGATACGCTCTTAGATGTTGCAAAAAGTAATAATCTCATACCAGAAAAAATATTATTAACTCATGGGCATATAGATCATGCTGGCGGTGCTCAAGAATTATCAAATATCCTAAAAATTCAGATAGAAGGTCCTCATATAGCAGATAAATTTTTACTAGACGAGCTTAAAAAACAAGGTCAAATGTTTGGTATGATGTCAGAAAACTGTTCACCTGATAGATGGCTGGATGAAGGCGATGTAATTAAAATTGGTGATGTTAAATTAGATACTTATTTTTGCCCTGGTCATACTCCAGGTCATGTAATTTTTTATAACAAAGAAAACAAACTTGCTCTTGTTGGAGATGTTTTATTTCAGGGCTCTATCGGAAGAACAGATCTTCCCGGCGGTAATCATCAAGAATTATTAGAATCTATTAAAAATAAATTGTGGCCGCTTGGAAATGATATTGAATTTATACCTGGTCATGGGCCTAATTCAACTTTTGCTCAGGAAAGAGCAACAAATGCGTTTGTTGCAGACAGCATTTTGATGAATAATTAAATACTATTTATCGTACCTACCTGGGGCTAATTTCCTACCAAATAATGAGAGTATAGATGCAGGGAAGTTTTTAAGCATAAAAACCAAAATTTTATATGTCATTGTTGGGACGCAAATAGGTTTTCCAGCAAACATTGCTTCTACGCCTTCTTTTGCTATTCTCTCAGCAGAAAATTTGAGAAAACTCGGGACCCTATCCATTTCATCCTGAACACCACTTGCAGTATGAAACTCAGTAACTGTAAATCCTGGGCATAAAGCTGTAGATGATATTCCCAGATGATTGTAGTTAATATTAATAGAATCACTAAACCTATTCATAAAAGTTTTAATTGGTCCGTAAAGTGCTTGTATTGCAGATGGAGGTGAAAATGAAGCTACCGATGAAACTATCATAATTTTTCCGTTTTGGCTTTCCATCATTGATGGGAGAAAAATTTTTGTAAGTGCTATAACTGAAGTTCCAAGGACTCTTATAAAATCCTCTTCATCTTCCATTGGAGTTTCATGAAAAGGAGTTTTAATACCATAACCGGCATTGTTAATTAAAACTTCTACTTTGTAATCTTTGTCATTGCAGAAATTAAATATCTGTCTTGGAGTATTAATATCACTTAAATCACATGATATAAAATCAACCTTTACTTTAAATTTTTCAGAAATTTCTTTTGATATTGATATCAGCCTATCTTCTCTTCGAGCAGTCAAAATCAAATTATAGCCTCTGTTTGCAAGGTTATATGCTATTTCAAGACCAATTCCAGAAGATGCACCAGTAATTAATGCGTATGTGTTTTTCATAAAATATATACTATCAGTATACATATTTCTAAGATAGAATTATTTGCTCAATTAAAAGGAAAATTATGACATTAGAAAAAAGACACTTTATCTATTTACTATTTTTAGTAATTGGATCTTTATTATTGGTAAATCCAACAAACTTGAATGCAGAAGAAACAGAGCAAGTATCTGAGGAGGTCGCTGAGGATACAGAGAATGATAAAGATGCAAAAATGAAAAAATGCATGAAAGAAGCTAAAACAAATAAAGATAAAAAAAATTGTGCCAAGCAAAATCAACAAACAGTCGAAGAATTTATTGAAGACGAGGGCCTTAGACTTATAGAGGGATTTTTAAAAATTTATACGGATGAAGATGAAGAAAATTATTTTCTAAAATTAAATAATGATGACTTAAATAATCCCTTTTTGTATTTCGCGTACATTATGAACGCGCCACAAGGCAGCACCCTTTCAGGGGGATTACCGTCTGATGGAAAAGTTTTAGAATTTAGAAAATTTAAACAAAACAATATTGGTTTATATCAATTAAATACCGCTTACATAAAAGGAGATGACAACAATATTGGTAATTCAACAATAACAAACATTACAGAGGCATTTATAGAAACTTTTAAAGAGGTTGCAAAATCTGACGACTCGATAATGATTAGCGTAAATAAATTTTTAATGTCCGAAAGAATCGAAGCCATTAGTTATGTGCCTCAAGAATACAGAGAATATATTTCAGTCAACTATGGAAGACCAGACCCAAAGAAAACTTTTATTAAAGAGGTATTTAACAATAATACCAACACTGCTGTTGAAGTTACTTTGGCATATGAAAACAAATCCCCAAATTCCGATGCCTATTCTGTTTCAGCAGTAACTGATCCTAGATATTTATCAGTGACAGGAAGACATATTTTCATAAAAATGCCTGATGCTGAGTTTGAATCTAGAATAAATGATCATAGAGTTGGTTATTTTGTTAACAAATCTACTGACTTAACTTCTTATGAAAATTTTCCTAACTTTGCATTAATTAATAAATGGAGATTAATAAAGAAGAATCCAGATGCAGAGCTGTCGGAACCAGTTGAACCAATAGTATATTGGGTAGAAAACACAACTCCAGAAGAAATAATCCCAGCTGTTGTTGCTGGTATTGAAAATTGGAATATCGCATTTGAGGAAGCTGGTTTTAAAAATGCAATAGTTGCAAAAATTCAACCCAAGGATGCTGCTTGGGATGCAGCAGACTATGATTACAATGTTGTTAGATGGTCTTCAGAGCCTGATGGACGTCTTTTAGGTGTTGGGCCAAGTGTTACAAACCCATTAACTGGTGAAATTATTTCTGCTGATGTTGTTAATAAACTTTTAGCAGTAAAGATTGGATATAACTATAGAAAACTATATGGCTATACTGAAGATAATGACCCATTAATGCAATACATAACTAACTTAACCTTGCATGAAGTTGGTCATACCCTGGGACTAAGACATAACTTTAGAGGTAGCTATAAATATAGCCCCTCTGAAATTCATAACAAAGAGCTTACTGGAAATACTATCATGAACTCTGTAATGGATTATGATCCAATAAATGTTGCGCCTAAAGGAACCAAACAAGGCATTTTCTTTTCTACTGTTCCAGGAGAGTATGATAAATGGGCAATTAAATTTGGTTATACGCCAGGACTAACTGATGAGGAGCGAAGATTAATGCTTTTAGATTCAGTAAAGCCTGAGTTAAGTTTTGGTACAGATGATGAAGCTATGTCCTATCCTGGCAATAACATTGATCCAAGAACAAAAAGATATGACATGAGTAATGATCCTATTACATATGCTACAGACATTATTAATATTGTTGACGATAAAATTAATGAGCTTCCAGAAATATTTGCTGATGAAGAAAGTTTTAATAACTATACCAATGCATTTTTTAGATTCTTTAGAACCAAGGGCAGATTCCTTGAAACGGTTGCTCAGCAAATTGGTGGAGTATACGTTAATAAAATATCAAGCGTTCAAGACGATAAAACTATTCTTGAAGCAGTTCCATATGATAAACAAAAACAAGCGATGGCCCTTTTATCTGAAAAAGTCTTTGCAAATGGGTCAATGAATTATGATTCAAAAATTTTAGCTAATCTTGTATACGAAAGAGGAACCAGATCGAGTACTGGTAATAATGATCCGGATTTCCATGCGCTTGTTCTTTCCAGTCAAAGGAATATTCTTAGAAATATCTTACATCCTGAAGTTATGAATAGGCTTGTAAATAGCTCTTTGTATGGAAATAACTATATGCCAGAGGAAGTTTTATCTGATCTCAACAAAGCAATATTTGTATCAAAAGAAATACCAGATACTTTTAAGATAAACCTTCAGGCTACTTATGTTGATCTATTGATCGATGGTTTTAACAAAGGTGATTATGACAATGTTTCAAAAGCTGAAATTTTTCAAGCAATAAATGATATACATTCATTTGCTAGAAAAAATAAAATGAAATCAAGTCATTATGAGTTAATATTTTTTAAATTAGAAAAACTTTTAAACGACAGTTAAGAACTCTCTTCTAATAAGAGTTTTTTCTTTGCCTCAACCCCACCTGGACCACTATAGCCACCTATATGTCCATTTGAGCATATAACTCTGTGGCACGGTCTTTTTATTGGTTGCGGGTTTTTACCACATGCATTTGCAACAGCTCTTGCTGAATTTGGTCTACCAATATTTATTGCAATATCTTTATAAGTGATAGTTGAGCCATAAGGAATTTTATCAATCTCAGCCCAAACTTTTTTTTGAAATTCTGTAGCCATGCAAAACTATGTCCAAGATTTAATTAATTTGATTGCCTCATCATGATCTACTTCTAATCTAGCATACTTTGGTGTTTCCATTGACATCATCTGCTCTGTAACAAATTCTATACTCAGGCCAAAGTTAATAAGACTATTTGCAAGATCTTTTTTTGCTTCAATGTTCTCATTTTCAGAGGTAAGTTTTTGCGAATAATAATTTGTCTTGAATACCAAGATGCCTAACTCAGCCAAAGCTAAATCTTTATCTTCACATTCAATATCTTCATATTTGTCTATTGCATTGAGTATCCAATAATATGGTTTAGTTACTTTTGCCTTAGCTTCATCAATATTGGGATAAAGTTTGGTGTGTGATTTTTCTTTAAACCAGTTATCTTCATGTTTAATAATACATTCTTCTTTTAGATTGAATAAGTATTTTTTAAGATCGTCATCTTTAGTTATAAATGTATATTCCATTATTGATATTCCCTAAATACTTTAATAATTTTTTCCATAGCCCAATCTATTTCTTCTTTTGTGATTGTTAAAGGAGGAGCAAATCTAATAACTGTTTCATGAGTTTCCTTTGCAAGAATTCCTTCATCCATTAATGATAAGCATATTTTTTTTGCAGATATTGTTTTATTAAATTCTACTCCTATCCATAATCCCTTACCTCTAACCTCTTTAATAAAATCTAAATTTATTTCTTGAAGTTTAGTTTTAAGATAATTGCCCATAATCTTGCTGTTTTCAACTAAATTATCATCAATCAATAGATCAAGAGCCTTCGAAGCTACTTTTGCAGCAAGTGGATTACCTCCAAAAGTTGAACCATGCGATCCTGGATTAAAATGATTCATTACTTCCTTTGAACTCAAAAAAGCAGAAACAGGTAATAAGCCCCCACCCAATGCTTTTCCTAAAATTAGACCATCAGGTTTAATTCCTTCATGTTCATATGCAAACATCTTGCCCGTTCTTCCTAAACCTGATTGAATTTCATCTAAAATAAGCAAAACATTATTTCCATCACATAAATCTCTTAACTGCCTCAGCCAGCCATCTTGTGGAGTAATAATTCCACCCTCGCCTTGAATAGGCTCCACAAGAACAGCACAAGTATTATGATTGATTGCCTTCTTTATTGACTGAATAGACTTTTCGCATATTTTTGAGCAGTCACAATTTGTATTGCAATAGTCAGCTTGAATAAAACCATTGGCGAAAGGACCAAACCCTTTTTTATAGTCTGGTTCTGATGAGAAACCTACTATAGTTGTAGTTCTACCATGAAAATTACCGTCAGCAACAATTATTTCAGCAGAATTTTCTTCTATACCTTTTGTAAAATAACCCCATCTTCTTGCAGCTTTGATAGCAGTTTCAACTGCTTCAGCTCCAGTATTCATCGGCAAAATAGATTCAAATCCACTTAACTTTGAGAGTTTTTCAATATACTCCCCAAAAGGTTCTGTATAAAAGGCTCTAGAGCTAATTGCTAACTTTTCTGCTTGATCAACTAACACTTTAACAAGCTCTGGATGTGAGTGACCATGACTAACAGCAGAATAAGCTGACATCATATCTAGGTATTTATTTCCATCAACATCCCATAAATAAACGCCCTCACCTTTTTTTAAAACAATTGGGAGTGGTGAATAATTCTTTGCTCCATATAAGGCTTCTTTATTTATTAAATTATTTTGTAAATTACTTACCATAATAGTATTCTACTCGCATTAGGATTAATGAGGGGAGCATTATGATCAATCAATCATCAAATCATCTATTTATGATTGAACCAGAAGTTTTTTATTCAAATGAGCAAACTGCTGATTCAAATCACTACCAAAAAGATCATGATACTAAATTTACAAAAGATGATGTACTGAAAAAAGCTCTAGAAGAATTTCACGGGCTAAAAAATAAAATTGAAGAAAACGGTATTAGAGTTACATCAATGAAAGGTATTCCTGAATGTCCTGATCATATTTTTCCTAACTGGTTTATAACCTTTGAAGATAAAACTTTCCAACTATTTAGTATGAAAGCGAAAAATAGACGACTTGAAAAAACAAAGGAAATGATTGAATTTCTATCCTTGAATTATTCTATGAAAAGTGATTTATCTAAATATGAAAATAAAGGTCATTTTCTTGAAGCTACAAGCAGTATGGTTATTGATAGAGTCAACATGGTTGTTTATGCTGCTATTTCTTCAAGAACAAGCTCTGAATTAACCAAAAAATGGTGTGACGATAATAATTATGAATTAGTGTTATTTGAAACTGAGAGCCACAAAGGTGATGCAATCTACCATACTGACGTATTTATGTATATTGGGCAAAAAATTATTGGTATCTGTTTTGATGTCATCCTTCCACAATATAGACAAATGGTTAGAGAAAAAGTAAGTAGATTTCATGACATATATGAAATAGAAGAAAACCAAATTTTAGATTTTTGTGGAAACAGTCTTGAGGCAAGAAATGATTCTAATGAATACTTTTTAATTATGTCATCAAGAGCGTTTAATTCTTTAAATGATAGTCAAAAAGAAAAGCTCTCAAAGTACTATAAAAAAATTATACATTCAGATTTAACCACGATAGAAAAGTATGGTGGCGGATCAGCTAGATGCATGCTTAATGAACTCTTCTAAATCGGGGGCTTTGGCCCCCGACAAATTTTAAATAATTTACTCTTCGGTATTATTTAGCAGCATATAGCTGTCATATAAATCAGGAGAATTGCATGTAACTATTTCATCAAATTTTGCTTGCATTTCCTTACCATTTTCTAACCAATGCTCATTTCCAGCTTGTTTTGTTTCAAAATCTGAATGCCAGTTTCCCCACAATACATCAGCCTGGCTGTCTTCAAATTCTGGATAGTAAACACCATAGAAATATGGTCCACTTTCGATTCCATCAAGATATGTATTAAATTCAACTACCGCAGCTCTCATGTCGGACCTGCTTTTTCCTTCATTAAAAGTACAAGCAAGAAATTCAGATGCAAAATAACCATTTTCACCCTCTACTTCTCCAAATGTATTTGCCGGTCTAGGCAAATAAAATGTCCATGGATATCTTCCTTCACCATCACATGAAATAACTGACTCATATTTTTCAGCCCATTCTATAAATTCTGGATTTTCAGAAGACCATGCTTTATCAGCAGCTTCTTTAGATGGCCACATCAGCTCCCACCACCCATTATCAAAAGCATTGTTATCGCCCTTGGGTGCGTATACACCTGCCCATAATAAATCAGGAGAATGATTTAATTTTTTCCAAGCACCAAGCATTTCTCTTGCATTTTCATCAGAATAGTCAGGACCAGGGCTGCAAGCTAAAAACTCATTATAAAATGGTCCTTGATAAACTGGCCCCGAGGCATTATCAGACGAGTTTTCGTTTGATGGATTTGAACAACTAACTACAAAAAATATTGTAAATATTGCCAAAAAAGTTTTATTTTTAAAATTCATATTTTTCCCTATTAAAATTAGATACTTTTAATACTAAGCTAATTTAGATACAAAAATAAGAAAATTATGTATTAATTTTAAATATTATTTATCCAATTAGCTGTTGTTTTAGTGCCGCCAAGAGGGAAAAAATGAACTTTTTCTATATTAAAATTTGGATTATTGGCTTTATGGATCGCTAGTCCATTGATAACTTCATTTGGTTCATAAGGCAAAAGAAGTTTTGTAATATCTTTAGCTCTTTTTTGTAAAACCTTCATCGACGCTCCAACACCACACTCAATGGAATATCTAATTAAAGTTTGAAGTTTTGCTGGTCCTGCAATACCAATATGAACTGGAATATCAATATGCATTTCCATAAGACTATTTGCCCATTTAATAATAGCATCTGAATCAAAACAAAATTGAGTTGCAATAGCCATTTGCGCATCTGTTCGTTTGGCATATTCATTCTTCCAAGATAAAGCCTTATTTACGTTATTATTTGTATTATCTTTATCGATATCTCTATTTCCTTCAGGGTGGCCAGCTATATGAATACGTTTAAAATTAAATTTATCAAAAAATTCTGTTTCTATTAATTGGATTGAAGAGTCAAATTCACCAATAGGTTTATTAGCTCCACCTGCAATCAACAGGGCCTCTTGAACATTTGCTTCATCTGAGTATTGACTTATCCAACTCTCAAGCGTTTTCTTATTATCTATTATCCTTGCAGGAAAATGAGGCATTGGAATAAATCCCTCGTTTGTAATTTTTTTTGCAGTCTTAAGCATCTCTTCAAAGGGAGTTCCTTCAATATGGGCAATATATATTCTAGTATTGGCAGGAAGTACGTCTGCAAAATTTTCTATTTTAGAAGCTGCATTTGGCGTTACTTCAATTGAGTAACCGTTTAAAAAATTTTTAACTACTTCAGAATTCATAGACGTATTAAAGCATAAAAAACTGGCGGAGAGTGAGGGATTCGAACCCTCGAACCAGTTACCCAGTTACCTCCTTAGCAGGGAGGCGCTTTCGACCACTCAGCCAACTCTCCGAAATTGATGCAAGATTATAACTCTTTGATAAAAAAAAATACTTACTTATCTATCAAATTCTATTTGCATTCCTAGAGGAATATCATCTTTCACATGTCCATCCTCAAATACAATATGTCCGTTACAGATTGTCATATGAATTGATGAGTTGAATGTCTTGCCTTCAAAGGGTGACCATCCGCATTTATAAAGAATATTATCTTTAGTTACTTGATATTTCTTATCTAGATCAATCACTACAAGATCAGCGTAACAACCCTCTCTAATATATCCCCTGTCTTTTACTTGAAACCTTTTTGCAACATTGTGAGTAGTTTTTTCAACTATTGTTTCGAGGGTTAATATGCCTTGGTGATAAAAATCCATTAATATCTGAAGCCCATGTTGAACTAGTGGCAGTCCTGCTGGTGCATCTGGGTATTTCCTCATTTTTTCATCCCATGTATGTGGCGCATGATCTGTGGCAATAATGTCAATTTTATTTTCTAAAAGTGCTTTTATAAGCGCCTGTCTATCTGATTCTTCCTTAATAGATGGATTGCACTTAATTTGATTACCTAACTCAGCATAATCTTTTTCATTGAAGTGCATATGATGAACGCAAACCTCGGAAGTTATTTTTTTCCCGTTAACTTCTCCCTTGGTAAATAACTCCATTTCTTTTTCTGTTGTTAGATGGAAGACATGAAGATCGGAGTCATATTTCTTAGCAAGACTAACTGCAAGAGAGCTTGATAAATAGCAGCTCTCAACATCTCTTATTAAGTGATGGTGTTGAGCTGATAGATCATCTCCATATTTTTCAAGGAATATTTTTTCATTATTCTTAACAGTCGTTTGATCTTCACAATGTGTAACAACAATCAATGGTGAATAGTTAAAAATATCATCAAGCGCATCAAGACTATCAACAAGCATCTCTCCTGTAGAAGCACCCATAAAAACTTTTAATGCTGCTGCTTGATTAATATCAACTTTTTTAATTTCTTCAATATTTGTATTACTTGCTCCAAGATGGAAAGAATAATTAGATAAAGATTTTGTGCTTGCTATATCAAATTTTTTACTTAAATTTTCATTAGTTGTTGTTGTTGGATTGACATTAGGCATTTCAAAATAACTTGTCACACCACCAGCAAGACCTGCTCTTGATTCTGTTGCAATATCACCTTTATGAGTTAATCCAGGTTCTCTGAAGTGAACTTGATCATCAATTAGTCCAGGTAATACATACTTTCCATCAAGATCAATAGTTTTCTTTGTTTCAGAGTCTATAGAGTTACTAATTAATTCAATTCTATTATTTTTAATTGCAATATCTGATTCGATTATTTTGTTTTCATTAACAATTTTGCAATTTTGTAATACTAAGTCATACATATTAACTATCCAGATTAAATGCTTTATGGAGTGAAGTTACAGCCGTGTCTGTTTCATTTTCATCAATAACAATTGTTATTTTAATTTCTGAAGTACTTATCATTTGAATGTTTATTCCTGTTTCAGACAATGCTTTAAATGCAGTACTAGCAATTCCAGCGTGTGATCTCATACCAACACCAACAAGAGAAACTTTAGCAATACTTGAATCAATTAACAAATCATCAAATTGTATAGATGATTTCAAACCATTAACAACATCAGCAGCCATTGATTCATCTTCTTTTGAAACGGTAAATGTAAAATCTGTTTTTCCATTAACACTGACGTTTTGAACTATAACGTCAACTTCAATGTTTGCATCACTTAATGGTCCCAAAATGCCATAAGCCATTCCAGGAGTATCGCTAACTCCATGAAGTGTGAACTTCACTTGATCCTTTTGAAAAGCTATTCCAGAAACTAAACCATTTTCCATATTTTTTTCCTCAAGAGATATTAGGGTGCCATCACCAGGCTCAAAACTTGATAAAACTCTAACAGGTACATTATATTTATTTGCAAACTCAACTGCTCTAATCTGAATTACTTTAGCACCCTGTCCTGCCATTTCAAGCATTTCTTCCATAGTAATTACATCTATCTTCTTAGCTTCGGGAACTACTCTTGGATCAGTTGTATAAATGCCATCAACGTCAGTATAAATATCGCATCTTTCGGCACCTAATTGAGCAGCAATAGCTACAGCTGTTGTATCAGAACCACCTCTTCCAAGGGTTGTAACATCGCCAGACTCTGTAATACCTTGAAAACCCGTAATAATAGGAACAATTCCTGCATCTAAAGTTTCTTGAATCTTTTTTCCATCAACATCAAGAATTCTTGCTTTAGAGTAGCTATCGGTTGTTCTCATTGAAATTTGTGAAGCGGAATAAGATTTTGCTGGAACATCAATTTGTTGTAATGCCATAGCTAATAGTGCAGCACTTACTTTTTCACCCGTAGAAACAAGAGCATCAAATTCTCTTTTGCTAGGGTTGTCTCCAAAACTTTTTGCTAATTTAATTAATCTGTTAGTTTCCCCACTCATAGCAGAGACAACAACTACTATAGGATTATTTTTAGAGGCCTCTTTTACAATTTTTGCAACAGAAGCAATTCTCTCTTCTGAGCCAACAGAGGTTCCTCCAAACTTTTGAACAATGATATTAGACATATTTTCTTAGTTTGCGAGGGATTTTACTGAATTTAAAATAGAAGTCACGAATTCATTAGTATTTTTGCTTTCACCAGCTCCTTGAGCAAAATCTGGTCTTCCACCACCTTTACCTCCCAACTGTTCACAAAGCAATGAAACAACATCTTTAGCAGAAAGTTGATCAACTAAATTGTCAGTAACGCCTGAGACTAAAGCAACTTTTGAGCCAATTGCATTCAGCAAAACAACACATCCTTTTGAAAGGCTAGCTTTTTTGTTATCTACTAAGCCTCTTAGAATCTTATTATCATCAGTAGAAACTTGCTCAACCTGTAATTGCCAATCATTAATATCATAAGTTTCTGAGAAAATTACTTTAACGGAGTTTGGCTGAGAGCCTCCTGATTTTTTTAGCTTTTTATTTTCTTCAATTAAAGCTTCCACTTTTTCTAACAACGCATCAGCAGGAACGTTTAATTTGCTCTGCAAGGAATCAGTAACTTCACGGACTTCATTAATATATTCAAGAGCTTGTTTGCCGCCAATAGCCTCAATTCTTCTAATTCCAGAAGCTACACTTGACTGATTAACAATTACAAAGACGCCAATATCTCCAGTTCTCTCAACATGTGTTCCACCGCAAAGCTCAACAGAAAAGGATTTTTCTCCCATTGTTAAAACCCTCACCTGATCTTCATACTTCTCACCAAATAATGCTTGAGCTCCTGAATTAATAGCATCATCAAGGTTCATAACTTCTGTTTGAACTTCAACATTATTTAATAATTCTCTATTAACTATCTCTTCTATAGATGAAATTTCATTTTTAGTTAATGGTTTTGAGTGTGAGAAATCAAATCTAAGTTTTGATTCATCAACTAATGAGCCTTTTTGCTGAACGTGATCACCAAGAACTTCTCGGAGAGCTGCATGTAACAAATGAGTAGATGAATGATGAATAGCTGTTGCTGCTCTTTTATCTTTTTCAACACTCATACTAATAACATCACCATTTTTAAGAGATCCTTTCTCAATAATTGCCCTATGTAAAAACACTTTTCCTTGTTTTTTACAATCTAAAATAGTACCAGTTGTGTTTCCAGATATAAACCTCCCTGTATCACCAACTTGGCCTCCAGACTCTGCATAAAAAGGAGTCTTCTCACAAGCAATAAATACTTCATCAGATTCACTGACTTTATCAACTCTATCTTGATCTCTCCAAAGAACTAATACTTTAGATTCAGATTCAAGTGTTTCATAACCAAGAAATTCTGTTTCCTCTACACCAGCAGCAGCAGGCAATGAAGAAACAAAACTGCTTCCTGCTTTTGAAGTTAGTTTTTGTTGATTCATGGACTTATTAAAACCATCTTCATCAATTTTTAAACCTTTTTCTCTTGCGATATCAGCAGTCAGATCAAATGGGAATCCAAAGGTATCATGAAGCTTAAATACAACATCACCAGGAATAACCTCATTATCAAGTTTGGAAATAGCTGTCTCAAGAATATCAATACCCTTTTCAAGAGTCTCAAAAAACTTAACTTCTTCATCTTTAATTGTTTGCGCAATATGTTCTTTTTTCTCTTTAATTAATGGGTATGCTTCGCTCATTAGTTTTTCTAAATCATCAACTAATTTATGTAAAAATGGTTTAGTTGCCCCCATCTTATAGCCGTGTCTAATGGCTCTTCTTAATATCCTTCTAAGTACATATCCTCTTCCTTCATTTTCAGGAAGTATTCCGTCAGCAATAAGAAAACTCACCGATCTAATATGATCAGATATAACCTTATGAGATTCACTTTCTTGATTACCTAAAACTCTGTTTGATGCGCTAATTAAATCTTTAAATAAATCAGTTTCATAATTTGAATTCACTCCCTGCATTACGGCAGCAATTCTTTCAAGACCCATACCTGTATCAACAGACGGTTTGGGAAGTGGTGTTATGTTGCCTGAATCATCTCTATTGAATTGCATGAATACAAGATTCCATATTTCTACGAATCTATCTCCCTCATCACCTTCTGAACCTGGGGGAGTTCCCTCAATATGGTCGCCATGATCATAATAAATTTCAGAGCATGGGCCACATGGGCCTGTATCACCCATAGACCAAAAATTATCTTCATCTCCAAGCCTGACTATTCTTGAAGGGTCTACACCTATGACATCTATCCAAATTTTTTCTGCTTCATCATCATCTTTATATACAGAAATCCATAGTTTGTCTTTTTCAAGCTTAAGAACATCAGTTAAGAATTCCCATGCATATTTAATTGCGTCTTCTTTAAAATAATCACCAAAACTAAAATTACCCAACATCTCAAAAAATGTGTGATGCCTTAATGTATAGCCAACATTTTCAAGGTCGTTGTGTTTTCCACCAGCCCTAATACACCTTTGTGATGTTGTTGCTTTTGAGTACTTTCTATTATCCGTTCCTAAAAAAACATCTTTAAATTGAACCATTCCAGCATTGGTAAATAAAAGGGTCTCATCATTAGCTGGTATTAACGGACTAGAATCTACAACCTGATGATCTTTTGAATTAAAAAAGTCTAGAAAAGCTTGTCTTATATCACTCGTTTTCATTTTAGTATGAAGCTAAGTCCTTATATTTCTTATAATTTTCTATGTAATGATGTGCTCCAAGTGACACCATTTTCTGTTCCTCATCATTAAGGGTTTTCTTGATTTTACCAGGCATACCAAGAACCATTGATCCATCTGGAATTTCCATACCTTCAGTTACTAATGCTTTGGCTCCAATAATACAGTTTTTTCCTATCTTTGCTCCATTAAGAACAACAGACCCAATACCAATCAAACTTCCATCTCCAATTTCACAACCGTGAAGCATTACCATGTGCCCTACGGTAACATGTTTTCCAATAATGCATTTATAACCTGGATCGGTATGAATAATTGAACCGTCTTGCACATTTGATCCTTCTCCAACAATTATTGGTTCATTGTCTCCTCTTATTGTTGTGTTAAACCAAATACTTGCATCTTTAGCAAGTTGAACATCGCCAATAACTGTTGCACTTGGTGCAATAAAAAAATCTTCACCATCTGTTTTAAGCTTTTTTTCACCAAGTTCAATAATCATATTGTTCTCTAATAATGTCTAAATCCTCTTCTATACCTGCGTCAAAGCATGTATTGACGAAATCTGCTGTAATCATTGCAGTTAAGCCCCAAATTATTTGGTCATTATAAACCCAACTTGGAACTATTACATTTCTATTCTTTCTTTCTATCTTGTGAAGCTTGGCATTTTTTTTATTAGTAAGGAATTCTAGCGGAACGGTGAAAATTTTTTCTATTTCATCGTTATCTACTAAGTTTTGTTTTTTTGTTATTAAGCCTACACAAGGATTCACTTCAATTTTATGTTTTGAAACTAAATAGTTTAATGAGCCAGCCAAAACTACATCCTCTGTATTTAAATTTATTTCCTCATTAGATTCTCTCAATGCTGTTTCATGCAAATTTTTATCTTGCTCTTCCCATTTACCTCCTGGAAAGCTTACCTCTCCTGAGTGAGTAGAAAGTTTGGTAGATCTTTGAGTAAAAATTATTTCCGGGTTTTTTATGTATTCATCGTGATACAAAATACCTATAAAGACTCCAGCCTTTTTAAGGGAAGTTGATTCAATAGGATTTAGTTTTTCAAGCTTTTGCTTTATGCTGTCTAACATCAGGTACAGTTTAACTTCTTAAACGACCTTATACTATTTAGGAATATAAAAATTGAAATATTGTTCAAATTGCGGAAGTTCAAATCTAGAATTTAAAATTCCAGAAGATGATCACTACAAAAGATACTGCTGCAAAGACTGTGGAACAATTTTTTATACCAATCCTAATATGATTGTCGGAGCCTTGTGCATTAGAGATGAAAAAATCTTAATGGCTAAAAGAAATATTCATCCAAGAAAAGGATTGTGGACATTGCCAGCAGGCTTTATGGAAAACGCAGAAACCTTGCAAGCAGGTGCTCTAAGAGAAACAATGGAAGAGACATGCTCTGAGGCAAAAATAATAATGCCATACACCATGTTTAGCTTGCCGCATATAAACCAAGTGCATCTTTTTTATCTTGCAGATTTACTTGATGAAAACTTTGGTCCAACTTCTGAAAGTATGGAAGTGAAACTTTTTTCAAAAGACGAAATTCTCTGGAATGAATTAGCGTTTCCAACAGTTGAGAGAACTCTAAAATACTATATCGAAGATAGTAAAAATAATGATTTTGTTTTTAGAGAAGAAGATATAACTCTTTGGAAATAAAGTTATTCTACAAATTTTTTAGCATTAATGAAGATTTGCATCCATGGAGAGAATTCTTTCCAATGATTTGGTCTCCAGCTCATCTGTAATTTTCTGAACACTCTTTCCGGATGAGGCATCATTATAGTCACTCTTCCATTTGCGGCAGTGATACCTGTAATACCATCTATAGAACCGTTTGGATTAAGCGGATACGTTTCAGTATTAGATCCATTTGAATCAACAAAATTCATTGCAATTTGATTTGAATTCAAAAAGCTCTTGTAACTTTCTTCATCAAATTTTGCATACCCCTCTCCATGAGCAGAGGCAATTGGCATACTCCAATCATCCATGCTAGATAGAAGAATTGAATCAGATTTTTTAATTTTTACCTGAGCGAGCCTAGCTTCAAACTGATCTGATAGATTTTTTTCAAATGTTGGCCAATACTCAGCTCCAGGAATTATCTCTTTTAAATTAGATACCATTTGGCAACCATTGCAAACTCCCAATGTAAATTTTGAGGGATTATTAAAAAATGTTTCAAACTGATCTTTCACTTCATTGTTATAAAGAATTGTTTTTGACCAACCGCCTCCAGCACCCAAAACATCACCATAAGAAAAACCACCACAAGCTGCCAATCCATTAAAATCTTTTAAATTGACTCGATTATCAAGCAAGTCTTGCATATGAACATCAACTGCATCAAATCCAGCCAAAGTGAAAGCGGCTGCCATTTCCATCTGACCATTTACACCTTGCTCTCTTAGAATGGCAACCTTTGGTTTGGTAGAAGAAATATTAAGGCTGTCTAATTGTTTTTCATTAAAAGATTCATTAGCAAATAATCCCTTATGATCTGTATCACTTAATACAGCTAATTCTGAATCTGCAATTGATTGATTATCTCTCAGTGCTTGAATTGCATGACTTGTTTCTCTCCAATGCTTTTCAAGTGAAATAACAGACTCATCATAGAAAGTTTCAGATTCATTACTAATAGTAATTCTTGCATCATCTTTAGTTGAAGCAACTATGTTTGCTGACAATCCTTGGGACTGAAGCTCTGTAACAACTGAACTAAGATTAGGTTCATCTACTTGTAAAACCAAACCTATTTCTTCTGCAAAGAAAAAATCATTTAAGTCTTCTCGATTTAGATTTTCAATTTGAATATTTAAACCAGTCTTTTTTGTGAATGCCATTTCTAAAAGAGATACTATTAGACCTCCATCAGATACATCATGAAGTGCTAGTATTCTTTTATTTAAAATCATCTCTTGAATAGATGAAAACATTGATTTAAATAAAACAATGTCATCTAAATCAGGTGTCGAATTAAAATTAGATTGGGTAACTTCTGAGAAAACTGATTCAGCTAATCGCTTTTTATTGTTTAATGTCACATGCACTAATTTTGATGATGTGCTCATATCCAATTCAGATGTTACCGAGTTTCTTACATCAGCTACAGGCGCCATAGCCGTTATGACTCCTGATAGAGGGCTCTTTACCACTCTTTCAGCAGAACCATCATCCCATTTAGTTCTCATAGATAATGAGTCTTTTCCTACTGGAACAGAAATATTTAAATCAACGCAGCACTTTGAAAGTGATTCAACGCCCTCTCTTAAAGCCAGGTCTTCAACCTCTTCTCCAGAGGCTGCCATCCAATTAGCAGAGACTTGAACTTGATCAAGACCTTTAATGTTTACTCCAACCATATTAGTTAAGGCCTCTGCAACAGCCATACGCATCGATGCACCAGGGTTCTTAACAGCAAGGGTTGGTTTTTCACCAACGGTTAGGACTTCACCACTATTTGATGTAAACGATCTTAAACTCATTGAATAATTTGAAACCGGGACCTGATAAGGGCCGACAAATTGGTCTCTTGCTACCATTCCTCCAACAGTTCTATCTCCGATAGTTATTAAAAATGATTTTGATGCAACAGTTGGATGCTGAAGAGTTTTAACAAGAGTATCAGCAAATTCATAACTTGATGAAGCATCTTCTTTTATTTCATCAATCTCATTGGTCCTTACTGACATATCGGTGATTGGTAGATCGCCAAATAACATAGATAAAGGTACATTGACTGGATAAGAATCAGTTTTAGAATCATATAGTTTTACAGATTTTTCTTCGGTTGTAACACCAACAAAAGCATAAACACATCTCTCTCTTTGACAGATTGCTTCAAAGTCATCTTTGTTATCTGGATGAACTGCCAAGACATATCTCTCTTGAGATTCATTAGACCAAATTTCCATTGGTGACATAGACTTATCTGAGTTTGGGATTTTATCTAACTCAATGTAAACGCCTAAATTTGAATCCTTAGCCAATTCTGGAATAGCATTAGAAAGTCCCCCAGCCCCAACATCATGAATAAATTCTATATAACTATTATCTTGAGATGAACATATATTTATTACTTCTTGGCACCTTCTTTCCATTTCAGCATTATCTCTTTGAACCGATGCAAAATCTAAATCCTCATCACTATCTCCTGAGGAAACAGATGATGCTGCACCACCACCAAGACCAATTAGCATTGCTGGACCGCCTAAAACTACAACATGATAGCCTTCAGTTATTTGTAGTTTAAAATTATTCTTATCTCTTATTTCACCTATTCCACCTGCGAGCATTATTGGCTTGTGATATCCATAAGCTTTATTACTATGATCAAAATGAGTTTCAAAAGACCTAAAGTAACCAAGTGTTGAAGGCCTTCCAAATTCATTATTAAATGCAGCTGCTCCTATGGGTGCTTCAATCATAATATCTAAAGGAGAGGCAATTCTTCCTGGCTTATGCTCCTCACCTTCCCAGCTTCTTTTAAGATTTGGGATTCTTAAGTTAGATACATTAAATCCAACTAAACCTATCTTAGGTTTAGCTCCTCTGCCAGTAGCACCTTCATCCCTAATCTCACCACCTGAACCAGTTGCTGCTCCAGGATATGGGGAAATAGCAGTTGGGTGATTGTGTGTTTCAACTTTAATTGTCGAATTAAGCTTATCTTCAACAAAAGCATAATTTTTATCAGCATCTAGATTTAATCTTTTAACAGTTTCACCCTCTGTAATAGCTGCATTATCTTTATATGCTGAAATAATCCCATTCGGGGACTGCTTACTTGTCTCCTTAATTAAGTCAAACAGGCTATTATTCTTTGCAGCGCCGTTAACAGTCCATTTAGCATTAAAAATTTTATGTCTACAGTGTTCTGAATTAGCTTGGGCAAACATCATTAGCTCTGCATCTGTAGGATTTCGAGCTACTTTTGAATAAAAATCATATAAATATTCAATTTCATCACTGCTCATAGCAAAACCAAAGGTTTTATTGGCATCTTCTAGAGTTTTTATACCGCCTTTTAAGACATCAATAATACTTACCGATCTTTGAGGATCAACATTCAGAAAATTTACGCATTCATTAGAATTGAGATATATCGATTGGGTCATTCGATCAAAAAACATCGATAAATCTGTTTCATCAATATTTATTTCATCTGAAATGTTAAATCCATTAAATCTTTCAACCCTATCAACATCTTTGATGCCGACATTTCGAATAATATCTTCGGTCTTAGATGACCATGGAGAAATAGTTCCTGATCTTGGACCAACAAAAAAAGAAAATGAATTCAAATTATCATCAGCATTTAAAATATTTTTTAAACTTTCTAAATCTAAATTTTTATTTTGGGATGCAACGATATAAATTTCGTTTGAACTAATTTTAGATTTCTTGTTATTTGAATTATTAAATTCGAAGTTCAATTGCTCTAGTTTAGAGTCTGAAAAACTTTTCTTGCCTTGCAATATAAAAGTATTAGTCTTTGACACTTCTCTCAGTCTGAAATATTGTATATAACAATTATAAAGTCTTTTATAAAAAATAAATAAAAATGGGGAATATCTTTAAAGTTTTTTTTAGCATTTCAAGTTTGCTAATTCTAAGCTCGTGTGACGTTTTTTTGGCTCAAAAAAAAGATACTTTCGAATGTGAATCTTACCTTGAAGAAGTCTATGCAAAAACATCTCTAAATAATTTTGAACAAACAAAATTTAAAGACCTTTTAGAAAATAGATTTCCAAAGTTTAAAGAAATGTTTGAAAAAGCAACCGAAGAAACTTTAATCGATACTGATCTTTTAGCAGCCATTTCTTTTCAAGAATCTCAGTGGGATCCCAAAGCAATATCTAACATGGGTGTAAGAGGAATGATGATGGTGACTCTTGAAACCGCTGCAATAGTTGGAGTAGAAAAACGCCTTAATCCTGAACAAAATATTATGGGTGGTGCCAGGTATTTGGCGATGCTTCAAGAAAAAAATATATATGGAAAAACAACTGCAGATCAATTATCTATATCTTTAGCTAAATATAATCTAGGTCCTACAAATATCATCAACATTGCTAAAAAAATTGATAAAGAGCCTGCTGAAATTACATGGTCAGATCTTGAAGATGAACTTAAAAATATTAGTGGCGAAGATGTAAATTTAATTGACGTAAATGGTTATTCAAGAGGCCAACAAGCTATTGATTATGTTTACCGAGTGAAGAGCTACTACAATCTTTTGGCAGCACATTCTTGTATAAAGCCTAAAGATCAATTAACTTTCTTTTAAGAGATTTCATCTTATCTCTGCACTGAGCAGCTTTCTCAAATTCCATCTCTTTTGCATAGGCATACATTTGATTTTCAATCTTCTCTATAGATTCACTTAATCCTTCAACTGAGTCTTCTTTTATCTTAAATGGTAGAGATTTTTCTATGTCTTTTTTCTTGATTTTTGCTTTGCCTTTTACAACTCTTGCACCTTCCATAATATCTTTGACTTTTGTATTTATAGATTGAGGCGTAATTTTATTTTCGTGATTATATTTTTCTTGAATAGATCTTCTCCTGTTAGTTTCTGCAATTGCTCTTTCCATAGATCCTGTCATTTTGTCTGCATACAAAATTGCTTTACCTCTTAAATTTCTTGCTGCCCTTCCTATAGTTTGAATCATAGTTGTTTCAGATCTTAAAAACCCTTCCTTGTCTGCATCCAAAATGGCAACCAAGCTTACCTCTGGAATATCTAATCCTTCTCTTAATAAATTAATACCAACTAAGACATCAAATTTTCCAAGCCTTAAATCACGAATAATTTCTACTCTTTCAACTGTATCAGTATCTGAATGCATATACCTTGCTGAAATTCCATTTTCATCTAGGTAATCAGTTAAATCTTCTGCCATTCTTTTTGTAAGAGTTGTAATTAAGACTCTTTCTTTTAATGCAACTCTTTCATTACATTCACCTATGACATCATCAATTTGAGAAGATGCAGGCCTTACTTCAACATCGGGATCGGTTAAACCGGTAGGTCGAACAAGCAATTCAACTAGATTATCTTGATGCTCCTCTTCGTATCTGCTTGGAGTAGCTGAAACATAGACCCTCTGGGGCGCCAAAAGCTCCCATTCATCAAATTTTAGAGGCCTATTATCCATGGCTGAAGGTAGTCTAAACCCATATTCTACAAGGGTTTCCTTCCTTGAGCGGTCACCTTTGTACATAGCACCTATTTGAGGCACAGAAACGTGAGATTCATCGATAAAAACTATTGCATTCTTGGGAATATAATCAAATAAGCAAGGCGGCGACTCTCCCGGATTCCTTCCAGATAAATATCTCGAATAATTCTCAACTCCCTGACAGTAACCAAGCTCACGCATCATCTCAATGTCATAGTTTGTTCTCTCTTCCAGTCTTTGAGCTTCAACTAATTTATTGATTGATCGAAGATACTCCAATCGTTCTTTTAACTCCTCTTTAATGCTATCAATACAATTTAATACCGTTTCTTTTGGAGTTACATAATGTGTTTTTGGAAATATGGTTGCTCTTGGAACTTCGTTAATAATTGCTCCAGTCAAAGGATCAAACCAAGAAAGCTTTTCAATTTCATCACCAAATAGTTCTATCCTTAAGGCTTCATTGTCTGAGTCAGCTGGATATACATCAATAGTATCTCCCCTCACCCTAAAAGTGGCTCTTCTGAAATCTAAATCGTTTCTTGTGTATTGCAGCGATGAAAACCTTCTTAATAGGTCTCTTTGATTAATAATATCTCCTCTATCTAAATGAACTACCATTTTTAAATAAGATTCAGGAGCACCCAAACCATAAATCGAAGATACCGTTGCAATTACGATGGTATCTTTTCTTTCTAAAAGAGCTTTTGTTGCAGAAAGTCGCATCTGTTCAATATGCTCATTAATAGATGCATCTTTAGCAATATATGTATCTGAGGTTGGCACATAAGCCTCAGGCTGATAGTAGTCGTAGTAAGAAACAAAATATTCTACAGAGTTGTTGGGAAAGAAATCTCTAAACTCACCATAGAGTTGTGCTGCAAGAGTTTTGTTGTGCGCCATGACAATTGCTGGCCTTTGAGTTTCCTCAATAACCTTTGCCATAGTGTAGGTTTTACCTGAACCAGTAACACCTAAAAGCGTTTGATGAAGCAATCCATCATTAAGCCCACCAACTAAACTTTTTATAGCATCTGGCTGTGATCCAGCCGGCTCAAAATTAGATACTACCTTTAATGCTTTTGTCATTTACTTCTTTAATAAAAATTACTTATAATGCACATCCGTGTTCCCGAATAGCTCAGCGGTAGAGCAGTTGACTGTTAATCAATTGGTCGTTGGTTCGATCCCAACTTCGGGAGCCATTTTTTAGCTCTATAAATATTTAAAAATTCTTAAATACAATTTCTTTGTATTTTTTTCCTTCAGCATTATATGACATAACGTTAGCCCGATTTAATGCTATATGATTCCAGCCGTCTTTTTTTCTAAATAGTTTAGCAATATCTTTATCATTAATGTTTGTAACCATAATATTTACGCCATCTTCATTTTTTGATTGTAATATATCTGACAATTCGATTTGATCATTCCAGTTAAATTGATTAGCTGAATACATATCAAAAGAACTTTGGTTAGATTTTGTAACATATGGAGGATCAATAAATAAAAAGTCATCTCTGGATGCATGCTCGATTGTTTTTCTAAAATCTTGTTTTACAATTTTTGCATTTTTTAGAAGTGTACTGTAATTAATAAATTGATCTTCGGCTACGTTAAAATCTTTTGAATCACCAATTGGAACATTAAATTTATTCTTGCTGTTCACTCTATATATTCCGTTGTAGCAAGTTCTATTTAAATATAAAAATCTTGCCGCCCTTTCAAGGTTGTTTTCAAAGTTATCAATTTCCCTAATTTGATAATAGTAATCTTCAGAGTGCTTTCCCATATGATCTTTTGTTAGTTTATACAATTTTGTTGGATGGTTTTTAAGTTCGTTGTAGAAACCAATTAACTCGTCATTAATATCAGCAAGTATGGATGTTTGATTTGGTTTCATATATTTAAAAACAGCACCGCCACCTAAAAATGGTTCAATATATCGTTTAAATTTTATGGAAGGTTGGTTTGCAAAAGCCCTAGAGGTTATGCTTTCTTTGCTATGAAATAATTGAGGATGATTCTTTGTTAGCCAGCTTTTTCCTCCAGCCCATTTAAGAAGCACTTTTAGTTTTCCATATGCTTTCAATCATTTGATTTATCTTATCAAACTTGCAACTCGTCTAACAAAAATTTTTTTATTAATTTAAATATATTATCTCTTGTTTTACTAAAAGCATATTTCAACTGAATTTCATTGAATTTATTGTTTGCTGGATCTTCATTCATCCAATGCAAACTTTTAGCATTACTTGGAAGAACTGGGCATACCTCTTCGGCGCATAATGTGATTGCATAATCTAGATTATCAATAAAATCTTTGTCCAAATCATCAGTGGACTTCGAAAACTGTTCTCTAATATCTATACCAATCTCATCCATAGTAATAACTGCGCTAGGATGTACTTCTCCAGATGGAATTGAGCCAGCACTTTGAATGTTATGTTCCTTTCCAAGCATGGACTTAGCCAATCCTTCTGCCATCTGACTTCTTGCTGAATTAGCAACACATAAAAATAATATATTCATATATCTTGTTTGAGGAAAAATTAAATAAAGAGTATCTTATACTTAAAAGGAGTAATCAATATAGTGGGTCAACAATTTACTGTTAAATCAATGCTGAGAGGCCTTGATGGCAAGCTGGGTGAAGATGATTATATTGAACCATTAGAAATCTTAGTTGACTCTATTAACAAACATAACAAATTTAATATTTTTGGAAAAATTGCGTTTAATCATCAATTAAAAAATAGATTAAAGATGAGAAAGATGCTCAATGAACTTCATGCAAATAATAATTTTGATCAACCAGCTGATCCAGTTTTTGTAATTGGTCTCCCTCGCTCCGGTACCTCATTACTTTTCAACCTCTTGTCTTTAGATATAGCCCATAGGTCACCAATGTATTGGGAAATTATGCATCTGATGCCACTTGCAAAAACTCAAGCTGCTAGAAAAAGAAGAGAGTTTAAAACCAATACTGAACTTAAGCTTGCAAAAACTATTATTCCAAAACTAAAAGCAATTCATACTATAAGAGCAACAACTCCTGAAGAGTGTCAGCAAATTGCAACCATGAACATAAGAAGCTTCGTATATATGTGTATGGCAGATGTACCTGAATATGTTGAATATCTAAAAAGTACTTCGTTTGATTCGGTTTTTAAATGGCATAAAAAGTTTTATCAAGCACTGGAGCTCAATGGCAAGCCATCACGCTGGTTATTAAAGGATCCAAGTCATATAGGTCACTTACCTCAAATTTTAAAAGAATATCCAAATGCAAAATTTATTCATATTCATAGAGACCCTACTGAATCAGTAGCATCTTTTTGCAGTCTAACTAAGAATGTTAGATTGGCTTTTTCAAAAAAAATTGATACAGAAGTTATAGGTAAAACTGTTATTGATTTTTGGAATCATAATTTAAGCAAAGGCATGGAAGATAGAAAATCTCTTTCTTCTGATCAGATAGTTGATATCCAATATTCTGAATTTGTAAAAAATCCATTAGATCATATTAAGAATACTTATCAGCAATTAAATTTTGATATGAATATTCAAACTGAAAATAAAATTCAAAAATACTTAGAGCAAGATAAAAATATACTTAAACCAGAACATCGATACACTCTTGATGAATTTGGTTTAAATCAAAAAGATATTAAAGGCCAATTTAAGGAGTACATGCTCAACTATGATTTTTAATGATAAAATCAACCTTTTAATTTAAAGCTAAGTCTGTGAAAAATTACAATTTATTAAAAATAACTCTATGCACCTTTGCATTGGCATTTGTTCTTAATTCTTGTTCTAAAAAAAATGATGAAGCTAAAATGCCAATTATTGAGGAAACTAAAATGACACAAGTAACTATCAAAACTTCATTAGGAGACATTCAACTTGAATTAGATGCTGAAAAAGCTCCTATTACTGTTGAAAATTTTGTATCTATTGCTAACTCTGGTTATTACACAGACACTATTTTTCATAGGGTAATAAACGGTTTTATGGTTCAAGGCGGTGGATTGACTGCTGATATGGGCAATAAATCTAGTGGTACAGCACCTATTCAAAATGAAGCAAATAATGGTCTTAGCAACGATAGAGGCACTATTGCTATGGCAAGAACTATGGAGCCTCATTCTGCAACAAGTCAATTTTTTATTAATCATAAAGATAATGGTTTCTTAAATCATACCGGTGAAAATCCACAAGGCTGGGGATATGCAGTCTTTGGTAAAGTCACTGAAGGCATGGATGTTGTAGATGCAATTGCAGATGTTGCAACCGGTTCATCTGGAGGCCATCAAGACGTACCGCTTGAAGTTATAAATATTGAATCTGTAACTGTTTCTGAATGAAGCCACGCTTTATTTCAGATTTACATTTAAGCGACAAGCATCCCGAACTTACTCAAGCCTTTTTTAAATTCTTAGAAGAATCAAAAGAGGCTTGTACTCATCTTTTTATCTTAGGAGATCTATTTGAGACCTGGGTAGGAGACGATGATGATTTACCCATTCATATTGAAATCAAACAAGCTTTAAAAGCTTTTACTACCAATGGCCCTGAAACTTTTTTTATGCATGGCAATAGAGATTTTTTAGTTGGTGAGGCCTTTGCAAAAGAAACTGGTATCACCATATTGCCAGATCCTTACACTCTTGAAATCAATAACCAAAAAGTCATTCTTAGTCATGGCGACTTCTTGTGTACTGATGATAAAGATTATATTGATTTTAGAAATCAAGTCAGAAATCAAGACTGGCAAAATAATTTTTTAGAGAAACCTTTAAACGAACGTAAACAAATTGCTGCAAATCTAAGAGCAGATAGTAAAGAAGCTACCTCAAAAAAATCCAACGAAATAACCGATGTTAACAATCAATCGGTTGAGGATTTTATCAACGAACATCAGCCTGATATTTTTATTCACGGTCATACCCATAGACCGAATATTCATGATGTTGGATCTTCTAAAAGAATTGTTCTTGGAGACTGGGGAGAATACGGTTGGCTTCTTGCCATCAATGAACAAGAATTTAATTTAGAAAAATTTTCTATTGCCTAGTTACAGGCCTTAATAACAAACCAATTATTAACAGAATAAAACCAAGCAATAATCTTGGATCTCCTAAGTAAAACTGGTTCTCTACAGGAAATGCTATTGTTTTCTCTAATGCTGCAATCTTGTATTTATGTTTACTGTACATATCTGGATGGGTCACTATTTCTAAGAAAGATCGTCTGCTTTTATACCTAAATAACGCAGCTGTCTCCCAAACCTCTGCATTTTCTATACCGACTAAATCCATAGAGCCATTAATGGCACCACCGAAATATGCTGGATGAGATGCTCTTTTGACAAGCTCGCCATACATGTGTTCCATATATTCATTCATAAGCACATCTGATGATTCTTCAGCCACAGTTCCGTCTGGAAAAATAGGATTTTCAGACATATCAATCACATTAACCATCATAAATTGCTTGCCTGAATCTTCTTCCATAAATTTTTGAAGTAACTCTTTTGTTCGAGGCTCTATAACACGACCGTCTTTTAATGCATTGCTTTCAAATTTATCTGAAAAATATTGAATTTCTTCATCACTTAACTTGCCACCAAAATCCGTATACCAAGCAAAAAATAAGCCATAAATAATTATTAAAGAAATCCAGACTCTCATTGTTGTCCTGTTCTCTTGTTAGCTATTGAAATTAAAAATATGACTACTGTTATTACAAACGGAAGCAGAGCTAAATCAACTCCTGGAGTAATATCTTTCGTATATTGGCCGATAGAGGTTATATCTTCTCTGATAAAAGGATAAATAAATAATCTTTGACCCCAGTCTAAAACCCAAAATAAGCTCATAAGAGGTATTAAAGATTTATATCTAAAAATTACTACCCAACAAACAAGACAAAACATAAGTTGAGCGTTACCCCATAATGAAAAAAATCTATAAATAATTGGCATGGGATCTGGATCACCGGTTAAAACAACAAAGTTTGCAATTTCATGAAATCCATAAGACTCAAACAACATATGTATTATCGAGCGCCAGGTCATTAAGACCGTAAATAAAACAAAGCCCCATATAGCAATCTTTGGACTATCAAGCTCATTGGTAACCGTCTTAGGTAAGATCTTAGAAAAATTAAACATAGCTTTATTCTACATAAATCATAGATATAGAGTGTAGATAATTTTGCACACTAACTGATAAAGAAGATATTGTTCTCTTTCAATTTATACTGTATATTTATACAGTATTTAAAAATCCTTATGAAAGTTAACTATATCGGAAAAATTTCTGAAGAAAATCTGCCGGCAATATTTGTGCCCTATTTTCTTGAGTCGGTGCATGCAGGGTTCCCCAGCCCTGCAAGCGACTATATTGAAAGTCCGATAGATCTTAATAAACATCTGATAAAAAACGGAGCAGCTACTTTTTTAGTAAGAGCTCAAGGACAATCCATGCTTGGTTCTGGAATAACCGACCAAGCGGTATTAGTTGTTGATCGAAGCATCAAACCAAAACATAACAGTATTGTGGTTGCTTCTATTGATGGAGAGTTTGTCTGCAAACGATTAAAACTCAAACCCAAAATGTGCTTAATGCCAGATAACCCAGACTACCCTCCTATCTTTATTAATCATGGTCAAGAACTAGAAATAGTAGGAACCGTTACAGCAGCTATTAATAAATTCTAATGACTTTGGCGTTGGTGGATTGCGAAAGCTTTTATGCTTCGTGCGAAAGAATCTTTCGTCCCGACTTAAAGCACGTGCCTATAGTTGTTCTTTCCAATAATGATGGTTGTGTTATTGCAAGAAGTAGCGAAGCAAAAAAGATGGGTATTGGTATGGGAGTTCCTTGGTTTAAAGTCAAAGACTCTTTCCTTTCTCAAGGCGGAAAAGTTTTCTCATCAAACTTTACTTTCTATGGTGACATGTCAACTAGAGTCATGAATATCTTAGAAGGCTTTGTTCCTGAAGTTGAAGTTTATAGCATTGATGAAGCTTTTTTAGGTTTAGATTCTTTAGAAGAACATTACAACCTATATGATTTTAGTTGTCATATTAGAAGCTTAATTAAGCAATGGACTGGGGTCCCAGTTCGAATAGGTATAGCACCTACAAAGACGCTTACCAAAATAGCTTTGAATGAAGCAAAAAGAATAAACATACCAACTAAAGTTCATCAAATATCTACAATAAAAGAAATTCGAGAAGCCCTTAAGAATACCCCAGTTCGAGACGTATGGGGTGTTGGCAGAAGACTTGGTGAACATCTAAATCAAGCAAAAATCACCAACGCTCTACAACTCGCAGATGTTGATCCTTGCTATATCAAAAGAAAATTCAGTGTAGTGCTAGAGAGAACTGTAAGAGAACTTAGAGGTCAAAGATGTTTAAATATAGAAAATAGTGCTACAGCCAAAAAACAAATTGTTGTTAGTAGAAGTTTTGGTACTAGGGTCACAGACTTAAAAACTCTAAGGCCTATCGTCAGCAACTTTGCAGTTAGAGCTACTGAGAAACTTAGGAGTGAAAAACAAAAATGCTCTCAAGTTTCAGTTTTTGTTAGAACTAGTCCGTTTAGTGATCATAAACCTAAGCATACTGGTTATAAAACTATAGAGTTTTCTACTCCTACCAACGACACCCGAGATATTTTAATAGCAGCAAAAAAAGCTCTTTTACCAATCTTTAAACCAGGATATGACTATGCAAAAGCGGGAATTCTTTTAAGTAGATTTTCTAATGAAGAAACAAAACAATATTCTCTATTTAAAGACCCTAATGAACTCAAAGAAAACTCAAAATTTATGAAATATATAGATCAATTAAATGTATATGAGACACAAATCTATTTTGCTTCACAAAATACAAAAAAATGGTCACCCATGAAACAAAATATGACTTCACCTAGATATACAACCTGTTGGTATGAGTTACCAATTGCAAATTAAATAATTAATTTTATGAAGTTATAAAATAAATCTCGGAATATGAAGATAAATGCTCATAACCAGAAATTCCAATTGTAAATATAAGAAATAGAGTTATAAGCACAATCATTATTGAGTATATGTATTCAATATTATTAAAAAGAAATGAGGATAAAGCAGATCCTATTAAGATCGGAGAAAAAGCATCATACGATGAAAATTTCCAATCCAATGAATCAATATTTGAAATTTTACAGTTTGTATTCGGACTTGAAAAGGATATGATAGAGCCAGAGGCGGTATACATGGACAGTGCAGTAAATGATGATGACATACCTAATACAAATTTTCTTCTAGATTTATCCATAGATAAATTATAACAACTTTTAAATATCTCTAATGATGTTATTGAAAAACCCTTTAGAGTTTGTTTCATTTTCAATAGAGATAAAAATCATATTAATTTCTTTTTTTGCTTGATGGGGAGCAACTTTCCTAAAATCATGGGCAGATGATATAAGCTTTTCATATACATCATTAACAACATTTTCAGAAGAACGATTTTTTATCATCTTTATCAGTTTATCTTTTTTTTGCTTTCCAAATTTTTTACTTATTGATAATTGATTTTCTTTAGTAAGCAAGCCTTCTTTTATATAAGCATATACATACCCCCAAAACAAAAGATTTTCTTTGGATTGATTGATATCGTCCCTTATTTCAGTATCAATATACTTGTTTAGATCTTTCTGAATTAACGCATCTACATCTTTGATATTTGTGCCTCCAGCTCCTCCAACAAAATTGAGATATGGTTCACTTAATGAGAACCTTAAAAGAGCTTTAACTCTTAAAATAAAAGATGGATGGGAAGAAAATTGATCTAAGTCACTATAGGATGATTTTATATTCTCTAATTGGCTTAAAAAACTTCTCATATCAAAAGTAAGATATTTTTCATTTAGGCCTGATAAAGACTTAACGATGGCCCTTATAGAAACATCTAAATTTTTACATGCAAGCAACCCAATTCTATCGACTGATATTTCTTGAGCTCTTTTTTTTATAAAAGTTTCTTTGGAGTCTTCATGCATGATTTCTTCTATGTTGTGATGAAGCAAAAAATGACCCAATTCATGACCAATAATGAAATTAATTTCATCATTACTTAATAAATTAATTACAGCAGAGGTTAAGGTAATAATGCATTTATCTTTACTATCGCTTATACATCCTGCTTGTATTTCTGAAGAAGAAGTTATGTATGCATTTACGTAGTCTTGCTGCAAGTTGAGATTTTTACATACCTGATCTACTGAATTTTGAAGAGCTGGGGTAATTTCTTTTGATATTTTTATTGAATTTAATGCAAGCTGATTTTCATACTTTATTAAAAATTGTGAATTTGGTTTTCTTAGTCTTAATTTTATATCGTCTACGTACCTGATAGAATCAGCTATCTTAAATCCATTCATTTTAAGAATATTTTTTTCTAGCTTCTGCAATCAAATCAAGCATTTTTTGAGCATTGTCTCTTTCAATACCTTCGGGAAGGGAATTTAATCTTCCATTCCATTTTCCATATAAATTAATAATATGTTTCTTTATCTTAGCTTTATCCCAATTAGGATCTATGCCAAGCTTTTCTTCTAGACCCTCGGCTGAGGATGTTGACGGATCAAGTTTAATCAATCTTTGATCTTTCATTTTTGTTATTTCGTTATAATCAATACCAATCAGTTTAGAAATTTTCTCTATATATTTTAATTCTTCTTTATCAGCCTCTCCATCAGCGGCCATTACATCAAGACATAGTTCGATTAAATCGTATTTATCAGCTTTTGAACCAACATCTTTGATATTGATACAAACCTTTGTTACATCAATATTTTTATTTTTTGCATCCGTAAATGAACTTTGAAGCTCATTATTTAATATTTCTTTAACTTTATCTTTTTGGTTTTCAGATGTTGAATCAACAATTCCTTTGATCCATGCTTTAATTTGATTGCCTTCGCTTTTATCAAGAGTTCCATCAGCTAATGCTATCGCAACAGCCATTCTGATAGATGCTTTCTGCACTTCTAACCTTTCCTTATCAAGCTCTAAATATCCAGAATTTATTAGATCTAACTCAAAAATATGCGAACCCATAGTACCAAAAGTTTGTTCATATTGTTTTAGCTCTTCGAACAGAACACCTCCCCTGTATACTCGTGCATTATTAGATGGCCAAAAAGTACACTTCAGATGTAATTTTCGTTTTCCTTTATATGGTCCAATTAATGAGTCTGGAATTAACGCAGATATTCTGACCCAATCTGGCCAATACTTTCCTGGCATATCTGAGCCAAGTGAGACAATATGCTCGAACCCTCTTCCATCAACTTCTGAAGTATTTTCAAATGTTGATTGCACTGTAAGCCCTGAATCAGCATCATATAACTTAAAACAAATAGAGGTATCCTCATACCTTGTTATATTTGGATTCCCTTTAATATAGACCCCATACATAGGTACATCAATCAAAGTTTCAGCTTTTTCATCTGAAGAAAGCTCTTCAATTTTTAAACTAAGTGGATTGCCCCAAGCTGATCCAGAGCTCGATGATCCTGTTATCAGGCCCCAAAAAAATGATCCAATAAAATATAAAATTAAGATGCCAAAAAATTCCACTTATTCCACCTTAAATTCATCAATATCTATTTCTTCATCATCCGATCGATTAGGATTAATTGTTAAATCAATATCTGTTAAATTGCCTGATTGAACATCTAAAAATGATGCTTTCATTATTCCATCTTCTGTATATGAAAATGTCACTTTAATTTCTTGTCCAGCTGGCCTCCCACCAGGTACATTTAAATTACCATCCCATACCATTTTTACAAACTGTGGGTCTGATTCTTCTGATTGAGATTGAGTAACTCGACACTGAACAGCTGTTTGGTTATCTGCTATTGTGTAATAGGATTCTGTTACTGAGCATGGTACCTTCTCATCTTTTGGTATGATTACTGTATTTTGGAGCTCCGAGCTACCTAGTTCATTTGAGATCATAACTAATGTTCCAAAGTATGCTGGTGCCACCTCACTCATTGAAACTTTTGCCATAGCTTGCTTTTGCAGAGGGTTTAGCTTACTTGAATCTGATTTATATGCAGCATATATTGCAGCACCAAGAGCTACTGACTCATCTGGATTACCAAATATACGTGGCTCTTTGCCGAATATTTTCTTTATGCTTTCTGAAACTATTGGCATTCTAGTAGATCCTCCAACAAGAATGATGTCGGTTATTGAAGAGGCTTCTAAATCTATCCTAGATAATGCAGTTTCAACCGCTAGTTCAGCCTGTAGTATTAAATTTGAAGAGGCATTCTCAAATTCTTCTCTTGAAATAGAAATGACTTCACCAGAAATTCTTGCATTAGCTTTATCTCTTATAGACAATCTTCTTTTTAGATCTTCAGCATCATTTGACGTGAACTCATTAGGGTCAAGCTCTTTTCCAAAAGATTCCTTATATTTACCTGAAACCAGCTTGAGTATTTCTTGATCAAAATCTTTACCGCCTAATTTTGCTACCCCTTCTGATGTAAGAATTTCTATATCTTGTCCTGATATTTTTGCAATAGTGCAATCAAATGTACCACCACCAAGGTCATAAACAACAAATGTACCGCTTAACTCTCTTCCAGATTGAAATGCATATGCTAAGGCAGCTGCGGTTGGTTCATTAATAACAAAATTAACATTGAGTCCTGCCATTTCAGCAGCGCGCTGTGTTGCCTCTCTTGCTTCATTAGAAAAGTTTGCAGGAACTGTTACAACGGCATAATCTATAGCGCCATATGCTTTTTCAGTATCTTCTTTAAGTTTTTTTAATATCAAAGCGCTGATTGATGTTGGCGTATGAGTTTCACCAAAATACTCATATTTGGTATCTGCTTTACCCATAGACCTTTTTACTTCTTGTGCTATATTTTCATCATTAGCTCCTATTTGAGCTTTCGCTTCATCTCCGACTATGTAGCTCTTGGCAGAAGTAAACTCGACAACTGATGGAGTAATATTCTTGCCTTCTATGTTATCAACAATTTCTGGTCTTCCAGTATCATCCAATTTTGCAATCGCACTAAATGTTGTACCCAAATCAATTCCAACGATATTACTCATTCTTTACTCCTTTTTTATACACAATGATTTTTGCCTTCATTAGTACATTTTTCCCATTGGGATGAATATTTTCATACCCATTTTTAATTGTTTTGACAACTTTCTCATTTAATTCATCATTATTAGTTATCTCTACATCAGCAATCTCAAAAATATCTGAGGACAATTCTCTTGTTGACTTACCAGAATCAATTTCAAATTCAAAAACATCCATTTCCTCAAGATAGCTTTCTATATATTTGTTGACACTATCTAGTTTTTTTCTAGTTTCCTCAGAGATTGTATTTTCAACTAAAAAATCTTTTACTAAATTATTTAGCTCAATTAATGGAAGGATAGAATTTTTTTTAATAGAGAAATCATATCCTTGTTTGAGCCTTTCTATCTCTTTATTTTGGCTATCAATTGTTGAGTTTAATTTGGTCATAGACTCTATCATTTGGGCAATTAATGATTCGTTATTTTTTTGATTACCTAAAGAGACTTTACTAAAGTCCAAAATTTGAGTCGTTAACCCATGCATGTGAATTCTTAAATCATCAAGAACATCTAAGTGTGCATCAGGAAAAACAATTGAATCATTTTTAGTATATCTTCTTCTCCATTTAACATGCCTAAACAATAGTGTTGTTACTATAAAAAGTAAAAATAGAGTAATAAAAAAAGCTATATAGCCAATTAGCCTTATATTAGACCCATCTTTTTCTGTAACAATATTTGGATACTGAACATCTTCACCACGGTCACCTTCAACTGATTCGTCACCCACTTCTTCTTCACCGTCAGCAGAGTCGTCACCTGCTTCTGAAAGACTGTTTGAATCTTCTTCGCCAGGCATTCCATCTTCATCTTCTGACTCTCCAGTGTTAGGGTCGAAGTCAGGTTGGTTGTAACCGTCTTCGTCTTCGTCACCTTCTTCTTCGTCACCAACGTCAGGCATTGTGATACCTTGTGATTCTTGAATAACTTTTTCATTAGAATCTTGTGAGCTTGCAATAGGTACTTTGAAAACAAAAACCAATATTAAAGAGACAACAAAAAACGATATTAAAAAGGATAAAATAATAATAAGATTTTTTTTCATACGTTTATAACTATAATCTTTTTTTAATTAATAATCATGTTTTAATTAAAGACATATGTGTTAACCTGATAAAATGAAGTTTAAATTTTTATTTTTATGTCTACTAATATCTAGTTGCTCTAAAACTATGTCTCCATTAGATCTAGATGTTGGGGATTGTTTCATTGATCTCTCAAGTGAAGAATTGCTTGCAGGTGAAGCTCAGAATGCTGATTATGTAGAGGTTGTTGATTGCTTTGAACCTCACAACTATGAAATAGTAGCTAAATTTCAATCTGTTCCTGAGTCTTATAGAAATAGTGAAAATCCTATGGATGATGCTTGTTTTTATAATCTTGTAGAATACATAGAATCTATATATCCAAATGCTGATTACCTAACTTTAATAGAAATATATGAAAAGTTTGATGCAAAATATAGTCGATTAATGCATTTCAATACTATCGGTGATACTCTTAAACCAGATCCAAATAAAGAATTTAATTGCGCTGTAATGTCAAAAAATTCTTTGATATTTAATAGCTTTAAAAAAGATATAGAGAAAAATTAAATATAGTTTGTTTCCTGTATTTCAGATTCATAGATATCATAACTACTCATACACATTCTTTCAGAGTGCTTTATTGCGTGTGACAATCCCTCGATAGTAAAGCTCATATCTTTAAGAGGTGATGCATTGCCAAATTTAATTTCAAATTTTTTGCCATCTCTTATTGATAGAATGTATTTTGGTTTAAAGACGTAGTCAATATTAGAGCCTTCTCCAATGATATTACTCACCTTTAAAACAATATCCTTGGGCTTACCTCTATCAACAGTCATAGTTGCTTTAATTTCATCATCTTCTAAATAATTGGTATTTCCAACTGGTGCTGTAATTGTTGGCTCAGAGGTAACACAAAAAGGTCGAGCCATTTCTAAATAAAAATTAGTGCTTGTATCATTACCTGTTTTATGTAGGATAAGATTTTCATTTGAGTAAGAGTCTATACCCCAGCCATCAATGGTTCTTGTCCAGTCAGCTGAGAGAAATGAAGATGAGATCGTTAGGAGGAAAATAAACTTATGATGCTTATACATAGGATTCCCGGAGAAAGGACCAAAATGTACCATCTTATCGTCTAGGATAATCTCATCTTCATGCTCAAAAAGATCTTTCTTTGGCTTAAGCCATCTCTTGATGCTAATACCAAATGTGAAAAGTATTAAACTAAGCAAACCAAACCCAATAACTTCTTCCATATATAACTCCTAAATAAATGTTTCGTTATTTTTATAACGTGTCAGAAATAGATTTGTTACAAATTAATTTAACAATGACAAAAGATATGTCGTTTTACTTCACTAGCTGCGAAGGAAACATCCACAGTTTCAATTATAGATATATCAACAAAGTAATTTTTATCTGCCCTTGGAGTATTGATGTCATTGTTAACAAAGAAATCTTTGTTAGCTTCATAGATTGCGTACATAACTTGATACTTATCTACGCCTAAGTCATTAGCTATCTGTGATGCAGTGCTCCATAGAGTTTCCATTTCAGAACCTGAAACAAATATAGGCTCAGGCTCTTCAATTATCTCTTCAATGACTACAATAGGTTCTTCATTAACAACTTCTGCAATTTCGACTGGTTCAACTATTTCAGAAGGGGAATTCACAATGGTAAAAGCTATTACAGCCAAACTTGCTGCAATTGCAAAACCTACCAAAGGTCTAAAATTAATTGCATTGATATTAGAAGAAGACTTTTCAAACTGTTCGTTAATAAAAGATTCAGCTTTTGCATTTAACTCCTTTGCTTTGTCTCCTCTAAAGAAACCTTCAAGCATGGACTCGGATACTAATAAACTTTCATAAAACTCTGTAGCTTCTTTTGAAGCATTAACAAGTGCTTTAAGTTTTGGAGAACTTTCAATAGTTGCTCCATCATCCACTAGTTCAATGATTTGTATTTGTATTTCTTCATTCATAATTTTCTATCCATGCATTGGGCAAGTTTTATTCTTGCTCTGTTTGCTTTTACTCTTAAATTTGCCATGCTTAAATCGCTAACAACTTCTTGAATCTCTATGTAACTATGACCAGCTCCAAGCATTGCTAATATTATTTTGTCTGTTTCATCAAACGTTTCTAAACAATCAAGCATCTTTTGATACTCTAATTTTTCTTCTTGAAAGCCTTTATTAGTTATCTCAATATCATTAGCTTGAATTGATAAATTCTTTTTTCTTTTTCTGTAATCGTCCCTAAACTTATTTTTTAAAATCTTTCTTGCATATGCCATTGGATAGTTAGAGCTTTCTAGTGTCTCTCTATTTTTTAATAGCTTTTCTATAGTGTGCTGTATCAAATCCCATGCATCATCTGAATCATTGCTTGTTAGCAACATTGCATATGGCATGAGTTTTTTGCTGATATATTCGATTAATTCTTTGAAGGGCATCTCTATTCTATTCTTGCATACTTTATTCTTAGAATGTTTAAGCACAATAGAATTTGTCTGCTTAATTGCAGTTTCAGCATTAACTCTCGCAAGTGCCTCCATAAGTATTAATAAATATATTTACTAACCCTATAACGAAGCAGGATAGAAAATGTTACAAATTAATTTTTTTCTTTTGATTTATATATAGAAGGTTCAATCTTCAATGTATTTTGTTCAAGTATCTTTTGTCTTTTTAAAGCGTCAACTTCACTTCTTAATGATTTTACTTCAGCAGAAATATTATTATTGCTATAGGGAGTAGAGTTTACAGAAGATGCTTGTGCAAAACCAACAAGAGCGGCATCAGCTATTGTTAAAATACCATCCATTCTATCCTGCCATGTAGTAATACCATTGATTCTTCTGTACTCAATAATACCAATTCCTCCATAATATTCTTCTCTTTCAATTTGATTTACAGCACATTCATACTCATTAGCTATCTCACACCTGCTTATAAGCTCAATAATAAAGTCTCTTTTTGAAAAATCTTGTTTTGGTAAGCCATAAAGAAAATACCTTCTTCCATATTTTGTTTCAAAAGCTATACCTTGCCAGTAGTTATCTAGATTAATTACTTCATTGCTCCAATCAGCTTCCCATTCTGCTGTATCAAGATACTCCCCATAAAGGGACCCAGTGCTAACTAATCTTACTGAATTATTTTTATCAACATGGCTATACATCATTGCTTCATTTGAATTACTTACACAGCTAGATAAAACAAATAAAATTAGAACTAATAGGCAAGAATTATTCTTCATACCTTATCCTAAACAATGTGTTTTATTTTGACAAACAATTGGCACAGATATTGCAATATACAAGGTATTTAGGAGGTATTTATGGCAGATTACTGGCTAAGAGTATTTGAATTTTGTAAAGAAGAGCCTGGTTGGGCTATTGCATTTTTCTTTTGTGGCTTTGTTATAGGTGAAACTTACTTCATTCTATAAATATTAGTTCATATCTATAGCGAACTCTTTCAATATTTCTATATCGATAATAGAAATAGTTTTTTTATTAGTTTTTTTAAGGTAAATCTTAGGAGCAAAACCATGCTCGTAAGCTTCCTTCCATCGTTCGGCACAAACACACCAGGAGTCTCCTGCTTTTAATCCTGGAAAATCAAATTCAGGTCTTGGGGTAGAAAGATCGTTGCCTCGAGATTTTGAGAAACTTAAAAACTCATCATTCATTAATGAGCAAACAATATGCAAACCTCTGTCGAGTTGATCGGTATGACAGAACCCATCTCGAAAAAATCCTGTTATAGGATTTGAGCAACACTCCTCAATTGGCTCATCAAAAATATTAACTTGCTGCATGTCCATTGAGTAAAATCTTATTATTTAAAATCAAAGATATCTAGTATCAATCTTGATAAAATAAATTTATGAATAATGATGGAAAAGTTCTCTTCAATGAAAAATGTTCAATCTGCAATTTTGAAATTAAACATTACAAAAAAAGATCAGAATTAGACTTCAATGATTGCAGTCACATGGAAGATAAATACCTAAAAAAACTTCATGTTATTTTTAATGATGGAGAAGAATTAGTAGGTGTTGATGCATTTATTTATGTCTGGAATAGAACCACAGGTTATCGTTGGCTTGGTACACTCGTTGCACTTCCGGTTGTAAAACAACTAGCTGTTTTTGCTTATTCTATTCTTGCTTTTTTACTCTTCTGGCGCTTTAAAATATTTAATAAAAGTTAGAAAAAATAATACCTAGATGCAAATGATTATCATAATGATTCGTATTAAAAAAAAACCTTATATCAGTAGTTTACATCATTTGTAAATTCTTTTATAGTTGTCTTAATTAATTAATTTTTAATGCTTAAGGAGCAGAAACATGGGATTAAAACCACTAGATACAAATAAGGCTTGTGCGATTCTAAACGAGATAATGGAATACGAATTAGCAGGAGTTGTTCGCTATACTCACTCAGCTATGATGATAACTGGCCCTTATAGAATTCCAATTGTTGCTTTCTTAAAAGAACAAGCAAGTGAGTCATTGTTACACGCTCAAGGAGCTGGTGAATTAATTGCTGGACTTGATGGTCACCCTAGTCAGAAGATAGCAAAAATTGAAGAGACAGGACAACATACTATTAAAGATATTTTAGAAGAAAGCTTGGAGCATGAACTTCATGCTGTTGGTCTTTACAAAAAACTTCTCGAAGAGGTTGAAGATAGATCTATTTATTTAGAAGAGTATGCAAGAGGCATGATCGGTGAAGAGGAGCAACATTCATTAGAACTCAAAAGAATGTTAAAAGATTACGGGTAAACTTAATTAAGCTTTTTTAAAATACCTTTGATGATGAGCTTCCGATAAATCTAAAAACTCTTTATTAATCTCGTCACGTATTTTCATAGGATCATAATTTTTAAGACTAGTAATACCAAATTGTTCTAAGTCTAAATTTTGTGATCCTGCTGCTCTAAGCAAATCAAAAATCCAAGTTAAAGGATCCATAGAGTTGTTGTAATTAATTGCATTCTCTTTTAACTTTATTTGAAGTAAATCTGAATCATGAACTTTAAATCTATCTTGAAGAATTAAGACTTTAAATTTTTCAAGTCGATCATTTACAAGCGCCCTCTCGTCTTGTGAATATTTTGGCCAACTAATGATCTCGTGAACAAATCTTTTACACCCTTTGCAGACGTCATCTCCATATGTTGTGGAGCAAATACCTAAACAAGGAGTTGTAGATCGAGTTTTTTGCATAATTAAGCAAAATAATAACTCATTTTTAAATAAAATCTGCTATTTACTAGATGCCTTTTGCTTATAAGAGTAAAATTACTACCGTTAACAAGGAGATAATCAATGTTAAACGAATACAAAGCACACGTAGACGAAAGAGCGGCACAAAATATCCCACCGCTTCCATTAGACGCAGACCAAACTGCAAAATTAGCAGATCTTTTAAAATCTGAACACGAAGAGTCAGAACTTTTATTACATTTAATTAAAGAAAGAGTACCGGCAGGTGTAGATCAATCAGCTTATGTTAAAGCAGCTTTTTTAGCTGATATTACAACTGGTGAAACTTCTAGCCCATATATTACAAAATCTGATGCTGTACATATTCTTGGCACTATGCTTGGTGGCTATAACATTCAACCTTTGATTGAATGCCTAAAAATTGATGAATTAGGTGATGAAGCTGCTGAAGCTTTAGGAAAAACATTACTGATTTTTGATGCCTTTAATGAGATCTTTGAATTATCAAAGACTAATGAGTATGCAAAAAAAGTTATAGATGCATGGGCAGAAGGAAAATGGTTTACTGAAAAAGCTAAGCTTCCGGAACAAATTAAATTAACTGTCTATAAGGTACCTGGTGAAATAAATACTGATGATCTGTCACCTGCTACAGATGCTTGGTCACGTCCTGACATCCCTCTTCATGCATTAGCTATGTTCAAGATGCCAAGAAAAGGTCTTGATAGGCCATTAGAAACTATTGATGAGTTACAAGAAAAAGGAAACCCTCTAGTATTTGTTGGCGATGTTGTAGGCACGGGTTCTTCAAGAAAATCTGCTACTAACTCTCTGTTATGGCATATGGGAGATGAAATACCTTATATTCCAAATAAAAAAGAAGGTGGTTTTTGTTTTGGCGGTAAGATAGCTCCAATCTTTTTTAATACATTAGAAGACTCAGGTGCTTTTCCTATTGAAATGGATGTTACTAAAATGGAAATGGGTCAAGAAATTATACTAGAGCCATATAATGGTAAAGTTCTTGATGCAAATTCAAATGAAGTTATTTCTACTTTTGAACTTAAAACAGATGTCCTTCTTGATGAAGTAAGAGCTAATGGAAGAATACCGTTAATTATTGGAAGGCAACTAACTGATAAAACTAGAGAAGCTCTAGATTTAGAGCCTACAGATATATTTACAAGACCTGATGCAGCTGATGCTTCAGATAAGGGCTATACGCTCGCTCAAAAAATGGTTGGTAAAGCTTGTGGAGTTGAAGGGATTAGGCCTGGCACTTATTGTGAACCAAGAATGACAACTGTTGGTTCTCAAGATACAACAGGACCAATGACTAGAGATGAATTAAAAGAATTAGCATGCTTAGGATTTTCTGCTGATTTAGTAATGCAATCATTTTGTCATACTGCAGCGTATCCTAAACCTGTAGATATAGAAACCCAGCATAATTTACCTGACTTTATTATGAATCGTGGCGGTGTCTCTTTAAGACCAGGCGATGGAATCATTCATTCATGGATGAATAGAATGCTTTTACCAGATGGCGTTGGTACCGGGGGTGACAGTCATACTAGATTCCCGATAGGTATAAGCTTCCCTGCTGGATCAGGACTTGTGGCATTTGCTGCAACCTTAGGTGTGATGCCACTGGATATGCCTGAATCTGTCTTGGTTAGATTTAAAGGTGAAATGCAGCCGGGTATAACTTTGAGAGATCTTGTTAACGCTATTCCATATGCAGCTATAAAAAAAGGATTATTGACTGTTGCAAAAGAAGGAAAGAAAAATATTTTCTCAGGAAGGTGTTTAGAAATCGAAGGTCTTCCTGATATGAAGGTTGAACAAGCATTTGAGTTATCTGATGCATCAGCAGAAAGATCAGCTTCCGGTTGCACAGTTAGATTAAATAAAGAGCCTATCATTGAATACCTTCAATCAAACATTGTTATGTTGAGATGGATGATTGCAAGTGGCTATGGCGATGCAAAAACATTAGAGAGAAGAGCTCAAGCAATGGAAGAATGGATTAAAAACCCTGAGCTACTTGAACCAGACGAAAATGCAGAGTATGCAGAGATTATTGAGATTGATTTAAACGAAATCACTGAGCCGTTACTTGCATGTCCTAATGACCCTGATGATATCAAGCCATTATCAGAAGTTGCTAATACTGAAATTCAAGAAGTATTTATTGGATCTTGTATGACTAATATCGGTCACTTCAGAGCAGCTGGTACCTTATTAAAAAAATATAATGGAACAAAAGCTAGATTATGGGTTGTACCACCAACTAAGATGGATGAGAAACAGTTGATGGAAGAAGGCATCTACAATATCTTTGGTGTGTCAGGCGCTAGAACGGAAGTACCTGGATGTTCTCTTTGTATGGGTAATCAAGCCAGGGTGCTTGCAAATTCTACTGTAGTATCAACATCAACAAGAAATTTCCCTAATAGATTGGGTGATGGTGCTAATGTGTTTTTAGCATCTGCTGAACTATCCGCTATAGCCTCAGTTATAGGAAGATTACCTACTGTTGAGGAATACCATAAATATATGAATGATATTAATCCACTCGCAGATGAAATATATAGATACCTGAACTTTAATGAAATTGAGACATATGTAGAGAGCGCAAACTCAGCAAGCATACCTGCAATAAATATCATTAATCCAAATTAGCCTTTTTTAGAGATATGGTTCCTTTAAATTAAAATAAATTTTAACTTTTAATATCATATATAATCTTGTTTTAAATTAATTTATTAACTAATAATAATGTTTAAAAAAAATTGAAATATGGATTCTGTACCTTGTATTACTAATTAGTATTCTTTTTATAATAGGGTTTGGAGTCTTAGTTAGACAAGACCTTGTAGGTAATACAAAGTTTGGTAAATATGATATATCTTTTTTATCTAAACCTGCTGCTTATATTGCTGAAACTCCTGAAAGATTACTGGATAAAAATTTTAAAAATGTTAAATATTGAAATTATTTATGATTTTGATTTTAAAGAATCGCGCAATGAGATAGATTCTAGGCTTGATAATGATCTTGTAAACAAAGCGCTTGATATTTATTCTAAACTTTCTTGACCTTAATTAGCCCTTGGCATTAGATTTTTCCCTTTGTGCTTTGACTTCGTCTTGTCTAGAGACCTCAAGATCTTGAAGATAATTCTCTCCGAGAGGCGTTATATATTCACCTGTAAAAATAGACGTTTCAAATTCTGTGATTTGTGGATTTCCAAATTTACAAGTTTCAATTAAATCCTCTAACGTTTGATATACAAGCCAATCTGCGCCTATTTCTTTAGCAACTTCTACATCTGTTCTATTTGAGGCTATTAGTTCACTAGTTGCTGGCATATCTATGCCATAAAGATTTTGATATTTAATTGCAGGTGCTGCAGAAGCAAAATACACTTTTTTGGCACCAGCTTCTTTAGCCATTTCAATAATTTTTTTACTGGTAGTTCCTCTTACAATTGAGTCATCTACTAGCATTACATTTTTACCTTCAAATTCTAAATCAAGGATATTTAATTTCCTTCTTACAGACTTTCTTCGTTCTTCTTGGTAAGGCATGATAAAGGTTCTTCCAATGTATCTGTTTTTAACAAAGCCTTCTCTATAAGGAACATTTAAATCAACCGCAAGTTGAAGTGCTGCTGTTGTAGAGCTATCAGGTATTGGGATTACAACATCAATATCGTGATCAGGATTTTTCTTTTGAATTAATTCAGCAAGTTTTGAACCCATTCTCATGCGTGCTTTATACACTGAAATTTCATCAATGTTTGAATCTGGTCTTGAGAAATATACATATTCAAATATGCAAGGTCTTTTTTGAGGAGCTTCGGCACATTGCTGTGAGAAGAAATTACCCTTCTTATCAATGTATACAGCTTCGCCTGGCTCTACATCTCGAAATTTCTTAAATCCTTGTGATTCAAAAAGAGCATCTTCAGAGGCAATAATATACTCATCTCTAGAAGTGCCTTTTCTTATACCAATTGATAAAGGTCTAATGCCATTATTATCTCTAAATGCCAAGATTCCATGACCAGTAATAAGAGCTAGAACAGCATATGCACCATCACATCTTCTATGAGTTTTAGTGACAGCTTTAAATATATGATCCGCAGATGGATAAATTTCTCTTTGTTTTCCTAGTTCATGAGCAAAAATATTTAACAATACTTCTGAGTCAGAATCTGTATTAAGGTGTCTCATTTCTGCATGAAATAATTGAACCGCTAATTCCTTTGAGTTTGTAAGATTGCCATTATGAGCAAGGCTGATGCCATATGGAGAATTAACATACATTGGTTGAGCAAATTCTTTACCAGCGCCTCCTGCAGTTGGATATCTCACATGACCAATGCCGTAATTGCCTATCAGTTTATTCATATGTCTTTGTTGAAAAACGTCTCTTACATATCCCATAGATTTTCTGCTATGAAGTTTATCTTGTGAGTCGCATACGACCATGCCAGCAGCATCTTGACCTCTATGCTGAAGCATTAAAAGTGAGTCATATATTTCTGCTGCTATGTTAGTCTCAGCAGAAATTCCAACTATTCCACACATTAGGAGTCCTCTTGAGTAGGATTAATATCTTCTTCATCTGGTGCCACTTCTTCTCTTATTGGTTCGATGACTTCCAGTGCTTCTTCGACTATATTTCTATTATCTATTAATTCTCTGAAATAAGCTTCAATTTGTGGAGCATATTTTTCAATTATTGGAGTAATTTTTGAGTTATTAATTAAGTCAGTTGATTTAATACTTGACGGCAAGAGTAAAAATATTACAAATAAAACAATCAAACCTCTTGTTAAACCAAATAGTACTCCTAAAAATCTATCAAATCCTGAAGCTCCAGACCACTTGATAAGAGATCCAATGAATTTAATTACTACTCCACCAAGAAAAATACAGATCATAAAAACAACTATGTAGGATAAGATCTTTGAGACCTCTTCATTGCCTATAAATTCATTTATTTTAGGAGTTGCCAAATACTCAAGACTAACAGCAGCTATAAAAGCAACAATCCACAAAAATAATGAAAGAAACTCTTTTGTAAAACCTCGAGCAAGTGAAATAAGGCCTGATGCAGTCAAGACAACTAATATAAACCAGTCAGTTAGATTTAATCCTATAGCTTCCATCTAGATATCTCTCCATCTTGTGATCCTGAAAGTTTTTGAATTAACTCCATGTTATTGTTTATGTCACTCTCTTCAGGAAAAGGTCCTACATAAACTGCATGAAGGTTTTTCTTGGAACCAAAAACTTTAGTGAAAGCAGGAAGTCCACCTTTCTTAATTTTTGTAACTATTTTTTCTGCATTATCCTTAGATGAAAGAACATGCACTCTCAAAACAAAAAAATCAAAATCTGATCTATTAATATTTACAACATCTGAAATTATTTGTTTGCTTGGTTTTATAGAACCTTCCTCTTTAATAATCTTAATCGACCCCTCCTCACTCTCTTTTTCAATAATTGCTGGTTTAGTTGAAGTGCTATCTCCAATTTCAAAGTTTTGTTGATAATCAATCTGAGGAGTTAAAATAATAAATAGAAGAATTAGAAGTGCGCTAATGCTGAAAACAAGACCTATAATTTTCTCAATATTCATTAGGCTCTGTATATTTTTTTTAGGAGTCCGTAAACCTTAGTTCTAATATTTTTTCTATGGACAATCATATCAATTGCTCCATGTTTTAACAAAAACTCAGATTTTTGGAAATCATCAGGCAAATCTACTCTAACAGTTTGTTCAATAACCCTTCTACCTGCAAAACCCACTAAAGCATCAGGCTCAGCAATATTTATATCACCAAGCATAGCTAAACTCGCAGAAACGCCTCCATAAATTGGATCAACCATTACTGAAATATATGGTAATTTTGTTGCTTTAAGCTTTTGTAAAGCAGCTGAAGTTTTTGCCATCTGCATTAAAGAAATCATTGACTCCTGCATTCTTGCGCCACCACTTGTGGAAAAGCAGATGAATGGACAACGAGACTTTATAGCTTCATTAACTCCTTGAACAAACTTTTCTCCAACGACTCCTCCCATTGAGCCACCCATAAATCTAAACTCAAATGCAGCTACAACCACATCCATAGAATCAAGTGCTCCTTTACCAATAATAATGGCCTCATTCTCTCCAGTATTGGAAACAGCATCTTTAATTCTTGAGGAATAATTCTTTGTATCTTTGAATTTTAAGGAATCTTTAGTTTTTATATCAGCTGCAATTTCTTCAAAATAACCATTATCTAAAAAAATTTCTAATCTTTTTCTGGCACCAATTCGAAGATGGTGGTCGCATTTAGGACAAACAAAAAGTGATTTTTCTAGATCAGGGGCATATAAAACAGACTCACATGAAGGGCAAGAGCTCCAAAGTCCATCAGGTACCTTGCTTTTAGACTTGGATGTCATTATTGAAGGTATGAGCCTTGTTAGCCAGTTCATGATATAGCGGTCTTCATCTCCCTAAGGTATTCACCAATTCTACCAAATTCTTTTGTCTTAGACTCATCTGCAATCATTTCAACAATCGATGAGCCAATAACAATGCCATCTGAGCATGCCGCTAAAGTTGATGCGTCCTCGACTGATTTAATTCCAAATCCTGCCATAGTGGGAGCATCAGAATATTGTTGAATTTTTTGAATATTATTTTTAATTTCTTCAATATTTAAATTAGATGATCCCGTAACACCTCGTAGAGTAACGTAATAAATAAATCCAGTGCTATTTTTTGCTATAGATTCAACTCTATCGTCTTTGGTAGTAGGCGATATTAATGAAATAGTATTTATATTTGGGTTTGTGATTCCATAGGTCTGCAGATTGAGTTCTCCTGGAACATCTACAACTAAAATCGAATCCGCACTATTCTCTCCAATTGATTGAACCTGATCAATATGGGATATAAAAGTATTTAAATAGCCCATTAAAACTATAGGTGTTTCAGTATTGGTTTCTCTAAACCTGTTAACCAATTCAAGTATCATCTTCAGTGATATATTATTTTTTAGAGCGCGGTCATGAGCTTTTTGTATGGTTGGTCCCTCAGCAATTGGATCTGTAAAGGGAACGCCAATCTCAATAACATCAACCCCTGAATCAACAAATAAATGCATTAGATCTAGTGTGGTATCTAAATCAGGATCACCTGCTACAAGGTATGCGACTAGAGCCTTTTTATTATTTTCTTTGAGGTTTTGTAACTTTGATGTCAGTCTATTCAAAACTCTATCCCGTCGATTTCAGCAACAGTATTAATGTCTTTATCTCCCCTACCAGAAACATTCACAACTACATTTGCTGATGAGTCTAATTCCTTCATAAGAGGTTCTAGGTATGCAAAAGCATGTGCCGTCTCAAGAGCAGGCATAATACCCTCAAGTTCAGTTACTTCGTGAAAAGTTTTTAAGGCATCATCATCACTAACTGCCACATACTCAGCTCTACCAATATCTTTTAACCATGAGTGTTCAGGACCAACTCCAGGATAATCTAAGCCAGCTGAAACAGACTTAGTGTCTTTTACCTGACCTGATTCATCTTGCATTAAGTAACTGCGAGCACCGTGAAGAACTCCAGGCGTACCATCATTTAATGGAGCTGCATGCTCACCCGTTGAAACGCCCTCTCCTCCAGCTTCGACGCCAATAAGTCTGGTTTCTTTAATATCAATAAATGGATGAAATATCCCCATTGCATTTGAGCCGCCACCTACACAAGCAACAACGGCATCAGGCATTTTGCCAAATAAATCTTTAGATTGCTCAATCACCTCTTTACCCACAACAGAGTTGAAATCTCTAACTATCATCGGATATGGATGAGGGCCAGTAACACTTCCTATAATATAATAGGTATCCTCAACATTAGTTACCCAATCTCTTAGTGCTTCATTTAAAGCATCTTTTAATGTTGCTGAACCAGAATCAACAGGATGAACATGAGCTCCAAGTAATTTTATTCTGTAAACATTTAAAGATTGTCTTCTAACGTCTTCAGCGCCCATATATATATGACACTCTAGCCCTAACCTTGCTGCAACAGTTGCTGTGGCAACACCATGCTGACCGGCTCCGGTTTCTGCAATGATTCTTTTTTTGCCCATATATTTAGCAAGAAGTATCTGGCCAACGGTATTATTTATTTTATGTGCACCAGTATGATTAAGATCTTCACGCTTAAGCCAGATAGAACCAGATTTGTAATGATCCGTTAATCTTTGTGCAAAATATAGTGGTGAAGGTCTGCCAACAAAATGGGAAAGATCTTTATAGAACTCATCTATAAATTCTTTATTGTCTTTTAATTTGTTATAGGTATTTTCTAGCTCTTCAAGAGCATACATCAGAGTTTCTGGTACAAATTTACCGCCATACTCGCCATAAAACCCTTCTTTATCAGGAAAGTTAGAATTACTAAATGTCATAGTTTCTGATTGTTTTTAAAATATCTTTTATTAAAAGGATGTCTTTGATTCCAACCTGAGATTCAACCCCAGAGTTTAGATCTAAACACCACGAATTAGTCTTTAATGCATTATCGACATTTTGAGAATTAATTCCACCTGAAAGAACAAAATTATGAGTATCATTACCAATATTGCTTAATAATTCCCAATTAAAAGACTCGCCTGTTCCTCCGAATACTCCATCTTTATGATTTTCAAGAAGAATTGCTGAGGCAGAACTGTATTGAGGAATCATCTCCATATCGCTAGCATTTTTTATCCTGATTGCCTTCCAGTAATCTAATCCAAAAGAGTCACAAAAATTTTGATCTTCATCTCCATGAAATTGTAGAATCGGATTATTAAAAAAGGATGAAGTTTTATAAATAAAATCCTCATCAGCATTCACATAGACACACACAGCTCTAGTATCTTTAAAATCTATATCTTGTATTTCTTTTAGAAAAACTTCATCAACAAATCGAGGACTTTTGGAATAAAAAATAAAGCCTACGTAATCTAGGTTAAGATTGATAAGCTGTTTTAATATCTCAATATCTGAAATACCACAGATTTTTATCTTTGGATTAATCATCTTTTAAACCTATCTAATAAATGCTCAGTTGGACTTTGGATATTAAATTTTAAATCATATTTAGGTCCAAGAAAAAATAATCCTTTTGCTGAAACAGTTTTTCCAGCATAACTTCTATCGTGTTTTGATAGGATTTCTTCTACAGAGATATTTATTTCTCCCTTTGCAATATCTAATAAAGTACCAATCATAATTCTTACCATATTATGTAAAAAGGCGTTTGCGTGGATGGATATAAGAATAAATTTATCATAATGCTCAATTTCAATATCTCTTATTGATTTAACAGGATTTTTTGAGCTGCAACTCGAACTCCTGAAAGATGTAAAATCATGTTTTCCAATGAACATTTTTGCTTGTTGAGTTAGAACATCTATATCCAAGTTATTATTATCCCAGTGAGAGCAATTATCAAAAAATAAAGGTTTGCTTCTGGAGTTATAAACAACATAGGTATAACTTCTCTCTAAGGCAGAAAATCTAGAATGAAAATCATTAGGCACTTCAAACATTTTGGTAACAGCTATAGCGTCTGGAAGGTTTGAATTTATTCCGTCAATCCAATTTTTTTCTTCTCTTTTGATGTCAGTTGTAAAATCAAAAACTTGAGAAAGTGCATGAACTCCTGCATCTGTTCTTCCTGCATAATTAATAACTGTTTTTGTCTGGGTGATCTTTTCAATTACCTCTTCAAGATGCTGTTGAATAGAGGCAGCATTCTTTTGTCTCTGAAAACCTGAGAATTCAGAACCATCATATTCAGTTGTAAAAGCTAACCTCACTTTTCAGAAAATTTATCGAGCAAATCTTGAGCACTATTTTTTATCTTGTCATTCTTAGTTGTCTTAATTAAGTCTTCTAGGATAGATTTTGAGTTATTAAAATCACCCATTTCAAAATATGTAACAGCAAGGTCTAATTGTTGCTCTTCTTCATTATTTTGTATGCTAAGTCCTTTTGGCAAACCTGTATGAGACGAAGCTGTATCAGCAGGCTCTTCAAAATCATAATCAATTTTATTTGGCTGTCTTGATTTAAGTTGGATATAAATTAGTGCTACTAAAATTCCAGAAAGAATTGATACAAAGGCAACAAAAAGAAGATCCATTAATCCAAAATCTTGAACCTCGGAAAATTTTATATCCTCCGTTTCTTTGATTAATTCTTCAGCAACTTTGCTTTCAAAGGCCATTTCAAGTGTTTTAGTATTATTTTTAATAATGTCTGCTGGATCATTTAATTCATCGTTATTAATATCCAACTGTTTAGCTTCATCTTCATCAACAATCTCTTTAACTATCTGTTCAGGTGCTTCTATTTTAGGAGCAGTTAAAACTAATAAGGATTTTACTGCTGGCGCTATAGATAAAGAATATGATTCATTCATAGCAAGAATTGATGCTTTTGCTTCAGTATGCGAAGTCTCAAATATGCTCGAGTAAGAAGGAATGATTAAATCCATGTCACTTCGAACTAAATTAATATTTTCATCTATAAATGCATCTTTGTTTCCAAGATAAATTGACCACATTATTTGATATATTGAAGCATCAGACATTTCTGTCTTAATATTGGAAGCCAAGCTCCACATTGTTGAAATTTCATTAGCTTTAATGACTCTTATATCTTTTTTAATTTCTTTAGCAGCAGGAATGATCTCCATTGGAGGTAAATCATTTGATTTTTCTATAATAGCTGGTTTATATACTTGGTTGGATTTGGGGCTTTTTAAGGCGGAATTTAGTTTTGAAGGTAAAAAGATAAAAATATCTTTTGAAATTTGATTCTCTATAACTAGCTTAAAGTTAAAGTAGTTTCCATCGTATGAGTCGCTTAAAACTATAGAAAATGTCTTATAAGTGGAAAAGTCCTCTAATAGGGTATAAGCAATATTTTCTTGATTTAATAATTCGTTGGACTTGTACTCTTTTAAGATAATATCTTTATCAGAAATTCTAGAGCTTTGAATCTTGAACTCAATTACTCTTTCTCCTTGAGAATTAAGCGATAACTTAGGAGAAGATAAAAAAGCGTCAGCAACTATATTGAAAGGAAGAAGGATTAAAGATAATACAAAAACTCTTAACACAATTTATTATTAGTAATTAACTTTTGAAGTATCTGAACAGCGTTAAGAGCGGCACCTTTTCCGTATACGTTATCTGCAACAATCCACAGCGAAACCCATGAATCTCCTTGTATTTGTTGCGAACGTATTCTTCCAACATAAACATCTTCAGAGTCATTAGCTTGTTCAAAAGGAGTTGGATACTCCAAAGTATCAGGATTATCCATAACGCATACCCCTTCACCGCCTTCCACAGAATTAATAACCTCTTCTCTTGAAGCTGAGTTTGAAAGCTTTAGAAATACTGCTTCTGAATGACCATTAAAAACAGGAACCCTGGCACAAGTTGCCTGCACCTCAATATTTGGATCTAATATTTTTTTTGTTTCCCAGACCAATTTCATTTCTTCTTTTGTAAAAGCATTATCTAAAAAGATATCACATTGAGGTATCACGTTAAATGCGATAGGTTTTGGATAAACTTTTGACTCTGAGGTTTCATTTTCATAGGTTTGAGATCTCAACTCTTCCACGGCCTCTTTACCTGTTCCTGAAACTGCTTGATATGTTGCAATATTTAAAAATTCAATTCCAAACTGCTCATGAATTGGTTTCAAAACCATTAAAAGTTGAGAGGTTGAACAATTTGGATTGGCAATTAGTGTTGGCTCATTAAGATTCTCAACGATACTGCCATTAATCTCTGGGATGATTAGAGGCACATCATCTTCGTACCTGAACTCAGAAGATAAATCTATTACATAATTACCGGCCTCTACAAATTTTTTAGCATACTGCTTTGCAACAGAGCCACCTGCTGAAAAAATAGTTATATTTGCATCTGTTGGATCAAAATCATCAAGACTTCCAATAATGTGATCTTGATTTTGAAAATGAACAGTTTGGCCAACTGTTGAACTACCCAATGGAAACAACCTGTCTACTTGGATACCTTTTTTTTCAAGTAGTTGAAGAATTTTTTTACCCACCACACCAGAAGCGCCAACAAGCGCCATATTTAATGATTTATCCATTTTTTAATATTCCTATTAATATTGATGCTACTTCAGAGGTTTTAACATACTCATCATTAGTGCTTATATCCTTTGTTCTATAACCTTTAGCAATAAATTCTTTGATAGCATGGTCAATGCTATCGGATAGCTCTTTTTGATCTAATGAATATTTTAGAGCCATACCAAGCGAAGCAATCATTGCAATTGGATTAGCTACATCCATTCCGGCAATATCTGGAGCGCTACCATGACAAGGTTCATACATGCCCTGAGATGAGCTATTTAGTGAAGCAGATGGAAGCATACCAATTGATCCTGATAATGTCGCAGCTATGTCAGACAAGATATCTCCAAATAGATTGCTTGATACAATTACATCGTATTGATTTGGATTAAGGACTAGTTGCATTGCAGTATTGTCAGCAAGTTGATGAGAAAGCTCTACATCTGGATAATCTTTTGCCATATCTGAAACTATAGATCTCCAGAATTTAGAAACCTCAAGAACATTTGCCTTTTCAACTGAGCACAGTTTTCCACCTCTTTTTTGTGCTGATTCAAAAGCTACCTTCGCAATACGTTTAATCTCATTTTCGTTATAAATCATCGTATTAAATGCATACGGGGGATTTTCATCCTCAATAATTGCCCTAGGTTCACCAAAATATATTCCACCTGTTAGCTCACGAACAATCAGAATATCCAAATTTTCAATAATATGATTTTTAATTGGAGATGCTGCTGCAAGATCATTAAATAAAAATGCAGGTCTTAAGTTGGCAAATAACTCTAACCCTTTTCTTAATGATAGAAGCGCTTGCTCTGGTCTATTGTCCCAATCTAGGTCATCCCATTTTGGTCCACCAACGGCACCAAATAATATTGCATCACTTTCTTTTGCCTTTGCTAAAACTGTTTCTGGCAATGGCGATCCAAACTTATCATAAGCTGTTCCACCTGCATCCATTTCTTCAATACTAAAATCAAGATTATGTTCTGCAATTAAAAAGTCTAAAACTTCTTTTGCAGAAGCAGTAACTTCTTGACCAATACCGTCTCCAGGCAAAATTAAAATCTTTTTAGTCATTTGAAAATATCCATGGTGTATTTTTCATTCGTGTATGCTCAAAAGCTAGTATTTTATCTTTATGTTTTAAAGTCATGTCAACATCATCTAAACCATAAATTATTCTTTCAAGAAGGCTTTCTTCAACACCAAAGCTATAGAGTTCATTTTCATTTTGGAATATTTTTTTTGAATCAAGGCTTACAGATAGATCAGCTGAGCTGTCACTCATTTTTTGAAACAAATCTTCAATTTTATTTTTATCAAGTTTTATTGGTAAGACTCCATTTTTAAAACAATTGTTATAAAAAATATCTCCAAAAGATGAAGCTATGACTATCTTTATCCCAAAATCTCTTAAAGCCCATACAGCATGCTCTCTTGAAGAGCCACAACCAAAATTATCTCTAGTTAATAAAATGGTGGCTTTGTCATAAGGAGCTTGATTTAAAATAAAATCTGGATTCTGTTCCCTGTCATTTTTAGATATTCCTAATTTACCTTCATCAAGATATCTCCACCCATCAAATAGATAATCTTCAAAACCAAACTTCTTAATTGATTTTAAGTATTCAGTAGGGATGATTTGATCAGTATCAATATTATCTCTATCGATCGTAGCTACAACACCGTTTATTATTAATTCGTTTCCTTCGATCTTCATGACGGATCAACAACTCTCCCATTCACAGCTGTTAGTGCTGCCATTAAAGGACTCATTAAATGAGTTCTACCAAGATTACCCTGCCTGCCTTCAAAATTTCTATTAGATGTCGAGGCGCATCTTTCATAGGGCTTCAATTGGTCTGGATTCATTCCTAAACACATTGAACAGCCTGGATCTCTCCATACAAATCCTGCTTTTTCAAAAATTTTATTCAACCCCTCAGATTCAGCCTGTTCTTTAACAAGGCCTGATCCTGGAACAACAATGGCTTCAATAATATCTTCTGAGACTTTTTTCCCGTCGACAACCTTTGCTGCATCTCTAAGATCTTCGATTCTTGAATTTGTACATGAGCCTATAAAAACTCTGTCAAATTTTAAATCAGTAACTTTCTGATTTTCTTCTATGCCCATATATTTTTTTGCTAGTTCAAAATTTCTCTTATTTTCTCCATCAACAAAGTCTAAATTTGGAATTTCTTGATCAAAATCAACAACCATTTCTGGTGAGGTTCCCCATGTAACCTGAGGCTTAATTAAAGATACATCTATTTCTATCTCTTTATCAAAAGAAGCATCATTATCGGAAACAAGGGATGTCCAGTGAGACATTGCATCTTCAAACTCCTCTTCTGATAATTGGCTATGATCTTTAACATAATTAAAGGTTGTTCCATCTGGAGCAATTAACCCAACCTTTGCCCCGGCTTCGATAGACATATTACATATTGTCATTCTGGCTTCCATAGATATGCTCTCAATATATGATCCGGCAAACTCTATTGCATGACCATTACCCCCAGCAGTTCCTATTCTTCTAATTAAAAATAGAACAATATCTTTTGAGGTCACTCCTTCTTGTGGCTCGCCGTTAAATTTAACTCTCATATTCTTAAGTTTTGAAACTTTCAATGTTTGAGTTGCAAGAACATGCTCCACCTCAGAAGTTCCTATGCCCATAGCCAAACATCCAAATGCACCATGTGTTGAGGTATGAGAATCTCCACAAACTATTGTCATTCCAGGGAGTGTATAACCAAGCTCAGGACCAATAACATGAACGATTCCTTGATTGATTGATGTTATATCAAATTGCTTAATTCCAAATTTATTACAATTTTTATCAAGCTCTGTTACCTGTATTTTAGATATCTCATCTTCAATGTTTTCTGTTTTAAAAGAGTCTCCTCTCTCAGTAGGAACATTATGATCAGGGGTAGCAATATTTGCATTCAATCTCCATGGTGATAGCCCTTTTTTAGAAAGTCCCTCAAAAGCTTGGGGAGATGTAACTTCATGAAGATACTGTCTATCTATGTACAATAAAGATTCCGATGAATCTAGAGTGGTTATATGATGCTCTTCCCAAAGCTTGTCGTATAAAGTCTTTGGCATCTTACTTGGTAAAAGGTAATTGTTGATCAACCTCACCACATTGAGCACGGTTTCTCAAAAGATGGTCCATGATTACAAGATTCACCATTGCCTCTGCGATAGGAACTGCTCTTATGCCAACGCATGGGTCATGCCTTCCAGTAACTTCAATATCTACTTCGTTGCCATCTTTGTCGACAGTTTTTCCTTTTTTCTTAATACTTGAAGTTGGCTTGATTAAAAAGTCTAAATCTATATTGTCGCCGTTTGAAATACCTCCAAGTATTCCACCAGCATTATTAGACGAAAATCCATCAGATCTAATTTCATCGCGTATCTCAGAGCCTTTTAGATTGAGAATGTTTTCTGCATTGCCAATTGAAACAGATTTAACAGCATTAATACTCATGATTGCTTTAGCAAGATCTGCATTCAGTTTATCGAAAACAGGCTCTCCTAAGCCAACCGGGCAATTCTCAACGCAAACTCCAAGTTTTGCTCCAACAGAATTACCTTCAGCAATTAGTTCTTCAAACATCTTATTTAAATCATCAAGTTTAGATAAATCTGCAAAGAAATATTTGTTTTCATTTGCAGAGCTTGGATTAATTGAATCAGCTGAAACATTACCTATTTGTGATACATATCCTGATGTTTTAACTCCATATTTAGCTAGGTATTTCTTTGCTATGGCACCGGCAGCAACTCTCATAGCAGTTTCTCTGGCACTTGATCTACCTCCGCCTCTATAATCTCTATGACCATATTTTGCTTGATAGGTTATATCTGCATGATTTGGCCTAAAAGAATCTTTAATATTTGAGTAATCTTTAGATTGTTGATCTTTGTTAAAAATCAATAAGCTTATTGGTGTTCCGAGTGTTTTTCCTTCAAAAACTCCTGATAATATTTGCACCGCATCATCTTCTTTTCGCTGAGTTGTAACATCTGATTGACCAGGCTTTCTTCTATTTAACTCAAACTGTATATCAGCTTCACTTAACTCAAGATTTGGCGGACATCCATCAATAATGCAACCCAAGGCATGCCCATGACTCTCACCAAAGGTCGTAATTTTAAATATATTTCCAAACGTATTGCCTGACATGGCAGTGATTATAGTCCAAAATTGATAAAACGCCTTATTTTATGGGTTATTTAGGCCATTATCAAATAATTAAAAAATATTCTGTTTTTTAGATAATAATTCTTGAAATTCAATAACCGAAGTATTTTCTAGCTTTTTTTGATCAGTGCAAATTGCATAAATTTTTTCACACTTTTCTGAATCATATGAAATTTCTAAGTTTTTTAAGAATTTTTGCTCTAGTACAGGGATTCCCTCTTCTCTTCTTCTTTTGTGACCAATTGGATACTCTACCTCAACTTCATCTGTTGAACTTCCATCAGCAAAATTTATTTTAATCCTATTAGCTATCGATCTCTTATCTGCCTCATGATATTCCTCAGAGTATCTTTTATCTTCATTAATCACCATTTTTTCTCTTAGAGCATCAATTCTTGGATCAGAAGCAACGTCATCTTCATAATCCTCTGCAACTAAATCACCTTTAAGCAATCCTATTGCAACCATATATTGTAAACAGTGATCTCTGTCAGCTGGATTATTAAGCTCACCAACTTTAGAGATAATTCTGATAGCAGATTCGTGAGTTGTAATCTCAATAGTCTTTATTTCATCAAGCTTATCTTTTATCTTAGAATGAAGTTCAACAGCTGCCTCAACTGCAGTTTGCGCATGGAATTCGGCCGGGAAACTAATTTTAAAAAGAATATTTTCCATTACATAAGAACCAAAAGCTTGAGGAAGAGAAAGTTGTTCTCCTTTAAATAACACGTCTTCAAAACCCCAAACAGGAGCAGATAGCACTCCTGGATAACCCATCTCACCTGAAAGAGTAATCATAGCCAATCTTACAGCCCTGCTAGTAGCATCACCCGCTGCCCAACTTTTTCTTGAACCAGCATTTGGCGCATGCCTGTATGTTCTTAAGCTTTGTCCGTCTACCAAAGCCTGACTAATTGCATCCTTAATTTGCTCATTAGTGCCGCCCATCAATTTTGTTACTACAGCTGTTGATGCAACTTTTACAAGAACAACATGATCTAGACCAACTTTATTAAAGCTGTTCTTAAGCGCTAAAACTCCTTGAATTTCATGAGCCATAATCATAGCTTCTAAAACATCTTTCATGGTAAGAGAGTCTTTGCCCTCTTTAATATTTTTTTGTGATATAAAATCTGCTACAGCTAAAATGCCACCAAGATTATCTGAAGGATGCCCCCACTCAGCAGCTAACCAGGTATCGTTATAATCGAGCCACCTTATAACACAACCAATGTCAAAAGCCCCTTTAATAGGATCAAGTTTAAAATTTGTTCCTGGTACTCGAACTCCATAAGGTACTGAAGTTCCATCAACAACAGGTCCAAGCATTTTTGTGCAAGCTGGGAATTTTAATGCAAGAAGACCACATCCTATTGTATCTATGAGGCAATTTCTTGCAGTGTCTAGTGCTAGCTCAGAATCAATTTGATAATTTGATACATAGTCAGCAATTTCAGAAATTACTGAGTCATATCCAGGCCTAACATTTAAATCAACATTAGAAGACATGAATTAGTCCCTATCTTCTATATCAACCCACTCTGAACTTTCAACACCAATGTATTCAGCACTTGGTCTAATAATTCTATTATTTGCCCTTTGTTCCATACAATGAGCTGTCCATCCTGAAACTCTGGACATTACAAAGATTGGTGTGAATAATTTTGTTGGTATACCCATATAAAAATATGCTGGAGCGTGAAAAAAGTCAGCATTGGCAAACATTTTTTTCTCATCAGCCATAACCTTTTCAACCTCTTCTGCAACTTGATATAAGGTATCGTTATCATGAAGCAAAGAAAGTTCCTTGGCATACTCTTTTATAACAGCATTTCTAGGATCACGAATAGAATAAACTGCATGCCCAAAACCCATAATTTTTTCTTTGTTAGCAAGCATGGCTAAGATATTCTCTTTTGCTTCTTCTCTTGAGGTCCAGTTTTCAATTAGCTCCATTGCCTTTTCATTGGCTCCTCCATGAAGAGGACCTCTTAGTGAACCAATAGCAGCCACAACACAAGAATGAATATCAGACATGGTTGATGCACATACTCTGCCAGTAAAAGTTGAAGCATTAAATTCATGCTCAGCATAAAGCACTAAAGATACATCCATTACTTTTCTATGAAGATCACTGGGAGTTTTTCCGTGAAGTATATGCAAGAAGTGACCTGCCATTGAATCTTCGTCATTAATCAAACTAATATCTTCGCCGTCATGAGAAAACTTGTACCAATAGGTAACTATTGAAGCCATAGTAGCTATCATTCTATTAATTGAATTCAATTGATTGCTGAAATCACCTTCAGGCTCAAGATTTCCCAGCATTGAAGTTCCAGTTCTCATAACATCCATTGGATGAGCGGACGCTGGTATTTTTTTAAGTACTTCTTTAAGCGCTTCAGGAAGATCTCTTTGACTTTTAAGAAGTGCTTTATATTCTGAAAGTTCGCTCTTATTAGGAAGTTTATTATAAAGAAGTAGGTATGCTACTTCTTCGAATGATGCTTTGTCAGCTAAGGTTTCAACCTTATGACCCCTATATGCAAGGCCTTCAATCTGACCAACTGTTGATAATGACGTTTCTCCTGCCACCTGACCTCTTAGACCAGCACCTTCTAACTTCTTAACCATAATATTTAGTAATCCTCTTTATTCTTCTTTATATAGTTCATCCAATTTTTGTTCAAAACTGTGATAATTTAATCGATCGTATAATTCTTCCCGGGTCTGCATTATATCTAACAGATCTTTCTGTGTCCCCTCTTTAGCAAGCGAAATGTAAACTTTTTCCGCAATCTTGCTCATTGCCCTAAAGGCACTTAATGGGAAGAGAATCATATCAACCCCAACCTTATGAAGTTCGTCTTTCGTAAATAATGGAGTTTTTCCAAACTCAGTAATATTTGCAAGAATTGGGATATTAAATGCTTTTTTTACAGCAGCATATTCATCAAGAGTTGTTGCTGCCTCAAGAAATATGCCATCAGCTCCTTCAGTAATATAAGAACCAATTCGATCAATTGCACCCTCAATGCCCTCTGATGCAATTGCATCAGTTCTGGCCATAATAAAAAATTCTTCATCATGCCTTCCATCCACAGCTGCTTTTATTCTGTCTTGCATTTCATTTTTCGAAACTAATGATTTGTTAGGTCTGTGACCGCATCTTTTTTGTGATATTTGATCTTCCATATGAACTGCAGCACAACCAGCATCAATCATATTTTTTATTGTTTTAGCAATGTTAAAAGCTCCTCCCCAGCCAGTATCAATATCAACAAGAAGTGGTAAAGATGAAGCGCTTGTAATTCTTTTAACATCTATAAGAACATCTTCCATAGATATAATGCCTAAGTCTGGAATTCCATATGAGGCAGCAGCGACTCCACCACCTGATAAATAAACTGCTTTATGGCCTGATTTTTCAGCTAATATTGCTGAGTAGGCATTGATAGCGCCTGGAATAATAAGTGGAGTATTATCTTTAAGTGCATTTCTGAATTTTGTGCCTGCTGACATGGTTGAAGATTATAGAACACAAATATACCAATTCCCAAATCTGACTAACTATAGAATTTAACGCCTCTAATAATCCTTTCTTTGTTGTTCTTTCTTCTCCATCTATTGGTATCTCTTAAGCTATATACACAACCACAATATTCCTGTTGATAAAATTCTTCTCTTTTAGAAATCTCAATCATTCTAGAAGACCCGCCCTGCTTTCTCCAATTGAAGTCCCAATAAACTACATCTTCGTATCTATCTGCAGCTCTATGCCCTGCTGAGTTAATCTGATTCATGTCTTTCCATCTAGATATACCAAGTGTTGTTGCATAAACAGAGAAATTGTTTTCTTTTGCAAAAAGAGCTGATCTCTCAAACCTCATATCAAAACACTTTGTACACCTCTCGCCTCTTTCGGGTTCATCTTCAAGACCTTTAATTCTTTCAAACCAATTATCTTTATCGTAATCACCGTCAATGCATTCAAATCCAAGCTTTTCACAAAATCTTCTATTTTCATTTTTTCTAATTTCATATTCTTCCTTTGGATGGATATTTGGATTATAAAAATAGACTGTTGTTTTTATATCAGATGCAGCTAAAGCTTCCATGATTTCACCAGCACATGGAGCGCAACAACTATGAAGTAATAAGTCAGTACCCTCTTTTGGCATCTGAAGTTTAGGTCTTTCGTAATTATCTAATTTTAGATGGTCACTCATTTTACAAAAATAGAACTTTTTAATATGGCATTTTCTAAATCATCATAATCATGGAATGATGGAATTTCAGGATGACTTGTAGCAATCTTTTTTGGTGCATTCATAAAAAAACCTTTTTCAGCAACTTCGAACATCTGTATATCATTATAAGAGTCTCCTGCAGCAATACATCTATATCCAATTGATTGAAAAGCCATGATTGCTTGTTTTTTTGCTTGTTTGTGTCTTAGTTTGTATGAAATCACTTCATCATTTTCAACCTCCAGGTTATGACATAAAAGAAGTGGATGACCCATCTTTTCCATTAAAGGCTTAGCTATTTCATGAAATGTATCTGAAAGTATAACTACTTGAAAGTTAGATCTAATACTATTTAAGAAATCTTCTGCGCCATCTAGAAGATTTAATTCTCCTGATGCTTTTTGAATATCTGATAATTTAAGATTATGTTTTTTCATGACTTCAAGTCTAAAGTCCATAAGATCTGAATAATCTGGTATATCTCTAGTTGTTTTGTTGAATTCTTCAACCCCAGTATTTAAAGCTATCTGCTCCCATATTTCAGGTGTTAAAGTTCCCTCCATATCAAAACATACTATTTCCATTTTAAGTCCTTATTTTTTATTTTTTATGCCATAAGGAACATGTCCAGAGGCGGTCGTTTCAATAGCGTCCATGATATGTTTTTTTTGGTCATCAAAAAAGATGTCTGCTTGAAAAGATTTAAGAAAATGTTGCTTTGACATTCCTCCTAGAAATAATGACTCATCAATCCTGACACCCCATTCTCTCAATGTTTTAATTACGCGTTTATCAGATGGAGCCGATCTAGCAGTTACAAGCGCTGTTCTTATTGGACATTCATTGATATCAAAATCATTTTGAATTTTATTTAATTCAACTAAAAATGATTTAAATGGCCCTTCTTTTAATAAAGAAGTTGCCTTCACCTCATTTTCAATAAATGCATCTAAACCCTTTTCATGAAAAACTTTTTCTGAGTCATCTGAAAAAATTACTGCATCTCCATCAAATGCTATTTTTAGTTGGCCATTTTCAGAATTCATGTTAGTTTCTCCATCTCTTGGAATTATTGTTGCAGCTGCAACATTGCTTTCGATGGCTAGCTTTACATCTTCAAAACTACTTGATAAAAATAGATGTACTCCAAAATCTTTTACATACCTATGAGGACTTTCACCTCCACAAAATGCTGCTCTGCTAATATTCAAGCCATGAGCCTCTATCGAGTTTCTTATTCTAAGTCCAGTGTCTGAAGTATTTCTAGACAGTAAAATTACTTCTATTCTATTTTCGTCTTTGTACAAGGAATTAATCCCTAGAATTTTTTTTACCAGGCCAAAAGCTTCACCTGGCTCAAGAGTTTTATCTTCATTTGCAACTTGATAGTCTCTGTAAGACTCTAAACCTTCTTTTTCATATATTTCATGACTTTGATCAAGATTAAATAAAGCTCTTGAAGATATACCTATTATTAATTTTGATTTACTACTCATTATTTTTATTGATTTTACTCACAAAATAGCATTATACTGTATAAATATATAGTATAATTGAAACATTATGAAAGATATTACACCTCAGCAACAAAAAGTACTTGATTGTATTCAAGTATACATAAATAAAACAGGCTTTCCTCCTACAAGAGCAGATATTTGTAGAGAGTTAGGGTTTAAATCTCCTAATTCGGCCGAAACTCACTTAAGAGCTCTTGAGAAAAAAGGCTTCATTTCAATAGAAAGTGGTGCTTCAAGAGGTATATCTATAAATAATCCTGAAATAACTCATTTAGAAAATGAGTATCCTATAGTTGGATTAGTTGCTGCTGGATCACCTACTCTAGCAAGTGAAAATGTTGAAAAGGTACTAAATTGTCCTAAAGGTTTCTTTGGATCTGATTTTGATTATTTTTTAAGAGTTAGGGGTCTGAGTATGAAAGATGCCGGAATTATGGAAGATGATTTGATAGCTGTTAAAAAAACGCAAGAAATTAAAAATGGTGACATTGTTGTTGCAAGAATAGAAGATGAGGTAACAGTTAAATATTTTCAAAGAAGTGCTCCAAATATAATTCATTTAAAGCCAGCTAATGAAGAATTTAGCGATATTGAAGTTAATCTTGAGGAGACTGAATTGTATATTGAAGGAAAAAGTGTAGGACTAATTAGAGAGAATTAGTGCAATATTACTGTCTTCTTTGAAAGTCTCTCTTTTTGACTGTCAAAAAATTCGTCAAAATCGCTCACATTGCCACTTACACTTTCAATGCCGGCTCTGATCATCTCCTTGGCAACAGAGAGTTCTTGTCCTTGTAAAAATTCCTTAGACTCATTTGAAAACTCAATTTTCACTATTGGGTTATCGTGATCATCTGATCTTCTTAAAACAATAGTTCCGTCTGGTAATTGAGCTAATTCTAAGTAATTTGACATAATTTCTCCGTATTAATGAAGCTTAACACTCCTCAAGGGTTTTGCGAAGCAACAATATAAAGCTTTTATATTTATCTAATATCGAATTTAGTTTTTTCAAGTTTATAGAATCATTTGAGATAATTATTGATGAATCAATTGGTATTAAAAGTTTATCTTTTGCTAACAATATATCTGATAAAAATCCATCATCACTCATCTCTCTTATGATTATGTTTGCAAGAGCAGCTTCATTGGATAGTAATTTCCACTTAGCATAAAAATTAAGATCATGAAAATTTGAAATATTTAAATTTAATTCTGAATACAGATTAATTGCAAACTGATCAATGCTTTGCTCAAGAGAAGAAAAAAATAAATATTTATTATTTTGATTTAAATTTTTATCAACTAAGATTTGATCACAAATATCTATATATAGATTTACTAATTCTTTTGCGCTCACTAACTTTTGAGGTTTTGGACCCATTCTCCGTTATCATAAACAGCAGTCCATTTTGTTTTTTTTCCATCTTTTTCAGATGCCAAGTAGTGAACATCTTCGGATTTGTTGTATCTAATGACATAAGGATTACCATCCCTGTCTTTTTCTGGAGCACTCATAAGATATGAATGCTTGTCGGTATTAGGAAGAAATCTGCATGCTTCTAAAATTTCATTTGATAAATTATTTATTTCTGAAACTTTTGGAGCTCTGGTCTCTCTATTTTTAGGATACTTACTTGCAGCTAAGAACAAGCCCTTCATGCTATCTCTAAGAAGATAATGATCCTCACACTTTAAACAAGGCAAATCAGGCAAAGAAATAGGTTCCATCATTAATGGTTTAGGTTCACCGTTTCTTTGCAGTGCTCTAGTTGCACCACAATTATCATTAAGACAACCAAAATACTTACCAAATCTACCAGTTTTTAATTGCATTTCTGAGCCGCATTTGTGACATTCCAGTGTTGGGCCATCGTATCCTTTGATTTTAAATTGTCCTTTTTCAACAAGGTATCCGTCACAATCAGGATTTTTACCACAAACATGAAGTTTTCTATTTTCATCAATAAGGTAGTTGTCCATACTGGTATCACACTTGGGGCATCTTTTTTTGATTAATAGATTTTCAGCCTCTTCGATATCATCGACACTCACTGCCTCATCACCAGAAATAAGATTTAAAGTTTCCTTACATTTATCATCGCCAGTATTTTGATACCCAGAGCAACCAAGAAAAACACCATTGGAAGAATTTCTTATAACCATATTAGTTTTGCCGCATGGGCATATAATATCTGTGGGAGTTGGCCTGTTACCCCTCATTCCAGTATCTTCATCTGAAGCTGAAGCTAAATCAGTTTTAAATGATAAATAAAAATCATCTAATACTTTTCTCCAATCAATTTCACCTTGCGCTACTTTATCTAAGTTATCTTCTAAATTAGCAGTAAATTCATAATCCATAATGTCGTCAAAACTTTCTAGTAATCTTTCAGTTACTATGTGTCCGATTTTTTTAACAAAAAATCTCCTGTTTTGAATCTCGACATACCCTCTATCTTGGATAGTAGAAATAATATTTGCATAGGTTGAAGGTCTGCCTATTCCTTTCTTTTCTAATTCTTTAACCAACGCTGCTTCAGAAAATCTTGCAGGTGGTTTAGTAAATTTTTGTTCTAAATTAATTTCATTTAATGTTAATACTTCACCTTCATTCAATGGAGGCAAAATATCTTCACCATCTGATTTGGCAGGTTGAGATACTTTTGTATAACCATCAAAGACTACTTCTCTACCTTTGGCAGAAAAAGTGTACTCATCAATAATTATTTTTGCTGAAGTAGATAAATACTCTGCGTCAGGCATTTGACAGGCGATATATTGTTGCCATATTAATTGGTATAGTCTTTTCTCTTCTTCTGTTTGATTCAGCAAGTCATTAGGTGTCATAAAAGCATTGGTTGGTCTGATAGCCTCGTGTGCTTCTTGAGCATTTTCTGTGCTTGCATATATTCTTGGAGCATTAGTAAGATATTTATCACCAATTCTTTCATTAATGTAATTTCTAGCGTCTTGAATTGATTCTTTACTAAGACTTGGGGCGTCTGTTCTCATATAAGTTATATGCCCTGCTTCGTATAATTTTTGCGCAACTCGCATAGTTCTTTTGACCGTAAAACTTAACTTAGTGCTAGCAGCCTGTTGAAGAGTGGATGTAATAAATGGAGGTCTTGGCTTAGCTTTAACAGGTTTTTTTAATATCTCATTTATAGATAATTTTGAACTATTAATTAAATTTTCTATTTTTCTAGCTTCTTCTTCTTTCAACAATGGATCAGATTTTTTTCTATTTAAAGAAAAAGGTATAGATAGATCATTTTTGCCTAAGTTCATTGAAACTTCCCAAAATTCTTCTGGAATAAATTCTTGGATTAATCTTTCTCTTTCGTCCAAAACTCTTAACGCTACAGACTGAACCCTTCCTGCAGAAAGGCCTCTAGCAATTTTTTTCCATAATAAAGGTGATAATTCAAAGCCAATTACCTTATCCAAGAATCTTCGAGCCCTATAGGCTTTGACTAAATCTAAATCAATTTCTTTTGGATCAGCAAATGATTCGACAATTGCCGCTTTGGTAATCTGATTAAATCTTACTCTTGAGTAATCATATTTCTCTGGTCCTAGAGCTTCTTTAAGGTGCCATGCAATTGCTTCACCCTCTCTATCTAAGTCAGTAGCTAAATAAATATGTTCAACTTGTTTTGCTGCTTTTTTTAGATTTTTTATTACTTTCTCTTTTTCTGGAATAATTTGCCAATCAGCAGTCCATCCGTTATCTGGATCAATACCCATTCTTCTTATTAATCTATTTCTATCATTGATAGATTTCAATCTAATTTTTTCTTCTGGACTCACATCCTTTGGGATAGATGCTCTCTTGCTAGTTGGTGATGATTTTTTTGGAAGATCTCTAATATGACCTACACTAGATTCAACAATAAAATCATTGCCTAGATACTTTGATATTGTTTTAGCTTTTGCTGGAGATTCAACGATTACTAATGATTTTGCCATAATAAATAATTTGTTCCTTTTTTAGAAATACCATTAATTAGTTTGGTTTGACAAGAGTTTTAGAAAACTTTTAATAAATTTATAATCTTTTCAAGTTCAATAATGCCTGCTTTTTCTCTCCAAATAAAAGCTATAACAGAGTTTGAAAATATTATTTCTAACACATTCGGTGAAAGAGAACTAAGTTTACTTTTTATCTCGCCATACTCATCTGAGTACTTCAACTTGAGAGGAGAATACAAAATTAATTCATCTTTGTCTCTAATAAAATGAGCTTCTTTTAAATTTGTTTCATTTTTGAGACTGTAAATCATTAAGTTTACATCTCTATTTTTAAATGAATTTTTACCAATATTTGATGGAATGATTTTTAGTCCTAATCTTGATGCATTCAACCTTAATTCTGAAATTTCCTTTGAGGACTTTGATGGTAATGCAAAACTAATAGTTCCAATTAGAAAAGATATAACAATAAAAATAATTAATAATTCCATTGATTTATTAATTTAATATGTCGCTTACAATTCTAGGTCCTTTGATTATAAAACCTGTATAAATTTGAACCAACAACGCACCTGATTCTAGCTTTTTTTTGAAATCTTCTTTACTCATAACTCCTCCTACTCCAATAATTGGCAGTTCAGGATATGCCTCATTTATAACTCTTAATAATGATGTTGATCTTTCCATTAAAGGACTGCCTGAAAGACCTCCTTCAAATTCCTCATATGTAGAGTTTTTTAATGCCTCTTTATTTATCGTTGTATTAGAAATAATTAAGCCTGTCAGGATTGAATTTTGGATATACTCAGCAATACTCTTAATTATTTCTAAAGGTTCATCAGGTGATATTTTTAGAAAAATTGGCTTATTAAAGTTTAATTCTCTTGCACTATTTTCTATTGATTCTATAAGATTTTTTATATTTTTATCATCGTGCAGATTTCTTAATCCAGGTGTATTTGGTGAGGAAATATTGATAGTTACATAATCAGAATATTGGGCAACTTTATTAAAACATAATACGTAATCATTTATTCTTTGCTGGCCATCAGAGCTTTTATTGGCACCAATATTTACACCAACAACACCTTTATATTTTCTTGATTTAAGTTTTTTAACTAAATGATCAACACCCTTATTATTAAATCCAAGTCTATTAATAACTGCATTTTGATCAAATAATCTAAATACTCTAGGTTTTGGATTTCCGGATTGAGGAAGAGGAGTAATAGTTCCAACCTCAATAAATCCAAATCCTAATGCACCGAGACAATCTATAAAATCGCCATTTTTATCAAGTCCGGCTGCGGTTCCAAGACGATTGGAAAAAGTTATACCACCAAATATATATTCATCATTTTCATATTTTTTAGTTAAAAGGCTAAGAAGTTTTAATTTATGCAAAATATTCAAAGCATTCAATGCAATCAAATGTGACGCCTCAGGAGGAAATATTTTTATTATTTTTAAAATTAGATTCAATTTAATTTAATGTTGGAGAAACTACTTTCACTATAATAGCAAAAATTATCCCTGAAATGAGTCCTCCTAAATGAGCAAAATTAGCAACATTGCCAAATCCAAATAAATTTAATATCCCAAGAAACCCAAGTATTAACCAAACTAACATAAATAAATATAAGGCTGGGGGGAGATCATACCTCTCTTGTTTCATCTCAAGCTCAATTATCATGCAATACCCAAGCAACCCATAAATAACACCTGAAAGGCCTCCAAAAAGTGAGGAGCCTCCAAAAAAATATTGAGTTAAGTTGGATATTATTGAAGAGAAAATTACTAAATTTATAAATGTTAAATACCCATCAATCTGCTCAATTTTTGAACCAAGCACATAAATCCACAAACAGTTAAAAACTAAATGAGTTAATGAAAAATGAATAAACATGGGAGTTATTAATCTCCACCATTCATTATTTTGAATATACGTAGTTTCAAGAGAGTTAAAACTCACATAGCCCTTTTGATATGAGCCCAGATCAATTTTGATAAAGGTAAAAGGCTCAATGAAGGCTAATACTGATCCATAATTAGATAAAAAGGCAATTAATATTGATATCAATATTATTGGCATATGAAAGTTTCTGATATTCACTTATTATTTTTTAGAAATATCTAAACTCCAGCCCAGTTTTTCTCTACAGGCTTCAAAAAAATCATTATTCAATGGATGTACTAAGCGAAGTTTATTATCCATCTTAGAAATAACTATATCTTTATCATATGGGGCATTCTCATCCTCTTGACCATCTGCACAAATTTTGGCTTCTTTCATGGGCCCGCTTATTAAATTAATTGTTACATTTTCATCCGAAGATATTACAAAGGGTCTTGATGAAATACTTTGAGGAAGCATGGGTAATATTGTCCAAACATCAAGAGCAGGATGAATAATTGGCCCACCAGCAGATAGAGCATATGCAGTTGATCCAGTTGGTGTTGCTATAATTAAACCATCAGACCTTTGTTCATAAACAATTTTATTATTTACTGATAACCTATATCTCATCAATTGTGTATAGCCACCAGAATGAATTACTATTTCATTTAAACCATAAACTGTTTTATTGGCAAAAGTGGCACTAACAAGATTCCTTTCTTCTACCTGGCAATTACCATTTAAAACATCTTGAATTATTGATTCAAAATCTTGAGTTTTAACATCAGTCAAAAATCCAACGGTTCCCATATTAATACCAAGAATTGGTATATCGTATTCTAAGTACTTTCTAGCTGATCTTAGAAGAGTTCCATCGCCACCAAAAACAATTATCAAGTCAACTGAAGAAGCAAATTCGCTATGTTTAAGCATAGTTAAAGAATTATTTTTATATTTTGATGTTTCTTCTATAAAAATATTAGAAGTATGTTTGTTTAAAGATGAAATTAAAACATCAAGGCCATGTGAGTCGATGCCCTCATCTGTTTTTTCTTTTACGTAGATGCCAATATTTTTAAACATACATTTATTATACTATTTCAATCAATTCATAAGGAAAGAATATAGATATCGTTGATAAATTTTGAGCATTTTAAACCTTTTGCACTAAATCAAGTTTGCTATAGAATAATTTAGTTAACAAAAATATATATATATATAAACATGCAAAATTTAGAAGAATTCCGGAAGGAAGTTAAAGAATGGCTTGATAAAAATTGCCCTCCATCAATGAGAAGTGGAGCAGATGCATCAATTCCAGTTGATGAAGTATGGGGAGGAAGAAAAGCAGAATATAAAAATCCTGAATCAAAAATTTGGCTTGATAGGATGGGTGATAAAGGATGGACAATGCCTACAGTTCCCAAAGAATATGGTGGTGGTGGCTTAAATGCTGAACAAGTAACAATCCTGAATCAAGAAATGTTTGCAATTGGCGCTAAACAACCTTTACTTAGTTTTGGCATCTGGATGCTTGCTCCAGTATTACTCGAATACGGAACAGAAGAACAAAAAAAAGAACATCTACCAAAAATAATTAAAGGTGAAATTAGATGGTGTCAGGGTTACTCAGAACCTGGATCAGGATCTGATTTAGCCAGTCTTGCAACTAAAGCTGAAGATAATGGAGATCATTTTTTAGTAAATGGACAAAAAGTATGGACATCATATGCAGATAAGGCTGATTGGATATTTGCATTAGTTAGAACAGGCCCTAAAGAGCCAAAGCATGATGGGATTAGTTTCCTTCTAATTGATATGGAAACTGCTGGAGTTAGTACAAAACCAATCACCTTGATATCGGGTAAATCACCTTTCTGTGAAACATTTTTTGATGATGTAAAAGTACCAAAAGAAAATCTTATTGGTCAGCTTAATGCTGGTTGGGCAATTGCTAAAGCATTGCTTCAACATGAAAGAGCTTTCATATCTAGCTTTGGTCTAGGATCAGGCATGGGAAGTGGAAGAGATCTTGTTTCAATTGCTAAAAAGCATATTGGAGAAGAGGACGGAAAGATAAGCAACGGTTTTTATAGATCTCAAATAGCCTCGCATAAAATAAAAGAGCATGCATTTGGATTAACATTTAAAAGAGCAAAAGACGAAGGTGGAAAAGCTAGTGCAACTGCTTCAATGTTTAAACTCTATGGAACAGAGCATAATAAAAAGCGTCATGAACTTATGATTGCAGCTACTGGAATCAATGGGGTTGCCTGGGATGGAGATGAGTTTGATAAAGAAGATAGGAATCTTACTAGGGCATGGTTAAGAACCAAAGGAAATTCAATTGAGGGTGGCACTTCGGAAGTGCAGTTAAATGTTATTTCTAAAAGAGTTTTAGGTCTTCCAAGCTAGAGTTTAAGATGAAATTAGTGCTAACAGAAGAACAAGAATTTCTTAGAGATACTGCAAAAAATTTTGCTCAAGAGAGAACACCAGTGACTCATTTTAGAGAGCTTAGAGATAATAAAGATAAAAACCTTTGGGATAGAGATATTTGGCAAGAAATGGTCAATTTAGGTTGGTCTGGAATACTAGTGCCTGAAGAATTTGGTGGTTCAAATTTTGGTGTAGCAGGTATAAGCGTAATTTTGCAAGAATGCGGTAAAACACTTACCCCCTCTCCTCTTTTTTCTACCGGCGTTTTAGGAGCTTATGCTATTTCAAACTTTGGAACTCAAGCGCAAAAAGAAAAATACCTCCCTAAAATAGTAAGTGGTGAAATTACTTCAGCTCTAGCGGTTGATGAGTCTAGCCATCATGACCCATTAAAAACATCATTTAAGGCAGAAAAAAATAATGAAGAGTATCTTTTAAATGGTAAGAAAACCTTTGTTATAGATGGTGCTAGTGCTGATATTTTGATAGTACTTGCAAGAACATCAGGCAACTCTGGTGAATTAGCTGGATTGACTTTATTTATTATTGACTCAAATGCTGATGGTCTAAATAGAATTAAGCTCGATATGGCTGATTCAAGAAATTATGCAAATATTGAGTTTAATGACGTTAAATGCTCTAAAAAAGAAATTTTAGGAACAATAGAGACTGGTGGTGAAACAGTTGAAAGAATTCTTGATATTGGAAGAATAGCTATGTCAGCTGAAATGCTTGGTAATGCTGAGTCAGCTTTTGAAACAACAATTGAATATCTTAAGCAAAGAAAACAGTTTGGTGTACTGATTGGTACATTTCAGGCGTTACAACACAGAGCAGCTGAAATGTTTTGTGAGATTGAGCTTACTAAGTCAGCAGTAATGGCAGCTGTTCAGGGCGCCGATGAAAACTCTAATGAACTCCAAAGATTGTCCAGTCTTGCTAAAACAATAGCTGGAGAAACTCTCCACCTAGTTTCTAATGAAGCAATACAAATGCATGGTGGTATTGGTGTCACAGATGAATATGACCTGGGGTTCTTTATAAAAAGGTCGAGAGTTGCTGAGCAAATATTTGGAAGTTCTACATATCATACTGAAAGATATGCTAATCTAAGCGGGTTTTAAATTTGAAAATTTGATATGTACTTCATAAAGTCCAACCTAGTAGGATTTTTTACATTTATTTTTATTATTGTTGAATTAACAATTGGCTTTGGTACGCTGGCAATTGTAAATATTCCTAGAGCAATATTTCCGTTTAAATCTCTAAAAATTAGATTAAGTAAAATCTCAAATTCTATTGGTGAATACACTGTCTATGGGTTAAAAGTCATTATGAAAATAATGCATAAAGATTCTATGCAGGTATTTGACGATAATGAATTTGATAAAAATACATGGTATATGGCCGTTTCTAACCATCAGTCATGGGCAGATATTTTTATACTTTTAGTGGCAGCCCATAAAAGAATCCCTCTGCTTAAATTTTTTATGAAAAAAGAGTTAGCCTGGATACCTTTTATATTTCTAGCTAATAAAACTTTAAATATGCCTTTTGTAAATAGGCACTCAAAAAAAGAATTAGAAAAAAATCCTGATCTAAGGTTCAAAGATTATGAAAATACATTAAAGGCTTGTAAAAGATTCCAAAGATCGCCATCAACGATTTTTAGTTACGCAGAGGGTACAAGAAATAATCCTACAAAACATTTAGCTCAAAACTCACCATATAAAAATCTTCTAAAACCAAGGATTGGTGGAATTGCTACTGCCCTTTCGGCTATGCCTAATATTAATGTTTTAGTAGATTATTCGGTAGTCTATAAGTCAGATAAAAGAGGAGCATGGGCTTTTTTAAAGGGCGATATGCGTGATGTTAAAGTTTTCGTAAGAAAATATACGATACCTGAAAATCTTAAAAATAAAAATTATTCAACTGATGATGAATACAGAGAAAATTTTAAGAGATGGATTGAAGAAATTTGGGAAGAAAAAGATAGAGAAATAGAAAGATTAAAGTTCTAATTTTTTGCTACTTACAACCCATCCATTAGTATCAACATAAATCCAATTTCCAGAGCTTATTTCAACAGATCCAATATTAATTTTTTCATCTTTTGTTCCAATGCCAACATTTTTATCTGTTTTCATTGGGTATGTATTTTTTGCATAAACACCAATTGAGATATTTTCAATTACCTCTATGTCTCTAATGAAACCATTCACAAAAATACCTCTCCATTTGTTTTCATAAGCTTTTTGAGCAATTTGATCACCAACCATTGAGCAAAATTTGTCTCCAGTATGGTTTATAACTAAAACCTTACCATCACCATTTTCCTGAACCATTTCCTTAACAATACTATTACTATGCGGACAATATGCTGTTCTAATTTCTCCACAAAACTTATCAATACCTCCATATGAATTTAAAAAAATGTCGCCTATCAGTACCTCATCAGGAAAGGCGTCGCATATATCTGGAACTGTGAAATTGTATGTTTGCATTAAGTGAAAAATTTTAAATTTATCTAATAATTATAATAGAATTAAAAATATATATAAAAAAGTAGAGTAAATTATGAAATCACCAATATGTGAAATGTTTGAAATTGAATTTCCGCTTGTTGCATTTAGCCATTGTAGAGATGTTGTTGTAGCAGTTTCCAAGGCTGGCGGTATGGGCGTATTGGGAGCAGTTGGCCATACTCCAGAAATGTTAGAACAAGATCTTAAATGGATAGATGAACATATTGACGGCAAGCCCTATGGTGTCGATATCCTAGTGCCAACCACTTTCGAGGGCAAAGGATCGTCTGTTTCATCAGAAGATCTTATTAATATGATTCCACAAGAATACCGAGATTTTAGAGCTGACGTTTTGAAGCAACATGATGTTGATGGAGAATCATTAAGAAATCCTTCGGACTCAAAAAAAGTTGAAATGGATTCAGATTCTAGATTTGGGAAAAATCTTAAAGAAAAAGGAGCTAAAAAATTATTAGAAGTTGCTTTTTCTCATCCAATTAAACTGATTGCAAATGCGTTAGGAGTACCTCCTCATTGGATGTTAGAAATGGGAAAAGCAAATAATGTAAAAGTTGCTGCACTTTTAGGAGCTAAAGAGCATGCAATTAAACAAGTTCAAGCTGGCGTAGATGTATTAGTTGTATCAGGAACTGAAGGTGGCGGTCATTGTGGAAGCGTTTCAACTATGGTGCTAATACCAGAAGTAAAAAGAGCAATAAAAGACTTAGGCGATGTACCAATCTTAGCAGCTGGTGGTATTGCCACTGGTGAGCAAATGGCTGGGATTATGACAATGGGTGCAGATGGTGTTTGGTGCGCCTCGGTATTTCTTCCAACCACCGAAGCTGAAACCTCTGAAAACATTAAAGAAAAAATGATTCAAGCTACTTCAAGCCAAACTGTAAGATCAAAAAGTAGAACAGGTAAGCACTCAAGGCAACTTCAGTCAGCATGGACTGATGCGTGGGAATCAAAAGATGCACCTGAGCCATTGCCAATGCCTTTGCAAACAATTGTTGGAGAGCCAGCTTTAGCAATAGTCTCTAAACAGGCAACTCTCGGACATGAAGGAGCAAAAAAACTTGATACATATTGGGTTGGTCAAGGCATAGGATTAGTGAATGAAACTATTTCAGCTGGACAGACCGTTCAAAAATTCAAAGAAGAATTCATTGAGGCCTATGAACGAATAGCAAACTTGGTGGAATAGGATTATTAAGAATTTTTAATATCTTCTCTGGCAATAAATTCAAGAACTGTTGCATTAATACAATATCTTGGCATGCCATTGGGGCCATCATCAAAAACATGACCTAAATGAATGTTACTTGATTTTGATTTAACCTCTGTTCTTTTCATTCCATATGAATTATCTGGTAGTTCATAGGTTGAGTTAGGCACCGGGGCTGTAAATGATAACCAGCCACTTCGTGAAACGAATCTATCTCTAGTATCAAACAAAGGTGCTCCACTTAATTTATCTACAAAAATTCCGTCAGGAGTATTTTTGAAAATCTGATATTCTTTACAGAATCTTGCATCAGTTCCTTGATTAAAAGCAACGTCATAAGCTTCTGTATCACCTAATTTAAATTTTCCAAGAGCTTTATAAAATAATTCAGGCTCCATGTATCCTTGGTATGAGAATAATTCACTACCATTCTCTAAGAAAACAATTGTAGGTGTTGCCCATGTGGGTGTTTGAATATCCAAACCATTTAATTCAATTGCTGTTCTGTATACCATTGGGATACTTCCCTTATAATCATTTGCCACATCTTTTTTGAAATTTTCACAATAAGGACAATAATCTTGTGAATCAATTACAAGAACATACTTACCTGATAAAAGAAATGAATTATCAATGGTTGGTGTTTCAATTTTGTTAAAGGCAACACCTGTGGAATGATCAGGACAATATCCATTTGGATTTTTTTTAATATAGTCTTGATGATATTCTTCAGCATCGTGAAACTTATCAAGAGATTTAATTGAAGTCTTAATTTCTCCATATCCTTCATCACTTAGTAGTTTTTGAAATTCGTTAGTTGTTTCGTCTATTACTTTTTTTTGTGATGGTTTTGTATACAAAATAGTTGACCTGTATTGAGTACCAATATCATTACCTTGTCTATTAAGTTGGGTTGGATCATGTGATTCATAGAAATGTTCAAGAAGAGACCTTAAGCTTATTACCTCCCTGTTAAAAGTTACTTTAACAACTTCAGCAAAATTATTTCTTTTATATTTGTTTGTATATTTTGTTATCTCTCTGTAAGTTGGTTTTATTCCATATCCATCAGCATATCCTGATACTGCATCTTCAACTCCTTCAAGAGCTTCATAACCCTTTTCAGCACCCCAGAAACACCCAGAACCTAAAACTATAGTCTCTAAATGAGATGTATGGTTTTCATAGGAATGAACACTTAAGCATAAAGCCATGATTGGCAGAAATATAAAAAATCTTTTCATTATGTCTTTTCTTCGTATTTATAATTTTTACTTTTTATAAAGGCTTTTCTCTCAAAAAGCATAGATGTCCATCTAGTTATATTTGGTTTAAATGCTTCTTTAATACCAAGAGCCCCTGCTAGGTTAATTGCATAACTTACGCATATATCAGCAATCGTAAATCTATTTGAGCAAAGATAAGTTTTATTTTCTAGCTCAGATTCAAGTAATTTTAAACGAGAAACAAACCATCTGCTATATCCTTCTATCGCTGCATCAGCAACGCCTGGTTCTTGAAATTTATATCTTAATACAACTGTCTGAGGAAAAGTTAATGTTGCATCTGCATGATAGAGCCAATTCAAATAACTTGGGTAATCCTTTTCCTCAGGCATTACTCTTAGATCTGTTGGGCCATATTTTTCAACAAGATACTGAGCCATTGCAACTGACTCCGTCATCTTGACATCTCCATCAATGAGATATGGAACTGTTCCTAACATATTAATATCTAGATACTCCTCCATAAAAACTCTTGGAGGAAAAGGCATCATTACTAATTCATATTTAAGTCCCATCTCTTCAGCTGTCCATATAGGCCTCATTGCTCTTGAATTTTCTGTTCCATAAATTTTTAACATAATTTTTCCTAGATACTAACTATATGATAATACAATTATTAATTGGTAATATTAATAATTGTATATTACCATAAGGAATGCATAAAAATTTTGAAATATGAAAACAGAAAATATAGCGCCAGTATTTAAAACCAATCTAGATACAAAATCAGACATGTATCAAAAAAATAAAAAAATGATGCTTGAAAAATTAAATTTTTTAGACGAGCTTCTTGATTTTGCTGAACTAGGTGGAGGCATGCATCACCATGAAAGACTTGCAAAAAGAGGGAAAATGCCAGTTAGAGAGAGAATCCTAAATGTTATAGATTGTGACAGTCCTTTTTTAGAAATTCAGCCATATGCTGCATATGGAACAAATACGTTTAATGTTGGTGGGGGTTGTGTATCAGGTATCGGGGTTATATCTGGAGTAGAGTGTGTAATTTTTGCAAATGATCCTACTGTAAAAGCTGGCGCTATGAATGTTTATGTTGGAGAAAAATGGAATAGAGCTATGGAAATTGCTCGTGTAAATAGAATCCCTTTTATAAGTTTTGTTGAGTCAGCCGGTGCTGATTTGAGTGTTGGGGGTGGTAAAAGTGATATTCTGCCTGAGGCACCTTCTCTGCAGAGCGGTCACTTTGCTTCGACTGGTAGATTTTTTTATGACATGACTGAACTTTCAAAATTAAGAATTCCGGTTATCTCAGTTGTTTTTGGATCATCTACTGCGGGTGGAGCTTATCAGCCTGGAATGTCTGATTACAATATCTTTGTCAAAGGTCAATCGAAAGCTTTCTTAGCTGGTCCTCCATTAGTAAAAATGGCAACAGGAGAAGAGTCTGATGATGAAACTTTAGGTGGAGCAAAAATGCATTCAGAAAAATCAGGTCTATCTGATTATCTAGCTGAAGATGAGATGGATGCTCTTAGAATTTGTAGAGAAGTAGTTTCGCATTTAAATTGGAAAAAAAGAGGTGATACTCCATCAAAAATTGCTACTAACCCTATCTATGATAGTGAAGAGATGTTGGGAATTATTAGTGAAGATTTAAAGTCTGCTGTTGATATTAAAGAAGTAATTGCACGATTCTCTGATGGGTCTAAGTTCGAAGAATTTAAACCTCTATATGGACCAACAATGGTTTGTGGATGGACATCGGTTCATGGCTATCAAGTCGGTATTCTTGGTAATAATGGTCCAATTTATCCCGAAAGTGCTGAGAAAGCCGCTAGCTTCATTCAACTATGCAATAAAAGAGATATACCATTAATATTTCTACACAATGTTACAGGTTTTTTGGTTGGAAAAGAATTTGAAAGCCAAGGCATTATAAAAAAAGGCTCACAGTTAATTAATGCTGTATCTAACTCTATGGTGCCTCATATCACTTTTATTGTAGGCGCATCATATGGGGCAGGAACATATGCAATGTCAGGCAAAGCTTTTAATAATAGGTTCACTTTTCTTTGGCCTACAGCAAAAATTGCCGTCATGGGTCCAGAACAAATGGCTGGTGTAATGTCTATTGTAAGAAAAGCAAAAACCCTTAGAGACGGAAAAGATTTTGATGAAAAAGCCGATGAGCAAACTAAAAAATTTGTCATAGATTATTTAGAAAAATTATCTAGAGGCTTGGTTGCTAGCAGCATGACAACTGATGATGGCATTATAGACCCACGCGATACAAGAGATATTATTGGCTTTTGTTTATCCATAGTTAACAATAATTTGATTGAGGGTGCTAAAGAATATGGGGTATTTAGATTATGATTTTTAATTCCATATTAATAGCAAATAGAGGTGAAATTGCTTGTCGTATAATTCAAACAGCACATGAGATGGGAGTCCGATGTGTTGCTGTTTACGTTGATGATGATAGAGAATCTCCATATGTAAAAATGGCAGATCAATCAGTAAGGCTTCCTGATGGCGGCTATTTAGATGGAAAAGAAATTATTAAAGCTGCAAAAGAATCAAGAGCAGAGGCTATTCATCCAGGTTATGGTTTTTTATCAGAGAATGCATCTTTTGCAAGAAAAGTTATTAAAGAAGGCTTAATATGGATTGGGCCTTCTGCAAATGCCATTTCAGTGATGGGAGATAAGTTAAAGGCAAAGGAACTAGCAGAAAAGGCTGAGGTCCCTACCCTTCCAATGGCATCAAGTAGCAAAGATGCAAACAAAATTGGATACCCTCTTCTTATTAAAGCAGCCGCAGGTGGTGGCGGAAAAGGAATGAGGATAGTTTATAAGCCTAAAGACCTCAATGAAGCAATAAAGAGTGCACAAAGAGAAGCAAAGTCTGGATTCGGAGATGAAAGAATATTTATTGAAAGATATGTAGAAAAGTCTAGACATATTGAAATACAAATTCTTGGCGATAATCATGGAAATATTGTGCATCTCGGTGAAAGAGAGTGCTCTATCCAAAGAAGGCATCAAAAAATAATTGAGGAGTCACCTTCGCCAAGAATATCGGAAGAAGTAAGAAATAAAATGGGAGATGCTGCAATAAAACTTGCACAAAAAATTAAATACCAATCTGCTGGTACAGTCGAATTTTTATTTGATGACAAAACTGATGAATTTTGGTTCTTAGAAGTCAATACCAGGCTCCAAGTTGAGCATCCTGTCACAGAAGAAGTTACAGGAATAGATTTAGTTTCTGAGCAGCTAAGGATAGCTAGAGGAGAAGAATTAGGTTACACACAAAATGATATAGATTTTATAGGTCATTCTATAGAAGCCAGATTATATGCAGAAGATCCAAATAATGATTTCCTTCCTGAGGTTGGAAAATTAATAGCTTTTGAGCCTGGGCATAATGACGATACAAGATGGGATTCTGGTGTTGCTGAAGGATCAGAAATTGGAACTAAATTTGATCCAATGCTAGCAAAAATAATCTCGTACGCACCAACCAGAAATGATGCCGCATTAAAACTAGCAAGAGCTCTTGAGTCTGCGCATATAGGAGGCATCAAAACTAACAGAGACTTTCTTATAACCTGCCTTAGGTCTCAAGAATTTCTTGATGGCGATACAACTTCAGATTTCATTGATAGAGTAAATCCAGATAGAAAGATAAGATTATCGCCTATAGAAATTGAACACGTAATCTCGATTTCTGCTTTGTGGATTCAAGAAAGAAATAGGTTAAAAGCAAATACCGCATCTTTTATGTCATCTGGGTGGACAAATGGAAGGCTGCCAAAACAAAATATCACCTTTATTTTCGATAATGAAGAATACAAAGTTCTTTATAAATACAAAAGGAATATTGGCTACGTTTTTGAATGGGGGAAAATTGGAATCATACACTCTGCTGATGAGTATGGAATCGATGCTGAATTCAATGGGAAAAGGCATTATTCTAGGATAACCATCAAAGATAATAATATTCTCGTCCATATGCCTTTCGGAGATGTAAATCTTGAAATTAAACCAAGATTTGTTATGCCTGGCTCTGAAAATATTCAAGGGAGTCTTTCAGCACCAATGCCTGGAAAGGTTATTGCACTAAATGTTAAAAAAGGAAGTAAAGTAAAAGCTGGGGATGTGCTTGTTATATTAGAAGCTATGAAAATGGAACATTCAATAAAAGCTTTAGAAGATGGTGTGGTTTCAAAAATATTAATTTCAAAAAATGATCAAGTAGAAAATGGTGCTCCTTTAATGATTGTTGACCCAAAATAATGCAATATTCTGCAAGTTCTTTTAATACAGAGATAAACTCCTCAAAACCTTTAACAAATAAACATAAAACTGTTATTGAAGATCTTGAGATTATGCTTGAAAAAGGCATTCCAGATCTAACAATGTCAGAAATAGCTTCAAGATTAAAAATATCTCTTAGAACTCTTTATGAAATTGCTCCAAGCAAAGATCTTCTCATTATTATGATGGTTGATAACATTCTTAAAAAATTGGGTAAAAAAGCATTAGAAAAAGTTTCTTCAATCAGCTCACCTATAGAAAAACTTGAAACTTATTTAAAGATTGTAAATCAAGCCGTAGGACCAAAATTTGAGACTTATATCCAAGGATTAAAGAATGTAAAAGGGTCTTCAAAATTAATTAATTACCATGAAAGTTTTATAACCAATTTCACTGAGAAGCTTTTAAGAGAAGCCTTAGAAGTTAACGAAATAGAGAATATAGATGTAAAAGCTTTTGCAATATTACTTGGTGGTATTGGTAGGGATTTTGCAAAAGATAAAAATAAGACTCAGATAAGCAAGTCACCTGAAGATTCAGCAAATTCAATTACTAAGAGCATATTAAAAGGTATAAGGTTGGAGAATTAATTTGGACAAAAATGTAATAAAAATTGCCAACTGTAGTGGATTTTATGGTGATAAATTATCTGCAGCTAAAGATATGGTTGATGGAGGACCTATTGATGTTCTAACTGGTGATTACTTGGCAGAACTAACTATGACAATTCTTTATAGCCAAAAACTTCAAAGAGGAGATGATAAAGGTTATGTAGGAACATTTTTAAAACAAGTAAAAGAAATTGCTAAAGATTGTAAAGATAAAAATATAAAAATTGTTAGCAATGCTGGCGGATTAAATCCTAAATCAATGGCTCATGAAATTGAAAAAATTTTAGATGAGCTTTCTATTGAACTGAAAGTTGCATACATAGATGGAGATGACTTAATGCCGTCAATAGATGAACTAGAAAAGGTTGGTGAAAACTTTATTAATATTGATAAGAAAAAATCATTAAAAGAATCAGGCTACAATCCAATAACAGCAAATGTTTATTTAGGAGCTTGGGGAATAAAAGAAGCTCTTGATAATGGAGCTGATATTGTCATTTGTCCGCGAGTTACAGATGCAGCTGTAGTAATTGGTCCAGCTGCATGGAAATTTAATTGGAATCGAGATGACTATGATGCACTAGCTGGAGCTCTCGCTGCTGGACATATAATTGAATGCGGTTGCCAGGCAACTGGAGGTAATTATGCTTTCTTTAGAGAAGTTCCTAGTTTTGATAATGTTGGTTACCCAATAGCTGAAATTGAAGAAGATGGAAGTTTCACTATTACAAAGCACCAAGGTACGGGTGGTCTAGTTTCTGTAGGTACAGTTACAGCCCAACTTTTATATGAGATAAGCTCTCCAGCATATATCAATCCTGATGTCATAGCTCATTTTGATACATTGGAAATAGAACAGGTTGCTGATGATAGAGTATATGTATCTGGTTGTAGAGGTAGTTCCCCTCCTCATACACATAAGGTTTGTGTAAATCTTGCTGGTGGATATAGAAACGGAATGGAATTAATTCTTACTGGAATTGATATTGAAGAAAAAGCAAAATCTTTTACAGATACATTGTTTAAATCTCTTGGCGGAAAAGATCAATTTGATGAAGTCGTTATTGATCTACATCAAACACAAAAAAATAATCCAAATTCAAATGAAGAGGCAATGGCATCATTGAATATATCGGTGAAATCTATGGATCCAAATCTTGTTGGACGGCTTTTTACTGCAAAAATAGTTGAATTATCTTTATCAAATTATCCTGGTTTCTTTGCAAGGAGTTCAGTTAAACCTAATGGGGCTGTGATAGTTTATTGGCCTACTTTAATTGATAGCAAATACGTTAAAGAGAAGGTTCATATTGATGGAAAAGTCATTGATATAACTCCAACAAATCAGCTTAATTTAGAAGAAATATTTTATCAAAAACAACCTGTAAGAATTTCTAAACTGCCAAAAGATGATTTTACTGAAAGATTATTTGGTGAAATTTTTGGCACAAGATCTGGAGATAAGGGTGGTTGTGCTAATTTGGGAGTATGGGCAAAAAATGATGAATCATATGCTTTTCTTTATGATTTTTTAACCATTGAAAAATTTAAAGAACTTATGCCCGACCTCAATAAATTTGATATAGATAGATATGAACTTCCAAACATCAAATCATTGAATTTTTATATTCATGATATTCTCGAGGATGGAGTTTCTTCAAATAATAGAATAGATAGTCAAGCAAAATCTCTTGGCGAATATTTAAGAGCTAAATTAATAAAAATACCCTCATCTTTAATTCAGGAGAAAAATAATGGCTGATAATATTCTCACACTTGATGGGTTAATTTTTGAAGCAACAAAAATTAATTTTCATAACAATATTTTGACAATTACATTAAACAGACCGGAAAAAAAGAACGCTATAAATAATGTAATGATGAATGAGCTTAATTATGCGCTTGCATATGCAAAACAAGAAAATTCCGTAAGAGTTGTTGTGATAGATGCTGAGGGCGATATTTTTTGTGCTGGAGCTGATCTCAACAGATCAGAATCAAATTCCAATGTTCCAAAACTAGATGATGTGAATGATATAAGCCTGGCAATAAGACATTTATACAAGCCAGTTATTTGCAAAATCCAAGGATCTGTTTTGGCAGGTGCATTGTTGATGGTAACTAACGCTACTCATGCTGTAGCAATAGAGACTGCAAAATTTTCAGCTCCTGAAATTAAAAGAGGTTTATGGCCATTTATGGTAATGGCTGGTTTATTTAGAGTAATGCCAAAACGAGCTGGGCTAGATTTTATTATGAGAGGAGAAAGTATTTCTGCAAAAGAAGCGCTCAATTGGGGCTTAATTAACAAGATAGTTTCTGAAGAAAAATTAGACAAAGAAGTAAGCAATCTTGCAAAGCAACTTGCATCTTTAGCACCAAATACTATGAAAATGGGATTAGAGGCATATGAAAAACAAGATGGTATGGTTTTTGATGAAGCTTTACCTTTTTTACAGAAGCAAATTGCTGAATGTTTTAACAGTGAAGATGCTCAAGAAGGAATTAAAGCATTTTTAGAAAAAAGAGATCCAAATTGGAAATAATAGAAAGATAATACAAATATGGACTTAAATTTTGGACCAGAATACAAAGCTTTTAAAAAAGAAGTAGAAGCTTTCTGCATAAAGTGGAAAGGCGTTAGTTTTAAAAATGAATCTAAGAGTGCATTATTAGATCTTGCTGGTCCTATATCAGAGAAAAGTGGTAAAAATATCTCAAGATCAGAATGGCAAACTATACTTATTGAAAATGGATATTTCGCAAGATCTATTCCTAAAGAGTATGGGGGTTATGGTGCTGAAAGTGATGTTATAAAAAATAGAATTATCGCATCAGAATTTGCCCATCATGGTCTACCCTCCCCAATGGGCGGGCAAGGTATCGATATGTTAGTACCCACTCTTCTTGAACTTGGAACCAAGGAACAAAAACAAAAATATATTAAAAAAACTCTCCATGGGGAAATAATATGGTGTCAGGGCTATTCTGAGCCAAATGCCGGAAGTGATCTTGCAAGTCTTCAAACTAAGGCAGAACTAATTGATGGTAAGTGGATTATTAATGGTCAAAAAATTTGGACAAGTACTGCTCAGTATTCACAAATGATGTTTTGTCTTGTAAGAACAGAACCTGAAGCAAAGAAACATGCTGGAATTAGTTATTTACTTATACCAATGGATGCTCCGGGCATAGATGTTAGACCTTTAGTTGATATGACCCTTAAAGCTGGCTTCAATGAAGTATTTTTTACGGATGTAGCTGTTCCTGAAGAAAATATTGTGGGCAAAAGAGGCGAAGGATGGGCTGTAGCAAATGCAACTCTGTCTCATGAAAGAGGATCTTTAACAGACCCAAATGCAACAATGAATAGGGTTAATGCATTAATAAATAGAATGAAGAAGGAAACTATTAATGGCGTTAAGTTAATTGAAATTCCTATTTACAGAGATAAATTAATGGCACTTCAAGCAAAAGTGACTGCTTTTCAATCAAATTCATTACGAGTGTTATCCGCTAAGCTTAATCCAGGTCAGGATGCAAAAATAGCTGGAATGATACAAAAATATTATGGAACTGAACTTAGACATGAATTGGAAGGTTTTGCTGTTGATGTTATGGGAGAGCTCGGCACTTTATATGAAGATAGCCCCTACCTTAAAGACAAAGGTTCCTGGCAATTTTTATATATGTATTATCTAGGACTAATAATTGGTGGGGGCACAAGCCAAATTCAAAAAAATATAATCTCTGAAAGAGGCCTTGGAATGCCAAGAGAACCAAAATTCTCCGGAGTCTAATATGTATTTTGGTCTATCTGAAGAACAACAATTTTTTAAAGATAATGTTAATAAGTTTTTGCAAGATCATGCATCACTTGATGCTATAAAAAAAATTGCTGATAGCAACAATCAAAAGATGAAGAATGCAATTTCAAGTGGCATATTAAATCTTGGAATAAATAGCTTGCTGGTTCCAGAAGACTATGGGGGTCTTGGGTTAGATCTTCTGTTTGCAACAGCAGTTTCACAAAGCTTAGGAGAGAATGTTGCACCCTTCTCTTTTACTGGATCATATGTGATGGCACCAACAGCTTTATCACTTGGAGGAAGCGAAGACCAAAAAAATATATACCTTAATTCTATAGTCAATAATGAGATGAAGTTTGCAGTAGGTTTTGCTGAATATATTGCAGCAAGAAATGATTTTGGATTTAGTTTTACAAAAAATACTGTTTCTGGAAAATCTCTATTTGTTCTAGATGTAGAAAATTCTTCTCACTTGTTGATTGCTGATGAGAGCGGTCAGATTGGAGTAATAGATATTAATGATAAAAATATAAAACTCACAGAACTCACAACTGTAGATAAAACAAGAACATATCATGAGATCCAATTTAAAAAAGCATCAATAGATATACTAGAAGAAACGAAGACTAGTAATCAGGCTATATCAAGATCTATTGATGCAGGAAGAATTGTTTTAGCTGCAGATTCACTTGGAGCTTCTGAAGCATTACTAAAAAAAGCTGTTGAGTACTCCAAAGAGAGAAAACAGTTTGGTAGAGCAATTGGATCTTTTCAAGCTGTAAAACATATGTGCGCTGAAATGGCATCAGATTTAGAGCCATGTTATTCATTGGTATGGCATGCTGCCCATTGTTTTGATAATATTCCTGATGAATCAAGACTGATGGCTTGTCATGCAAAATCACATGTTTCGGAAGTCTCTAAAGTTATAAGCAAAAAAGCTACAGAAGTTCATGGTGGCATGGGTTTTACTGATTTGATGGGTATTCATTATTGGTTCAAAAGGATTGGAGTAAATAGACAAAACCTAGGTTCTCCTGAAACTATTAGAGAAGAAGCTGCAAAAATACAAAATTTATAACTTGTGATTAAAAATAAACTTATTTGGTCTTTCGTTTGTGTCGTCCTAATTTCATGTGGCAACTCAACTTATGAACCACAAGAATATATATCTACCAATCTTACTGATGAAAAGATTAATCTCAGCAAAGAAGTTTTTAAGAAGTTGAAAAAAGAACACTACATAAAGAATTTTGTTAAAGATGACTTTAACAATAAATATATAGATGCATTAATTGAAAGGCTTGATGAAAATAAATTATATTTTCTTGAATCAGAAATAAAAAACTTCAAAGAAGAATCAAGCCAATATTCAGGAAAATTTTTTGATATAGATTTGGCATACCTAATAATTAATTTATATTTTGAAAGGCTTGTAGACTTTTCTGAATTTCAAATAAAACTCATTGAAAAAGATTCATTTGATTTTACAAAAGATGAATTTATAGATATTTATTATGAAGACAACCAATGGCCTACATCTGAAGCTCATCTAAAAAATATATGGAGAAATGAGACGAAAAATGATTTGCTTGTGGCATTAATGTCAGAAACATTGTCTGATGATCCAAATAAAGTTTTATTAAAAAGATATAAAAATAGAATTAGAAGAATTCAGCAACAAAAAGAAGAAGATATTTTTTCAATAGCTATAAATACTCTTAGTAATCAATTTGACCCACATTCATCATATTTATCTCCAAGATCAGTAGAAGATTTTGATATGAATATGAGTCTTAAGTTAGAGGGTATTGGCGCTCTATTAGGTGCTGATGATGACTATACAAAAATTGTTAGCCTGGTTCCTGGTGGCCCGGCTGAAAAGTCTGGAGAAATATTACCAGAGGATAAAATAACAAGAATAAGACAGATAGATACAGAAGATGAAGAATATGTTGATGTTGTAGGTTGGAGAATTGATGAAGTTGTAGATTTAATAAGAGGTGAGTCAGGAACTCAAGTTGAGATAGAGTTCATATCCTCTGATTCTGCAGATAGCACTAGAAAATTAGTGACTTTAACAAGAGAAGAGATAAAGCTTGAAGACAGAGCTGCTAAATCTAAAATTATAGAAACTAAAGAAGGAAATAAGATTGGAATAATAGATTTACCCTCTTTCTATATTGATTTTAATGCCTATCAAAATAGAGATTCAGACTATAGAAGTAGTAGTAATGACGTAGAGGATATTCTTAAAAATTTTAATATTGAAGGTGTCGATGCTGTTATTTTAGATCTCAGAAATAATGGTGGTGGTGCATTAATCGAAGCTAATAAAATAGTTGGCTTGTTTGTGTCCTCTGGTCCAACAGTTCAAGTAAAACACAAGGCAGGCTATATTCAACCCTATGGTTCAAGCAAAGCTAAACAAGCATGGCAGAAACCGATGGCAGTTCTGGTTAACCGTTATTCAGCATCAGCCTCAGAGATAGTTGCTGGTGCAATACAAGACTATCAAAGGGGTATTGTGCTTGGTCAAAGAACATTTGGTAAAGGAACAGTTCAGAGCTTAGAAAGTATTTCAAAGGGTCAGGTTAAGATTACAGAATCAAAGTATTACCGTATTGATGGTTCTAGCACACAAAATAAAGGTGTGTTACCTGATATTGAACTCCTTTCTACCTGGGATATTGAAACTGTTGGTGAAAGTTCATACCCAACCGCATTGGAATGGGATACTGTCAGACCATATAGGCATAAAAAATTTGACTTTGATGCTGATAAAGTTTTTGAAATAAAAAATCTTTATTCTCAAAGATTAACTACCAGTCCAAACTTAAAATATCTTGGAGAGGTAAGAGATAGATATTACTTAAATAAAGATAAAAAACTTCTTAGTCTAAACTTAGAAACTAGAAAATCTGAAAAAGAAGCCAGAAAGGATTGGCTTCTGCAAATAGAAAATAAAAGAAGAGAGGGTCTTGGTCTAGAAATATTTTCAACCTATGAAGATTTAAATGAAAATAATAAAAAGAATGAAAATACAAATAATGATATTGATTTTAAACGAGATTATTTACTAATAGAGTCTACTAATATCATTAATGATTATTTAAACTTAGATAAGAAATTGCTTGCCTCTAAAGTAGGATAAATTATGAGAATTATATCTTTCAATATCAATAGTATTAGAGCTCGTCCACATCAACTTATCCATTTAAGAGACACTCTTGATCCTGATGTCATTGGGCTGCAAGAAACTAAAGTAAATGATCCTGATTTTCCTTTAGATGTCATTGAAGAAATTGGTTACCATCCAGAATATTGGGGTCAAAAAGGTCACTACGGCGTAGCTATTCTTAGCAAAGAAAAACCTATCAAAACGGTAAAAGGTTTTAAAAAAGATACTCCTGAAGATCAAAAAAGGTTTATAGAGTGTACGTTTACAACAAAGGATTCTGAAATAACAATTATGAATGGTTATTTCCCTCAAGGAGAAAATATCAATCATGAGACAAAATTTCCAAAGAAAATTAAATATTATGATGAATTAAAAAAGCACATCAAAGAACTGCAAAAAACAAAAGAGAATTTAATTGTTATGGGTGATTTTAATGTAGCCCCCGAGGATATTGATATTGGAATTGGTGCTGAAAATGTAAAAAGATGGCTTCGCGATGGTAAGACGTCTTTTCAACCTCAAGAGCGAGAAATGTGGAATAGCATCAAGAACCTAGGCTTCATAGATTCATGGAGAAAAGAAAATCCTGATGAATCATCTATTTATTCATGGTTTGATTACAGATCAAGAATGTTTGATGACAATCCAAAAAGAGGTCTAAGAATTGATCATATTATGGTTTCAAATAACTTAACGCATGCGATATCTGGAACTGGAATCGATTATGATGCTAGAGCTATGGAGAAACCATCAGACCACTGCCCTGTCTGGGTTGATTTAGATATTTAATCATTTTAATGATGGATCAAATTGAAATCAGATCCCCAAAAACTGAAGCAGAATGGAAAAAATATGATGATTTTAGATGGGAAATTTTACGAAAGCCTCTAAATATACCTCACATCCCCCTAAAAGATGATCTTGAGGATAGCAGCTATCATTTTATGGCAATAACATCATTAAATGAGATTGTGGCCTGTGGAAGATTGCATATGAATAATGATAAAGAAGCTCAAATAAGATATATGGGTGTATCTAAAAATATAAGAAGAATGGGTTTGGGGTCACTAATTGTTGATCGATTAGAAAATCAAGCTAAGGTCCTTGGAGCGAGTAGTATTACATTAAATGCTAGAAACGTTGCCTTAGATTTCTATAAATCACATGGATATAAAGCGATTGAACCATATCAATCTGATACAAATATACCTCATACCAGAATGGAGAAATTATTAACCTAACTATCTTTTAGTTTTGAAAAATTTCTTTAATAAGTTTGAGCTTTCATTCTGCAACAAGCCATATTTATATGATGTTTTATGATTGAACTTAATCCTTTCATATATGTTATCAATTGAAATAATGCTCCCAGTCTTAGGCTCAGGTGCCGCAAATATAACCTCATCAATTCTTGCATCAATTATTGCTTTCGCACACATGTGACATGGCTCTAAAGTTACATACATTTTTGCATTATTAAGTCTGTAATTATTTGTATTTTTTGAAGCGTCAATAATTGCATTTATTTCAGCATGAGAAGTTACGTTGATAGTGTTTATAACCTTATTATGACCAGATCCTATTACTGCATTATCTTTGACAATGATTGCACCAACTGGTACTTCATTATCATTGAATGATAGCTGAGCCTCATCTAACGCCATCTTCATAAATGACCTGTCTTGGTCAGAAAACATTTTAGTAAAGCTCTATTTGAGCTAAATCAAGTTCAGCTTGAAAGTCTTTACCATATGCTGCAATGGCAATCGTTCTTATTTTTGAAATATTCATCTTCTTTGGCATGTAAAAGTTAGATTTCTTAAACACAGAAAATGGGATTTCAATAGTTGACCATTCATCTCCTGGGGTGAATGATGCAATATACCTATCCCAAGGGAATCTACTTGATGGCGTTCTTATCCAAACGTAATAAGCGTCATTTGTACCTCTGACTTTAATCTTAATTCCGCTGTATTCTTCTGCATTGAATGGAAAACGAATAACAGATTGTATAAAACCACCATTATTTGCAGTGCTAACAGTCCCCTCAAGTCTATAAAATTTTTCTTCGCCCTCTTCGACCTCATAAAAATTAACTTCAGATATTCCACCCATTACATTATCAGAAATGGCGCTCCAATTAGCTCTTTTGTCATCTAAATTATCAATAATCATAGAAAAGGTATTATTTCCAAATATTAGCAATACTAATAAGTATAAATTTTTCATTAATCTAGATTAGTACTTTTTTCAGCAGGAAACCATGGCAATTCATGAACTTGTGCATTTAAATGTGCTTTGGGTGACTCTATTACTAAAGGTGTGCCTGGTTCAACAAAATTAATATCAATGATAGCGAGGCCAATATTTTTCTTAAGTCTTGGTGAAAAAAAGCATCTAGAAAGCCTTCCAATTTTTTTATGATTTTCATCAAATACTGGCCAAAAATTTTCAGGCACCTTTTGTATTGGATCACCATCTATTTCTACTCCAACCAATTTTTCTGAGATACCCTCCGATTTAATTTTCTTTAAAGCTTCTTTACCAATGAAATCAATGTCTTGATCTAGGTCTACAAGTCTATCCAACCCAATAGTAAAAGGATTATGTTCACGACCAAAATCACTTTGGTAGGACAGTAATCCTCCCTCAATGGTTCTTATTGTATTTGGAGCAATAACAGCTCCATTAAACTCTTTTGCCGCTTCATGCACTATTTCAAATAATTCATCACCCTTTTTTCTATCCTGTAGATATAATTCATAGCTAAGTTCGCCACTCCAACCAGTTCGAGCAATGACCATAGGTATGTTATTTAAAGATGTTTCTCTGGCCTTGTAATAACCCAGATCATCATGGATACCATTAAATAGTTTTTGGATTAATTTTCCAGCTTTTGGGCCGCTAATTTGAAGAGGAGAAACGTCTGGTTCATGTATATCTACATCCATACCAGAATTAATTGCTATACCCTGTAGCCAAAGCAAGATATCACCATCTCCAGGAGAAACCCAAAATTTATTTGGCTCAAGCCTTAGCAAACATGCATCATTAATAATCCCACCATTTTTATCAGTTAGAACAATATATTTACAGTCACCGATGTCGCATTTTGATAAATTTCTTGGGTTTATATATCTAATAAAGTTATAAGCATCAGGACCAGAAACTTCAACTTGTCTCTCTGCAGCAAAATCACCAAAAGTAACATCATTTATCAAACTGTTATATTCACTTTCAGGTCCAGAAAAGGCAGTTGGCAAATACATCCTGTTATATATGGTAAATCCGGTAACTCCATACTTAATTGTTGAATCGAAATAAGGTGATTTTCTTATTCTTGATCCAATTCCAATTAACAGAGGTAACTTAGTTTCTTTCATTAGTTTTCTCCCCAGAAAAAGATATTTTAATCTCAAAATATTAGTTACGTAAACGCATTATTGAGCAATTTAAAAAATAATATATGATAAAGATTAGGGGCAAATTATGGGGAAAAAAAGATTCTTTGATGACAGGCTCAAGTACTTGTCATTTATTCAAAATACCAGTGAAAAAAGAGCTATATCTATGGAGCTAGCTCCTTATATAGCATCTATGCCAAAAAATAGAACTTTTTTAAGAATTCTTGATGCTGGAACTGGCGATGGAACTATTAAATCTAATGTTATTAAAACATTCCATAAACATCATCCATACACTTCATTGTTAATTACAGGTAAAGAAATAAGCTATGAGGATTTAAAAAATACTCTTGAAAAAATGCCTGATAGGTTTGTAGAGCATCCAAACTTATTGGTGACTATGACTAATGTAAAGTTTGCTGAGCTTGGTCATATCGAGAACAATAATAAAATTAAGAATAAAAAAGTTAAAACCTATACCCTAATTCTTAAAGAAGATAATTCTTATGATTTTCATGATCAAATTAATAAATTAAATAACTTTATTAAAAAATACTGGGGTATTGAAATTGATAATAAATCACGAACTTCATACGCTTATCCTTGCATAATAAGAATTTATAGAGAAGATCATAAAAGATATCTTGAACCGTTCCTAGATAATGATTATGAAAATAATAATTATGATTTAATTATCGCCTCACAGGCATATAGAGCGGCATCATTAGTAAAAACTAAAGTAAATAATGTAATTGCTCCTTTAATGAGATTATTGAACAAATCAGGAAGATTGCTTGTAACACATTCATGTGGAGGTGATACAGTAGAAAAAATTATCAGGGTTGCATGGAAAGACAAAGATCCCTTCCCTAATAATGCAAAAGATATTATTGAGTACCTAAAAAATAATCCGGTGGGTGAAAATAATAAATACTCTTATTCAAAACCAAAATTTTATACCTTTAACTTTAAAAGGAGTCCTGATCAAACAGTTTCCGAGTTATTTGGTCATGGCGTAGATGCCAAATGGGCAAACATATTGTATATAGGCCAAATTCCTGAAAAAGAAATTCAAGAAATAGAAAAATCACCTGCAAATCAAAAAAAAATCAAGACTGCTATTAGCAAAGAAGATAAAATGTACTTTAAGAACGAAATTTTTAGCATTAAAAAAATCAGATAATTATGAAAATCTTAATCATGGGTCTTCCAGGAAGTGGTAAAACCTATTTAGCTGAACGCCTTCAGCCCCTTATAGACGCTGCTTGGTATAACGCTGACGTTGTTAGAAATATGGCAAATGATTGGGATTTCTCTTCTGAAGGAAGAATTAGACAAAGCATGAGAATGAAGACTTTTGCAGACTTTGAAAAAAGCAATAACAGATACGTTATATGCGATTTTGTTTGTCCTACTGTTGAAACTAGAGCAAACTTTGAACCTGATATAACAATATGGATGAATACAATATCTGAAGGCAGGTTTGAGGATACCAATCAAATGTTTGAAGAACCAAAAGAGGTTAATTTTCATATTACTGAAATGAATGACACCAATCATCACAACATAGCTAAGGAGATATTAAAAAATGTTTGATTGGAAAAAACCAACTGTTCAAATGCTTGGCAGATGGCAACCATGGCACCAAGGCCATCAAGAACTATTTAAAAGATGTGTTGCAAAAACTGGTCAAGTCATTATTCAAGTGAGAGATGTTCAAGGATCATCTGGTGGAATTGGTCAAGAGGACAATCCTTTTGATTGGGAAACCGTTTGTGAAAGTATAGAAGAAGGTTTATCTAAGGATGGGTTTAAGAAAGGTGTGGACTATGAAATTATGCTTGTTCCAAACATAGTAAATATTTCTTATGGTCGTGGTGTTGGTTATGTTTTTGAAGAAGAAGTTTTTGAAGATTCAATAACCAATATAAGTGCAACAAAAATAAGGGAAAAATTAAGGCAAGACGGTGAGCTAGAGTAGTTCTAAAACATTTTCAGGCGGCCTTCCTAAAATAGCTCTGTGTCCCTTAATTACAATAGGTCTTTCAATTAATTTAGGATGTTTAATCATATAGTCAATAATATCATCATCAGATAAATTATCTTCTTCTAGATTGTTGTCTTTATAGTCCTGCTCGCTTGTTCTTAAAATATCTCTTGGTTTAAGAGATAACTTTTTTAAAACATCCTTAATTAGAGATACATCTAGATCTGCCTCAAGATAGTTAATAATTTCAATATCACAATTACTGTCTTGAAGTATTTGAAGAGCTTGTCTTGATTTGCTGCATCTTGAATTATGAAAAATCTTGAATGCGCTCATTTATTTTAATTGCTTTAGCATATCTTGCATTTTTTCATGAATGATATTTACAGCCTGAAGAGGTCTTATCATGACTTTAAATTCAATAATTTTCCCTTCATCATTAAAAGTAATAATATCAACGCCGTTAACATATTTGCCATCAATCTGGGTTTCAAACTCTAATACAGCTTGATTGCCGTCCAAAACTTCTTTTGTATACTTAAAACTAGATTCTTCAAGAGTTCCATCTTTAGATTGGTCGCCACCAAATGTATTTCCAGCTGCCATAAGATATAAAGCTGTAAGCTCTTTTCCTCTTTGCGGAGAAAAAACTATAGGAGAATAAAAACTAACATCATCATCCAAGAGCTCATCAAATCCTCCAGGATAATCTCCCTTTATAAGATCATGCCATTTTTTGATATTCTTTTTGATCATTAATTCTCAACTTTAAAAGTTAATCCAGCATTGTCTTGTAATCTTTTTATAAGTTTTGTTCCCATTGAAGGTGCTGGGGTATAAATGCCTCCCGCAAGATTCTCACACTCTTTTACTAAACATATTGCACTCTCAGCAATCATTTTAGAAGTTGAGCCATAACCAGGATCCATATCTCCAGCTACAGAAACATGAACACTTTCTTCATTTATGTCTCCACAAAATAAAACATCATAATTTCCGTTCTCTCTAGATTCTCTTGATGGACCCTCACCAGGTTTTGGTGCGTCGCTTAAAGGATTGGATGAAGAAATAAAATCTGCTGCAGCTTTACCCTCATCACCTGAACCCATAACCCACATCTCGTTGTAACAAAAATCCTCACCATACATATGATTCATCAACATATTAGATCTGTGCACATTTTTAGTGTTAATTGGCGCCATAAAAAATGGAGCTACCCATGTATCTAATTTTTCATCAAGTATAGGCTTGTTGTCAGCTGGTTGCTCAGGTCCAGTAAAACCATCTGAAAGTGCAAATGGATTAGCTAAAACTGTAAAAAGTTCAGGCTTTTCTTTTAGGGCTGCCATAGTGGCACCAAGGGATGCAGCAGTACCTCCTGAAAATTCACCATTCATTCCTCTAACTCTGCCTCTAACATTTGAGGAGGGTTTACCATGTCTATATATAACTTCGTTTTGTAAAAATAGAACGCCTAAATCAAAAGGAATACTGTCAAATCCGCATGAGAACACTATTCTTGATCCAGATTCCTTTGCTAGATCACTAAGCTCATTGATCTTTTCATGCATCCATCCAGGTTCACCACATAAATCAACATAATCTGTTCCAGATTTTGCACACGCTGCAACAATATCATTACCATATAGCTGATATGGACCAACAGTAGTTAAAACACATTTTGTTTTTGAGACCATTTCTTCAATGCTTGCAATATCATTACTATCAACCACTAATAGCCCCGTATCTTCAGGAACATTTTTAGATGCAGCAACTGATTCTAGTTTTTCGAGATTTCTACCCGCTAGAGCCCAACTAATTTCAGGATTATTACTATATTTTTCTACTAGATATTCAACAACTAATTTACCAGTAAAACCTGTAGCTCCATATACTACAAAATCATATTCTTTAACGTCGTTCATATTTATCCCCTAAATAGATAGTAAAAATAGACATCTATATTAGTTCATTGAGTTTTTTTGCACAACGTAGTTATGGGCAATTTAATATACACGGTATGTTGTGAGGTGTAATATTTAAAAGAACTGGAGAATTTAATGCAAAAGTTTTTAAAATATTTATTTATAATTGTAATTACATTAGTAATAACAATATTCATCCTTTTAAGGCAACCTGCCTTTCAAAACAAATTGCTAGAATCAGCAATAGAAAATTTAGCTACTCCCTCATCTTATTTACCAGAAGAGGATGCTTTGACTGCAGTTGTTTGTGGTTCAAGAGCACCTATTCCAGCACCAGATAGGGCTGAAACATGTATTTTAATTCAAGCGGGGGAAAATATTTTTATATTTGATACCGGTGGAGGCAGTGCTCAAAATCTTACTGATTGGAATACGCCATGGGATAGGGTCAAGGGAATATTTTATACCCATCTACATTCTGATCATATCTTTGATATCGCTGATTTTCATCAAGCAACCTGGATTAATGGTGGAAGAAATTCTAAGCAAAAAGTATACGGACCTGAGGGGGTTCAAATGCTTACAGATGGTATAGAGCTTGCTTATACAAAAGATTATTTTTTCAGAAATGAGCATCACGGAGATACTATTGCTCCATTAGATATAGCAGGTTTTGATACGCATACTATTAATTTAGATAATCCTATATTAATTGATGACGGGGACTTAAAGATTACAGCATATAGTGTTTCGCATGATCCTGTTGATCCTGCATTAGGTTTTAGAATTGATTACAAAGGAAGATCAGTTAGTATAAGTGGCGATACAATCTATGATGAAAATCTAGTCAATAATTCTAAAAATGTTGATGTTTTATTTCATGAATCTATGTCGCTTGATCTTGTAAATCTAATAAATAAAAATGCAGAAAGAATTGGTAATACAATGGCTGCAAAAGTAACTATAGATATTCAAGATTATCACACTCCTATTCCAGAGATTGTTCAAGCTGCTCAAGAAGCAAATGTGGGTCACTTAGTTTTTTATCATCATCTTCCAGCTCCAAGAAACCAATTAATGGAAAACATTATGTATAGAGGTGTCGATGAAATCATGGATAACTGGACTGCCTCTCATGATGGCACTATGGTAATATTACCAACAGACTCGGATGAAATAATAATTACATCTGTAGATTAATTTATAACTATATCAGGGGGATATAGACATGCTAGCTTCTATTAAAGAGTTTTTTAGAGTTATATCTGAACTTAGATATATCATACCAATGGTCAGATATAAATGGCCTGAGTTAGACTCAAATGCATCACTTGCCCATTCTTTTCAAGAAACAGTTGATGAATACGGCGAAAAAGATTTTCTTTATTTTGAAGATGAAGTATGGACCTACTCAAAAACAAATGAGGCTGCAAACGTTCTTGCAAATAAGTTAGCAAGTGAAGGTATAGAGCATGGAGATAGAGTTGTTCTATTCATGGAGAATAGGCCTAACTTTGTTATTTCACTTTTAGCAATAAATAAATTAGGAGCTATTGGAGTCTTAATTAATACCAGTCTTACCGGAAAGCCTCTTATCCATTGCATAAACACATCTGATTCCAAGAAATGTATTTTTGGAGATGAATTATCTGAATCTTTGGAAGGTGTTTTATCTGAAATTAATATTACTAAATCATCTGATTTACTTTGGGTTGAAGATACTGTTCCAAATAACTGTCCTGAATGGGCTTCAAATATTACTGAGAATCTTGACCAATCTAAATCTGGTAATCTTGAACAAACAAATCAAGTAGTTGCAGGAGATACTGCTTTTTACATATTTACATCAGGTACAACCGGAGTTCCTAAAGCTGCATTATTTACTAACGTTAAAGTGGTTGCTGGGTCTACAAATATCACTATGGCTGGATATAGGCTGACAAGTGAGGATTGTATGTACAACTGTCTTCCCTTATATCATTCAACCGGTCTGATACTTGGCCTTTGTGCCACTATTAAAGTTGGAGCTTCAACTTTTATCAAACGTAAATTTTCTGCATCATCTTTTTGGTCAGAAGCTCAAAAATTCAATACAACAGCATTTGTATATGTTGGTGAACTATGCAGATATTTAAGCTTTCAAGAACCTTGTGCAGAAGAAGTTAATAACCCAATATCAAAAATGGTTGGAAACGGTCTGAGGCCAGATCTTTGGGATACTTTTAGAAACAGATTTAATGTTGAAAGGATTTGTGAAATATACGGTGCAAGTGAAGCTAATGGCATGTTCATGAATCTTTTAAATAAAGACCAAACAATTGGCATGACAAATGTTGATATTAAGTTATTTGAATATGACGTTGCAGAGGATAAATTAAAGGTAGATGAAAATGGAAAATATATTGAAGTCAAAGATGATTCTCCTGGTTTGGCATTAATAAAAATTGGTCCAAATGCCATATACAATGGCTATACAGATGCTCAAGCTAGCGAAAAGAAGGTTAAGAGAGATGTTGAGGAAGATGGCGATCGTTGGTTTGATACTGGAGATCTATTAAAAAAAATGGATGTTGGTTTTGCCCTAGGTAGACAACATTATCAATTTGTTGACAGAGTTGGAGATACTTTCAGATGGAAATCTGAGAATGTATCCACTAATGAAGTGGGTGAAATACTTAACTCTTTTGAGCAAGTTAATATGGCAAATGTATATGGAGTTAAAGTGCCTCATAGCGAAGGTAGAGCTGGAATGGTAGCTTTTAACTGTGATCCTAATACATTTGATTGGAGTGCTTTTTCATCCTTTGTTGATGAAAAACTACCCTCTTATGCTAGACCTGTTTTTGTAAGAATTATTGAAGAGATGGAAACAACAGGAACATTTAAATTAAAGAAAGGTGATCTTAGAGAAGAGGCTTATCACTTAGAAAAGGTTAATGATGATTTGATATTTGTAAGAGAACCAAAAAGCGAATGCTATACAAGGCTTACTAATGAAAACTATGAGCAAATTAATAACGGGACAATCAGCTTCTAATTATTTTAGATCGCTATCAATTAAGACAGCTATCAATAATGCTGGCTCATCTCCATTATTAACCCATGCATGATTAGTTCCCCTTTGAACTACCACATCGTGAGGTTCTAAAGTTACTTCTTCTTCGTCTAAAATTAGTGTGACATCCCCTTTTAATAAAATAATGTAATCAATGGTGTCAGTCTTATGCATCGCTGGATGTTTTGATGTGTCAACCCTATGATGAGCAGCGCCTATTTTTTTAAATGCATCAGCTGCAATTTCTTGCATCATCTCCATTGGCACACCTTCTGGAGTTGGATTTATTTGAAAATACCTAAATTTTGATCCATTTTCAGGCGGAGACAAAACAATATCGGTATCTGCTCTATCAATAGAATCAGTTGTATCAATTATATTTCCATCTGTATTCCATATCTCAAATAAACCGCCAACATCCTCACCTATTGTTCTTGCTGGAGGGCCATCTAGAGTAATAATGGATTTTCCTTCACTGTTATGGCCTGTAATCACTCTTCTCATTATGTTTTCCCCATTTCTTTAATTAAATTTTTAACATCTTTAACTCTATCTTGATTTTCTAAATCATTCCAATTAATGTCTGCAGAATTCTTTAAATCTTTAATTTTGTCTGACATCTGGACATTGTTTTTTTCAAAAGCATCAATAACATCCATTGTTCCATCATAATCGTTACAAACTAAGATCATATCGCAGCCAGCCTCTATTGATTTCAAAGCTTTTTCACCCATTGAGAAATCACCTGCACCTTTCATGGATAGATCATCACTAAAGACTATTCCTTCAAATGCTAATTTATCTTTTAATATTTTTTTTATCCATATATCTGAGTAGCTCACACAAATATCATCTACCTTTGGAAAAGTTATATGCGCTGTCATTAAGGCACTTAAATTATTTTTTAGTTCTATAAAAGGTTTTAAATCAATTTCTACTAATTTTTCATATGATCTAGTATCAACAGGCTCAGAGATATGGCTATCTTCAAATATACCTCCGTGTCCAGGAAAATGCTTACCAGTTGCCTGCATCCCCGCCTCATTCATTCCATTGATAAAATTTCTTGCTAATTTTATAACTAACTTAGGATCATTTGAGAATGCCCTACTTCCAATAACGCTGCTAGTTTCTCTATCTACATCTAATACTGGAGCAAAGCTTATGTCTATTCCTGAAGCAACTAACTCGCTTGCCATCAACCATCCTATTTCATGACATATTCTCATATTATTTTTTTCAACAGCATAATCACCAAGATCTTGCATCGAAGGCAATACAGTAAATTCATTTTTAAATCTTTGTACTCTTCCCCCCTCTTGATCTACTGCAATAATAATATTCTCTTTTACAGCTTTAATTTCTGAACATAATGATTGAATTTGTAATTGTGATTCAAAATTTTTAGAAAAAAGAACAATTCCACCGACATGTTTATTCGATAATAACTTTTTATCTTCAAAGGTTAATGATGTTCCCTCAAAACTCGTCATTAAACGACCAAAAATATGTAAAGAATTACTTTCTTGCATTTAATGTCTTCCAAATAATTTTTGTAATTTTAAGATTAAAAAAGATACTAGTGATTCTATACAAGAACCCAGGAATAATGTGCGACTTTCCTTTTCTAGAAGCCTTTTCAGTGTCAACTACTACTTTGTCAGCTGAAATCCACATCCAATTAGGTATTTTTTTTGTAAGGTGTTCAAGACCAGATCTCTTATGAATATTGGTTCGAACATAGCCTGGCAAACTTACTGTCACAGAAACATTTGTATTCTCTAATTCCTCATTTAAAGATCTGCCATAGGAATATATTCCAGATTTTACAGCGGCATAAATTGATGATTTTGGCATAGGTATTAAAGCTCCAATGCTAGAAATTATTACAACTCTACCCGAATCTTTTTCTTTCATTTTAGGTAAAAAATGTTCAATAAGGTTAATAACACCTCCAAACATTAAATAAGTTGCATCTTGAATATCTCTAGGTGTATTTTTACCGACACTCCCATTAATACCTATTCCTGCATTAGCAATTAATAAATCAGGTGTTGAAATTTCTTTTATTAAATTGTGGAGTTCTTCTGGAGAACTTAGATTGCAAGAATGTATAAAACAATGATCATAATCTAAATCATCTAAGGCAGATAATGCTCTGTCTTTATTTTGTGAAACTAAATCTAGGTGCCAACCATTATTTGCTAAATGTTTTGCATAAGCAAAACCAATTCCAGAAGAAAATCCAGTCAGTAATGCTTTTTTTCTCATTAATCGTCTTGCCAGTCTGGAGACCTTTTATCAATAAAAGCGCTTATACCCTCTTTTGCATCATCTCTTAATAAATTATTTCTCATGACCTCTGAGGTATATTCATAAGCTTTTGATAGACTCATTTCAACTTGTTCATAAAAAGCCTTCTTACCAGTAGCTACTGTTGAGGATGGCTTGCTTGCTATCTTGTCTGCCAAAGCCATAACGGTCGTGGTTAGCTGATCAACCTCTACAAAATCATTAATTAAACCAATTTCTTTAGCCTTTGCTGAACCAATCATATCTCCAGTTAAGAGCATCTCCATTGCATTCTTTTTATGAACATTTCTTGTAAGAGCTACCATCGGTGTAGAACAAAAAAGTCCTATATTTACTCCAGGAGTTGCAAATTTAGAATCATTTGAAGCTATTGCTAGATCACAGCTAGCAACTAATTGACAACCTGCAGCAGTAGCAATTCCGTTCACCTCAGCAATGACTGGTTTTGGACAATTAACTATCAACTTCATCAATGAAGAGCACATATCAAATAACTCAGAAAAATAAGTATCTCCATCATCTTGATTTGAACGAGCTTCAGTAATTTCTTTCAGGTTATGACCAGCAGAAAATACATTGCCGTTAGCAGCTATAACTATAACTTTTACAGATTTTTGTATAGAAGCAGCTGAGATACTATCGATCAAACTCTTCATCATTTTTTCTGATAAAGAATTTTTACTTTCAAGATCATTTAGAACCAGACGCAATACGCCTGCACTAGAATCATCTTTTAGAATTATTGAGTAACTGTCATTCATATTAAATCTATTAAAAGCTATTTTGTTTTACTAGTCCAATACGGTTTTGATAATTCTTTTTTTGGACACCTGTCCATGACAACCTTTAGTCCAGCTTTCTCAACCAACTCTGCAGCCTCGTGATGAATAATATTTTCTTGTGTCCACAAAACTTTTGCAGAAATTTTTATAGCTTGTTTTGCTATACCTAATACTGCTTCACGTGCCCTAAACACATCAACAATATCTACAGATTGTTTAATGGACTCTAGGTCCTCATAACATTTCTGTCCTAAAATATTTTTTCCTGATTCGTAAGGATTTACCGGAAAGACTTTATAACCTTTTTGAAGAAGATAGTTCATTACTTTGTAGCTATCCCTATCTTCCTTGGAACTAGCTCCAACTATAGCTATGGTATTTGATTCTTCTAAAATTTTCTTTATGAAGCTATCAGGATAATTAATCTTCATTATGTTATTGGTTAAGTATTAAAAAATTTTAACACTTAATTTTACTATAGCATTATGAAACCATTCTTTTTATTGCATTCTTATCGTCATCGATGAAATGATGTTTTAATGCACCAAGTATGTGAGCACCCAAGACGACGTAAATTAAATAAGGTAATAAATACTTGTGAAAGAGGCCCCATACAATATATACATCGCTTTCTTCTACTGGTGGTGAAAATTCCCAAAAATAAAAGTAAGTTCCATATCCGTGATAACTAGTCATCATAAAGCCCGTTATAGGCAATGCTAACATTGCAAAATACAAAGCAAGGTGAGCTCTATGAGCTAATTTAGCATCTCTGGCCTTTAATGAGCTATCTAACTCTGGTCTTTTTGAAAAGATATTCCAAACTATTCTAGTTAAGACAAGAATGAATAATGTAACTCCAATTGTTTTGTGAACAACATAATACGACAATCTAAATGGAGTATCTTCAGGAATCATTGATGCAAAAATACCTAGCGGTATTAATGATATAAATAAGATAGCAATTGTCCAATGCAGTAATCGAGAAATAATGCCATATCTGTCTGGTTCATTTTTGATTCTAAGATCTAAAGTTTTATTATTTTCATTTTGTTTTCTTGCTATTGCTAACAAAAATATCCCAGAAAATAGCGAGATAAGAGCTTGAACCCATAACAATAAAGGTTTTGCTGAATCCATTGGTGTTTGGTTTGGTTTTGGATTTTCTAATATGCCAGAACCTAGAACAAAAGAAAAAAACCAATAAGAAACTGCAAAACACCCTAGCGCTGCGAGACATGTTCCAAAAACCCTTATCCTTGGATTGGTGTAATTCATTGTCCATGAAATAAGGATTGAACTAAATACTATACTGGCTGCAACCCAGCTGCCTGTATTTTCAATATATGACATTGAGATTATTTATGAGGATTAACTAGATATTTTTTTCCAGTTGCTTGCTTGGCATAAGACTTAATTATGTCAGGCTGAAGCATCTCCTCAAAAGAAATTTCTTCTGCATATGAGCTTGCAAATGTTGTCTTAATCTCTTTTGCTACTCTCATTCTCATTTGACCAAATTTCTCCATTCCAATTCTTCCAATCATTGGAGTTAGCAACCAACCACCAAGACCCCATGACATTCCATAAGATCTTTTTAGAATAGTTGGAGATTGATCTAGGCCACCATAGATATAGACTTGTTTGTATGTATCAGAACCGTATCTGCTATATTCTTTAGCTGTTTTATTAGCAGCTATCTCCATGGCAGCTAATATTTGACTTGGAAGTTCGCCATTATTTCCTCCACCAGTTGCATCAAAGCCTAGGGTAGCTCCGGTAGCAACTAAAGCAGATACCAAATCATCCATAAAACTATCGTCGCTTGTATTACAAACGTATTCAGCTCCGAGATTCTTTAAAAGTTCTACATGCTCTGATTTTCTAACTATGTTTACTAAAGGTACTCCGTCATCTTTACAAATCTTTACTAGCATTTGACCAAGATTTGATGCTGCTGCAGTATGCACTAGTGCTGCATGATTCTCCATTTTCATAGTTTCTATAAAAGATAGTGCAGTTAAAGGGTTCACAAATGAAGAGGCAGCCTCTGAAGGCAATGTACCTTCATCCATAACTAAACAGCTTGCAGCTGGAACACATCTGTATTGAGAATACATTGCTCCACCAGCCAAACCTACTGTTTTGCCAATCAAATCTTTTACATTGTCTCCAGCATCTACAATAACCCCGGCACCCTCATTACCCACTTGCATAGACTCATCCAGCCTGGGTTTCATTGCGCCCATTAGAGCTGGATGTATTTTCATAGTTGTTATTGTTTCATCACCAGACCCAGATGTACTGATAGACGAAATATCAGCAGCAAAACTCAGAAGAAGTCCAAGATCAGAGGGATTTATAGGAGCTGCTTCAACTTTAATAATTACTTCATCAGCAGATGGAGTGGGTATTTCTGAAGTTTTGATTGATAGCTCTATGTTTCCATCATTTGTAACCATTGAACGGATTTCTTTTGAAACATTATCTGACATTTTCTCTCCTCTATTAATTGAAATATAAGGTTATATTAAAGCATCGTATGAAATAAGCTAGTAGACAATGAATTCATACTAGTATATAAATTCATACTATGAAATGCGCAAATTTAGATATATCAAAACCATTAAAACTGGTTGGTGGTAAATGGAAAATTGCAATTATTTATGTTTTAAGCAAAGGTCCAATAAGATTTGGTGAGATAAAAAGGATACTTACCCCAATAACCCAACAAATGCTTACTAAGCAGCTAAGAGAGATGGAAAAAGACAGTTTAATCAATAGAAAGGTTTATGATGTTATTCCCCCAAAGGTTGAATATTCTTTAACAGATTTTGGAAGGTCTTTTAAACCCGTGCTCACTGAGCTATGTAAATGGGATTGTGATAATAAGAAGTAGATTTATTTATCTTGATTGATTATTGGTGAAATTTTATCTATTAAATCTTTTACTGCAGGTTTATTTTCTTTTATTTCATCAATAGTTAATCCATCAAGCTCATGAGGAAATACTAGCCACTCATCAGTCTCATGAAGATAAAAATCTGGCTTTCTATCAGTTTTATTTTTTGTAGGCTTAAAATATGGAGTTGCAACTTTAATCTCCGGTGTATTCTTCTTACATGCAGTTTTTAAATCATTAATTATTTGCTGAATAGATAATCCAGTGTCATGAACGTCATCAACAATCAATAAAGAATCCTCAGATTCAAGCTGCCTAATTACATAATTTAATCCATAGACTTTAACATTTGCATTATGTTGATCTATACCTGAATAATGTGACGTTCTTATAGCTATATGGTCTGAAGATACGCCTAATACTTCTAAAAATTCTTGAACAGCTATACCAATTGGAGCTCCGCCCCTCCATACACCAACAATATAATTTGGACGAAATCCGCTTTTATAAACATTCCAGGCAAGCTTGAATGAATCCTCAAGTAGCTGATCGGCTTGAATAAATGTCTTTTTCATCTGCAAATGCTATACGAGTACGTGCTTTATAACAACACGTACTCATATATATTTATATAGAACTAGTAGCTTTTTCTGACTCTTAGAATAAATTGTCTTGGTGGTATTAACTCAATACCAGTTCCAGCAACACCAAAGACATCAGTCATTGCAGAGTTTACTCCATCCTTATCAGATGCATTTAAGATCATAAAATCAACACCAGCAGTATCACTGATTTCTATGCTAGTTGTTAAATTAACCACAGTATAGGAATCAACCTGATCAACAAACGGACTATTAAATACTCTTTGTTGGAAATCGCCTCTATGAATAACCTCTGCTGTAGCTCTGAGTGGAACTCCTGATTTTAATTCTCCATTATATTGAAGACCAAAATTAGCTGTAAATTCTGGACTCTTTGCCAGTCTATTGCCTTTAATATTTTCTCTTAAAGCATATCTTTGTGGCTCTTCACCAAAGAAATAAAGCTCTGATTTAATATTATCTAATGCTTCATAATCTGCGGTTATTTCTGTATCCAAAGTTGAAACCCTTAGATCCATTGATAAAGAGTCAGATAGAATACCAATTAACTCTAATTCAACACCGCTCATTTCTGATTCAGGTATATTTGCCACACCACCTCTATATACATCAGGATCTGTAGATTGGAATTGTAGGTTTTCATAATCATACATAAATGCAGAAACATTCGCCCTCATTCTGCCGTCCATTAAATCTGTCTTCAGTCCAAGCTCGAAAGCATCAATAATCTCACTCTTAAATAAAGGAAAAATAAGTTGTGGTGCAGGTTGTGCTCCAAAATTCTGCTCATCATCTACAGGATAACCAAAAGTTAAGTTACTTCCTCCTGGCTTAAAGCCTTTAGTGTAAGAAGCATAAACCATAGTATCGCCATCAACATCGTATTCAATAGCAAACTTTCCAGTTTTTTCGTCAATCTCATCTTCTATTAGATATTTTTGAAGGCCAAAGAAATTCGTAACATCACTAGAGAATGAATCTTCGGTATATCTCATACCAAATATGTACCTCATATTATCTTGCACGTTATAAGTAGCCTGTCCATAAACTGATAAAGACTCTCTAGTAGGATATGCTTCAGATACAAATCCAAGCTCTGCATTAAATGCTGCAAAACATACACCAGCAAAAGGGTTAGAAGCACAAATTGGATCGTGAACGTATGGAGTAAAAGCACCATCCATCAAGTCAACTTGTTTTATATTATTCACATCTTTTACTTCATATATTGCGTTTGCAATTTTGTGGTCAAAATATAAAGCTCCTATTATCCAATCTATTTTGTCATTTATAGGTTCATTTGAAATTAAGTTAACTTCAAATGTTTTTGTATCTACAATTGATGTTTCGGGTCTATATTCGGCAGCGATATATGGAATTCCTTGAAGAGGACCAGAAGCATGAACATCTCCAAAATTATGTCTATCATTGTCACGGCTAACATAAATATCATCTTCTTGAATACTCGTTAATACTTTTAAGTCTGCAAAACCAAGCTCAACATTCAATATTGCAGCAATAACCTCTGAGGATAATTGATAGTCTGATGCAGAGTCTTGAGCTAACTTTCTTGGATTTAGAGTTGAATCATCCAAGCCTTTCATAGCAGCGCCGTTATTGTTTGCTTCAAAAAATTGTCCAAATACTCTCAACGATGTTGTGTCAGAAATATCAAAGAACCAATCTGTTCTTAAACTAGTATGATCTGCATCATCGAGATCTTGTCCATTTAAAATATTCTCGCTAAAACCATCTCTGTTAGTTGATACTACAGATAATCTTGTTGCAACTTTATCTGATAATGGTTTATTAAAAGCGCCTCTAAATTTAATAAGGCCATAATTACCCATGGCTAAGTCTGTTTTTCCCTTAGCAGCATCAAAAGATGGCTTTTGGCTAATAACATTAATAGTTCCACCAGTGGAGTTCTGTCCAAATAAGGTACCTTGAGGACCACGAAGAACTTCTATTCTTTCTAAATCAATAAAATCAGTTCTTAATGAAAACTTTGAAGCTATAAATATACCATCCATATGAAGGGCAACCGATGGAGCTGCAATTGCATTCTGATTTGTTTCATCACCAACGCCTCTGATTGAGATAATAGTTTTATATCCCTCATTTTTGGCAACAGTAACACCTGGTGCTATTGCGCTAAGGCCAACAAAGTCAGTAATATTTTTTGTTTCCAACTCCTCTTCTGTTAAAGCTGTTACAGATTGAGAAATATCTTGAAGAGATTCTTCTCTTTTTTCGGCTGAAACAATTACCTCTTCAATGGTCATATTTTGTGCATTTGCATCAAAATTGAACATAAATAGCACTGAAAAATACATGAAGGTATTTAATTTTAGAAATTTCATTATTTATTATCCCCTTGTGCTTAAATATAAGCTTTTATACTGCAGCACATAGTTAAGTTTGTTATATAGTATTGAAAGCAATTTACATGCCAAAATAACATAATAAAAATACAAGCAATTAAAGTAATTCTGCATTATAGATTGTAGAATTATTAAGTAAATTATTATTCAATAAAAACATGAAAAATTTCCTAGACAAAACCTTTCAGCTTGAACTAAATAACACTTCAATCAAGCAAGAATTTATAGCCGGTTTCACTACTTTTATAACAATGGCTTACATTATTTTTGTTAATCCGCAGATGATGGCAGATAGCGGGATGGATCTTGGAGCGAGTTTTGTTGGAACATGTATAGCAGCAGCTGTTGCATGCTTTGCAATGGGTTTTTATTCTAATTGGCCGGTGGGTCTAGCTCCTGGAATGGGGTTAAATGCTTTTTTTACTTATACAGTTGTTGGTGAAATGGGTTATAGCTGGGAAGTTGCACTAGGTGCTGTTTTTTTAGCAGGCATTTTATTTGTAATCATAAGTGTTACTCCTTTGAGACAGTGGATGCTAAATAGTATTCCTATGAATCTTAGAATTGCTATGGGTGCTGGTGTTGGTTTGTTTGTTGGATTTATTGGCTTAAAAACTGGAGGAATTATTGTGCAAAATGAAGCAACGTTTTTAAGCTTAGGCAATTTTAAAAATATTGAAACTCTTTTAGCAGCATTAGGATTCCTATTAATTTTGGTATTGGCTATTAGGAAGGTTATTGGAGCAATAATAATTGGAGTTTTAACGGTTACTATCTCTGGTTTGTTACTTGGCTTAATTCAATTTAATGGAATTGTTTCTTCACCTCCTGATTTAAAACCAATCCTGCTTAAATTAGATATCTTAGGTGCATTTGACGTTGCTATGATTAGCGTCATTATTTCTTTTCTTTTTGTCAATCTCTTTGATACTGCTGGTACCCTATTAGGTGTAGCATCAAGAGCAAATTTAATTGATGATTCTGGAAAAATCGTAAATCTTGATAAGGCATTAAAAGCTGATAGTACTGCAAGTGTTGCAGGCTCGATCTTTGGTTGTTCTCCTGTAACAAGTTACGTTGAAAGTTCGGCAGGTGTTGAGGCTGGAGGAAGAACTGGTTTAACTTCAGTGATAATAGGAATGTTTTTTTTAATTGCTATTTTCTTTTCTCCAATTGCATCCATGGTTCCAAGTTATGCTACTGCTGGAGCTTTAGTTTATGTTGCAATATTAATGCTTGGTGGAATGGAGCGCCTTGACTGGTCTGATAATACTGAGTTATTGCCGGCACTTATTATGATAATTATGATTCCTCTCTCATTCTCGATTGCAAATGGAATTGCTATAGGGTTTATTTCTTATGTTGTCTTGAAAGTATCTGGAAGAAGATCTTCAGATATTAGCTTAGGAGCGTGGTTTCTTTTTGCGATTTTTTTAATGAAATTTATCATACTAGAATAGAATTTAATAAATTTATGGAGGTGTTATGGAATTTTCTGAACAAAGCATTCAATTACTGATCATTGCGTTTGCATCATCGTTTATAGCTATTTTTATAGCAGCAGCTACAAACAAGGTAACTGTATTTAAAGATTATGGTGATTTATGGATAACCTTGGGACTAATTTTGTGGCCCACTATAGGTATTACAATTTTAACTAACCTGCAAGGTGATGGAGCTGCTGATATATATTTTGGAACCGTGCCTTCATCCGTTATCACAATTGGAACAACTTGCCTTACATTATTTTCTTTATATAAAACATTTATAAATTCAATTTCTGCAAATGGTCTTATCATTGGTGTTGTTATAGGTATTTTTAAAGCTGTATCCTCAATAATAATAATCTTTTCTGTTATTGGTTTTATAAATAGAATCACCGAAAAAAATAAAAGCTTTGGAAGCACGCTTATTTTTATAACAATATTTACATGGATTTTTGCATGGATTCTAAAAACTCTTGTAAATGGACATAGAGTTAAACCAAAATTTATAAGCTAATTAATATTTAGAAACCTAATAAGAAACTAGAGTGGCAATATTATAACCCTGTTCATTGATTAATTTACTCCCGCCTAAATCTGGTAAATCAATAATACATAAAATTAAGATATCTGATTTTTTAACATTAAAATTCTCAGTTAGAAGTTCGGCACAAGCTATAGCGGTTCCCCCTGTGGCGACTAAATCATCAATAATCACAGCTCTTTGCCCCTCTTTAATATTTGTATTTTTTTGAATTTCTATTGATGTATTTCCATATTCCAAATCAAAATTTTTAATATAAGTTTCGTTTGGTAGTTTCCCGGGTTTTCGAGCCAAAACAAAAGGAAGGAGAAGGTCGCTTGCAACTGAACCTGCAAAAATAAAACCCCTACTTTCTATACTTACAACTAAATCTGCAGAAAACTCCTGAGTTATTCTAGTCAATTCTCTACATGTTTTTCTAAATGGTTTTGGGCTTTCAATTAAGCTTGTTATATCTCTAAATCTTATTCCTGGTATTGGAAAATCATTAACATTTCTAATATGTTTTTTTAGATCTAATTTATCAGTCATATCAATTGTATCGAAAATAATTACTAGTAATTAGTTGTAAACATTAACAAGTATAGACATAAAAATAAAAAATGAAAAAAATATTATTTCTTTATAATTGCTATCTAACTTTGGAACTGAACCTTTAATGAAAAAGAATATTAATAATAGTATGATGAACGGTGAAAAAATATTTGCACTTATTGCGTTCGCAAAATTGAAATTTAATATTTGATAGACTCCTTCAGTCATTCCACTAAAAAGACTTTTTACTCCGAATAATTTTTCTATAGGTGATGGAGATAGTCCGGTTATTGCTAGAAGCTTTACGACAGGATTGTTTTCGATAGAAGCAAAGAAAAGTAATCCTGTAAGGATTAGAAATCTAAATAAAAGGTTTTTTTTGAATGTGCCTAATTTATCTATTCTTCTAAAACTGGTTTTCTAACTATTAAATATATCGGTAATGCTACGATACATACTAAAAAAACAAATATACCCCACCCGGTTCCATTCATTCCTCTGCTATTGGCATCTTTAGCAATTAGAACGCCTACTATTGCTGCAATAATTAAACCAAACAAATATTCCATTTTTATCCTCTTAATTTTTTAAAAAATTAGTATAAATTAATTTAAGCATTTTTCCAAAACTCCAAAGTAGCCTTATTTATCTTGCTTCCTTTGCATAACTCTAATACAGATTTATAAAAACTATCCGCCTCATCATCTCCTACTAATAATCTCAAGCACTCGATAATTCTAGTTATTCTTAGTTGATTATGATCGTATCTAGATTGCCAATGGCTGTTTCTTTTTAAAAAAGATAGGAACCATTTTGATGATTTAAGAATATTTTCTTTTATCTGAGAATTTTTTTTTAGTTCATTAACTAAATGATCATTATCAAGATAATATCCATGAAACGACGATTGACTTTTTTTATTTAATGGAAAAATTATCTGAATAAAATCATGATTTACTTCGATTTGAATATCAGAAAAATCCCAAATTTCATCAATCATCCTTCCCTTGAAATCTGGTTCTTTGTTTATTAAAAAACGTTCAAAATTCACTGATTTTTAAAGATTTGCTTTAATAAAGTCTGAGTATCTAAAGTAATTAATTCCATCCTTTGGATTTAAAGAATTATTAACTACTCGCCATGCAACCTTTTGTGCTGAAATGCTTCGGAACTTTTTTAAAATTCCATATAAAAAAGGGTCAAATATAATAGATATAAAATCAGCAAAAACTATATCCATTCGAAACTTATTTCCTCTGAGATGTCCAGATTGAAAAATGTTAGTACTTTCAAAACCCATCTTAATTATCTCTTCCTCCAACATACCTTTAATTTTTAAATAATAATTTTTAGAATTTGAATTTGCGCCTGCAGCTGAAATAAGAGAAATACTTGTAGCTCCTGCCTCTTTAGCCTTTTTAGCAATCTGTAATTGATAGGTAAAATCTACTAAATAAAAGTCTTTTTTAAGTGAATCACTCATAAAACCCATAACGTTGTGATATAGCAAAGGATATCCTAAAGATAGGTAAACATGGTTTATATTTGGAATTTCTAATTCTAGAAGATTATCAAAATCAATGATTAATTCATTAGCATTATCAGGTAAATTGGGCACGTCTTTTCTGGTTAGCACTATATTTTTAATCTTGATGCTGCCTAGTTCTTTTAAAATATTATTACCTAAAAATCCTGTTCCTCCTGCTAATAAATTCATTAGTTAATGCCTTATGACCTTGATTTGATTTCCATTAAAATTTTAATTTATGATTGATTGTTCATTATACACATTGAAAAACATAAAAATGCCTCCATATATATAAGTGTAAAGAAAGAAATAAATTCCTTATTTCAGATTCCATTACTTACCTTAA
>CACEBI010000003.1 GCA_902557705.1 uncultured SAR86 cluster bacterium
ATATTTGGGCTCAAGGGTCTCGAATTGTTCTTTAATGTCTTTTGAAGCATCAAAAATACCAGCTGCTTGCAGAATTTTCATCCTTTTATCATTGGCTTTGTTCTCATTTTGCATATCTCGCAGACTTACAGCAGTTGAAGATACAACGAAAGAACAAATTAAGCATATTGCAAATGCAACACCTAAAGTTTTTACTATTGAATCATTCATTGTGCCAAAGCCTTTCTTCTGTTTATATTTGAAACCATAACCATATGATCAATTACTGGAGCCAGTAAATTAGCAAAAAGAATTGCTAACATCATGCCTTCAGGAAACGCTGGATTAATAACCCTTATTAATACAACCGTGACACCTATTATAAACCCATAAATCCATCTTCCGGTATTAGTTCCGGAACCAGAAACAGGTTCTGTTGCCATAAAAACTAAGCCAAATGCAAAACTTCCTATGACTAAATGCCAATACCAAGGAATTGCAAACATAGGATTGGTATCAGAACCCACTATATTTAGGATTCCAGACATAAATATCATTCCTAACATAGTTGCAACAACTATTCTCCAAGATGCTACTTTTGTAGCTAGAAGAATTATTAATCCTATACCAATAGCTATTATTGAGGTTTCACCTATGGAACCTGGTATATATCCTAGAAATGCATCCATCCAAGTAAAGTTTTGATTAATACCAGCCATACCGCTTTCTGCTGCTACTCCTAATGCAGTTGCTCCACTATAACCCTCTGGAACAATGTTATTATCAGCCAAACCTGCAATCCAAACTTTATCTCCTGATATTTGTGAAGGATAGGCAAAATATAAGAACGCTCTTCCTGTTAATGCCGGATTAAGGAAGTTTTTACCAGTTCCGCCAAATATCTCCTTACCAATTACTAATCCAAATGTGATACCAAGAGCTGCTTGCCACAATGGTAAATCAGGCGGACAACTTAATGAAAATAAGACAGTAGAAACAAAAGCTCCCTCATTTATTTCATGTTTTCTAACGACTGCAAATAAAGTTTCCCATCCAATTCCAACCACAAATACGGTTATGTAGATAGGCATAAAATAGCATGCACCAAACCATAGCTTTGAAATAAAGCTTGATGAGTCGTAACCCACTAAACTTACTAAATAATGATGCCAATCACCTGTATTTAATTGATTAATTGATTCTAAATATTCAAGTGAATGAGCACCAAGATTATACATACCAAAAAACATTGCTGGAAAAGTAGATAACCATACGATTACCATAATTTTTTGGATATCAACACCATCACGAACATGAACTGGATTTGAGGTTTTTGTTTGTGTTGAAAATACAAAATTTTCTACAGCATCAAATAATGGGAACCATTTTGAATATTTACCCTCACCAACAAAATTTGGTTTGATAGAATTTATGTAATTTCTTAAACCCTTCATTGTTCTAAATATAGTTCATTTAAATTATTAGCAAGTATTGAACAATAGTCATACTTACTAGGACAGATGTAAGAGCATATAGCTAAATCTTCAGGTGCTAGTTCTAGCATTCCTAAATCAACAGCTTGTTCTCTATCACCTACTACCAATGCTTTTAATAATTGCGGAACTAATATGTCCATAGGAAGGACTTCATCATACGATCCAACTGGAACTATAGCCCTATCACCACCATTCACTGAGGTATTAAATATAAACTTAGAAGGCTTTAACAATGAAGAAATAAAAACATTTAATTTTGAATGTAAGTGTGAGCCAGGCATTAACCAATTTAAAAATATATCATTAGCTTCGTCAGGAATTGCAGAAATAAGAGAGTCATAAAAACCTAGATAATTCATTACACCCTCAGATGCGTGACCATAAAGAACTGAACCTGAAATAATTCTAGATCCAGATTCAATTTTACCTGCAGTAATTTCATCGATATTTCCTGAAATCCTAGCTTTAATTAATGATGGATTAAATACAGATGGGCCACCAAGCGCAATTGTCTTATGTGTTCTCAATGAATTATGCTCAAGAAGATATCCAATAGAGATTAAGTCTTGGAATCCAATGGTCCATGCTACTCTTTTTAAATTAACAGGATATATTTTATTAATGTGTGTGCTGGATAGGCCGGCTGGATGAGGGCCAGAAAATTGATGATAATAAACATTATCAATTGAAGTATCAAAATCAGAATTTTGATAACAACAATGAACAGGACATGAAAAAGATTCGGATAATACTTTTAATGCTAGATTGAAGTATTTCAGATCATCTTGAATTATATGATGAGGATCTATAGCAAGCGGATTAGTGTCACAAGCATTTATAAATAATGCATCGGGCTTTGCCTCTACCCCTGGTGTTCTGTTAAATGGTCTAGACCTAAAAGCATTCCACAGACCTGACTCAACTAATAGTGATTTAACATTACTAGTATCGAAATGGACGTACTCTTCGTTATCAGAAATCTCAATATCAATTGATAGAAACTTTCTTTTGTCTCCTCTACTAATTTCCTTAATAACTCCTCCTGCTGGAGATGTATAGAAAACACCTGGATTTTTTTTATCTTCAAAAATTTTAGTTCCTCTTTTTACAGAGTCACCTAATTTGACAAGCATTGTTGGCTTCATGCCAACAAAATCATTGCCCAGTAGAGACACAGATGTAACTTTAGGAGTATCTGTAATTACAGGGTCAGGAATACCAGAAATTGGCAAATCTAGACCTTTAGAAATTTTTATCACGTGTGCTTAGCCTAAGTATATTTAAATCCATCGAAAACGTGATGATTATAAATGTAAAGAGCCCTTGATTCTAGCGTTTTATTGAATTGGTTTAGGAAATCTTTTTAAGGAGATTCCAGCTACTTTTTTAGCTAAATTAATAACTTGTTTAGAGTATCCGTACTCATTATCGTACCAACAATATAAGGTAACTCTTTTGCCACTTGTTATTGTTGCTTGAGAATCAATAATTGAAGCAAAAGGACTTGAATAAAAGTCTGATGAGACAATCTCAGGTGAGTTTACATAACCAATGGTTTCTCTATATTTAGAATGAAAAGCCATTGATTTTAAGTAATCATTAAACTCTTCTCTAACAACTTCTTTATCTAAAACCAATGAAAGTATTGCTAAACTTACATTTGGAGTAGGAACTCTAATAGCATTTCCTGTTAATTTACCTTCTAATTCAGGTATTGCTTTAGCAACAGCTTTTACGGCTCCAGTTGTGGTTATTACCATATTCAATGGAGCTCCACGGCCTCTTCTATCACCTTTATGAAAATTATCAATCAAGTTCTGATCATTGGTGTATGAGTGAACAGTTTCAATATGTCCACCATCTATACCATACTTATCATTAATTACTTTTAAAACAGGAACAATTGCATTCGTTGTACATGAAGCAGCTGAAATAATATTATCTGCATCTTCTAAAATCGAATCATTAACTCCATAAACAATATTTTTAATATTTCCCTTACCTGGAGCTGTAAGAATTGTCTTTGAGGCTCCTGAATTGATATGTTTGGAAAGTCCATCTTCATCTCTCCATACACCTGTGTTATCTATGACAAGCGGATCATGAATACCATGGTCTGAATATTTAACATCATCCGGACTTGAAGCATAGATAATTTTTACAGCATTTCCATTGATAACAAGTAAAGATTTTTCTTCATCAACTCTTACTGTGCCATCAAATGAACCATGAACAGAATCTCTTGTTAATAAACTTGCTCTTTTGTAAATATCATCATCGCCAGCTTTTCTTATAACTACTGCTCTTAATCTATAGTAATTACCAGGACCAGTATTTTGGATCATCATCCTTGTAACAAGACGACCAATTCTACCAAAGCCATATAAAACAATATCTTTAGGTGATTTAGGTCTATCTGATTTAGCATCTATTAGATCAGCAAGTTCAGCATTTATGTAATCACTTAAACCAGAAGTGTCATTTTTAAGTTGACTAAAATTTGGGAATTTAATTGCTAATTCACCAATATCTATCTCGCAGTCAGCTAAATTTAGAGTATCAATATATTGAAGTATTGGAAATGTTTCTAATTCGCTTAACTCATTATCGTCTGCTTGGCGGGCAAATCTATGAGCTCTCATAATCTCTACAGGAGACTGATTAACAAGAGATTTTCCATATATAAGAATGTTGATACCATCGCGATATAGCCCACCTATAATTGGGACCATTAATTCAGAGAGACCTTCTCTCCATTTCCAGTCCCCAAATGAATCTTCAGGCAATATACGATTCTGACGTTTTGTTGATTGGAAACTTAAATCTCTTTTATCATCCATAATTCTGTAAAAAATTTACATTAAAGAATTATTTTAATCGATAAAAGTTTAAATAAAAATCATTTATTTGGAGAATGATTTTAGATGGAAATCAGCGTTACCAAACATAGCATCAATAGCAACCATCTTTTTTAAATAATGGCCAATCATCATTTCTTCACTAACGCCCATACCTCCATGAAGTTGAACAGCATTTTGAGCAGATAGCTTACCAAATTTACCAACATGAGCTTTTAAAGCAGAAACATGTTTAAACTTATCTTCAGAATCAGCATCAACCTCTAACATCGCTTTAAATAAAAGTGATTTTGCAAGCTCACTGTCAATAAACATGTCTACCATGCGGTGTTGTAGAACTTGAAAATTTGATATTGGCTGATCAAATTGCTCTCGCTCTTTTGTGTATTGAACTGTCTTGTTATAACAAGAAACCATGCAACCAACAGCTTCAGCACTAATGCATAAAGTTGCAAGGTTAATGGTTTCAGTTAGTAGATTTTTTGCCTCGTCACCAGAAGCAATAATATCTGAATCCTGAATAGATACATTTTCAAAGGTAAATTCAGCACATGTCTTTTCATCAATAGTTCTAAAAGTATTAAAAGAAACACCATCAGCAGTTGTATCGACTAGCACCAAAGACAATTCTCCATTCATAACACATGAAACAATTAGCTTAGACGCATTTTTACCATTTAATACAAGTGTTTTAGTGCCATTGAGCTTACTATCAGATACATTAGTATCAGGTTTTAAGTATTCATAAGAATGAGCTGCCTCAGCATATGCAAGAGATATATGCATAGAGCCTGAACAAATACTTTCTATAAGCTCTACTTTGCCTTCAAAGTTAGATTTATCTAGAACAGAACCAGCTAAAACAACATTAGATAAATATGGTTCTATTACAAGTGATTTTCCAAACTCTTCGAATAATATAGACAGCTCTACTGGACCAAAACCAAAACCACCTGATTCTTCTGAAAATGGCATTGATAACCAACCTTGTTCAGCAAATAATGACCAGGCATTTGGATCAAAATCATCTTCTGATTTCACTACTTCTTCTCTTTTATAAAAATCGTATTCTGTTTCACAAAATTTTTGAATTTGTTCTCTGAGCATTACTTGCTCTTCTGTATAACTTAAATTCATGTTTATACCCCTAGTACAAATTTCGAAATAATATTTTTTTGGATCTCGTTACTTCCACCATATATAGATGTTTTTCTGAAATTCAAGAATCTTTCTAACGAAACAGCTGCATGCTCAGGGCCAGATGGTTTATCGTTTGATCCGTAGCCTCCTGCTCCAGGATACATTAATGCATACTCACCTGCTGCTTCAACAAAAAGCTCAGTAAGGCCTTGTTGTATTTCTGTGCCCTTAATTTTTAAGATAGATGATTCAGCGCCTGGATGACCACCATTTTCGAGATCCGATAGCAGTCGTAATTCTGTCATTTCTAGAGCAGATATAGCAATTTCCATTTCAGCAACTTTCTTATCTAAATCTGAATTGTTTAACTCCGCAACAACTTCTTTTAACTGATTTAGAGCTCTCATAGAAGCTCCAACAGCAGCTATACCAAATCTTTCATGAGCAAGTAAGAATTTTGCGTATGTCCAACCTTTACCCTCTTCACCAACTAAGTTTTCTACTGGAACTTTTACATCTGTGAAAAACACAGAGTTAACTTCGTGATCACCATCAATAGTGATTATTGGCTTAACTTCTATGCCAGGGGTTTTCATATCAACCAAAAGGAAAGATATGCCTTCTTGTTTTTTACCAGAAGAATCAGTTCTCACTAGTAAAAAGATCCAATCAGCATTTTGAGCTAAAGTTGTCCATGTCTTAGAACCATTAACTACATAATGATCACCTTCTTTGACAGCTTTTGTTTTGAGTGATGCTAAATCAGAACCGGAACCTGGTTCAGAATAGCCCTGACACCACCAAGTATTGAAATCTAATATGTCAGGCAAGAACCTTTTCTTTTGTTCTTCGTTTCCAAATGTCCAAATAACAGGCGCAACCATGCTTACACCAAAAGCTAATAGCGGCGGACACCCTGCCATTCCGAACTCTTTATTAAATAAATATAGTTGAGATGCGCTCCAACCAGTACCACCATATTCAACTGGCCAGTTATAACCCATCCACCCCTTTGCAGATAAAGCTTTATGATAATCAACCATGTCTTGTCTAGTAAGGTGTTCACCTTTATCCATTTTATCTTTAACATGCTTTGGATAGTCGTTAGCCAACCATTCTCTTAGTTCATCTCTAAAAGCTAAATCTTCTTTTGAAAAATTAATGTCCATAATTACCTATATTATTTGTGAGTTGATAGAATACGCACAACATTATACAAGTATTTGTAAAAAATTTACCATTAAATGCATAAAAATAACGACCATAGATTCGCACATCAATTGATTGATAAATATCATGATTCTGATGTTTCTTTATGTGTTGTTGTTAAAGATAGTAAGGAAGCTAGACTCATAAATAATGAACTGTCTTTATATTTAAATTCAGAGAGTATTAATTATTTTCCAGAAAATGAAATACTACCTTACGACCATTTTTCTGCACCTGATAATATTTTAAGCGATCGTTTCTCAATCCTTAATACATTAGATAAAGAAAAGAAAATTATTATTACAACAATAAAGAGTTTATTTGAGCTATACCCTACAAAAGATTTTTTTCAATCAAAAGAAACTTTTAATTTAGGTGATTCTTTATCGTTAAATAAGCTTGAAAAAATTCTTATTTCTTTGAATTACGAAAAGGTAAACAGGATCGAAGGTATTAACCAGTATTCACTTAGAGGAGGAATTATAGATATCTATACTCCTATATATAGAAATCCCTTAAGAATTGAGATTTTTGATGATTCAGTTGAGTCTGTTAGATTCTTTGATCTTGAAACACAATCATCTGTTGAAAAATCAAATAATTTTAGGCTATCTAAAAGTTCTTTATATACATTCGATGATCATAATTTAAAAATATTTCGAGATAATTGGAGAGAATATTTTCAGGAATATGACGAAAGACATTGTGAAATATTTCAAAATTTAAATACCTCTAGAAAAGCAGAAGGTTCAGATATTTACTTGCCATTATTTTTTTCAAAAACTTCAAATTTTTTTGAAATATTTAATAGTCATTCATTCATTGTATTAGATAATTTTGATGATGAAATAGACTCATACAATAACTATATTCAACAAAGATTTGATGACGAGAATATTGACTCACAAAGACCGTTATTATCACCTAATGATTTATTTTGTTCGTTAGAAACTATTAAAAATAAACTCCCACAAAAAAGTATCTGGGATTTTGATATTTATGAAGATTTTAATTATAAAAATATTAATGAGCTTGTTAACGATATTGGTCAAAACAAATTAGAAAAATATCAAATTGTCTTAATTACATCACTTCAAAGTGAATACGAAACATTATTTGAACGACTGAAGCCAAATATTAAAGAAATAAAAAATATATCTCAGGCTTCATTTGGAATAAATTTAATGATTTCTGATATTGTTAGACCTATTCATATAAAAGAAAAACTTATTATTTTTAATAATGAATACAAACAAGATTCAAACTTAATATTTCTAGAGACTCAGGAAAGAAAATCAGTAACGCATAGCAGAGATCAACTATTTAGCGATGGCGATTATGTTGTTCATGAGAATTATGGTATTGGCATGTATGAAGGTTTAGAGGTCGTAGAAACTAATAATAATTCTAATGAATATATGAAGATTATGTATTCTTCAAATGAAGCCTTATATGTGCCACTTAGAAGTGTTGATTTAATTAGTAAATATCACAAAAATGATTTAACTGAAAATATAAAACTTGATTCTCTATCATCTAATAAATGGCTAAAAAATAAAGAAAAAGCTCAAAAAAGAGCATATGATCACGCCGCTGAAATATTAGATATCGAATCAAGAAGACTTGAATCTACTGCGTTTGTTTTAAGAGCTAATGATGAAGATTTAAATATTTTTAATAAGGATTTTCCATTTAAAGAAACTGCAGATCAATTAGAAGCAATTAGCGCAATTCAGAAGGATATAGCTTTAGTTAAACCTATGAATAGAGTTTTATGTGGAGATGTTGGTTTTGGTAAAACTGAAGTTGCTATGAGATCTGCTTTTGTGGCAATTAATTCAGATAAGCAAGTAGTTTTGTTATGTCCAAGCACCGTCCTGAGCGAACAACACTATGAATCATTTTTAGAAAGATTTAAAAATACAGGCGCATCTATAAAACTAATTAATAGACATACTTCTAAAAAAAATAAAGATAATTATGTAAAAGGGTTTAATAATAAAAACATTGATATAGTTATTGGTACGCATGCATTGTTTACTTGCGGTATTGATTTTTCAAATACTGGTATTTTGATTGTAGATGAAGAACATAAGTTTGGAATCAGACAAAAAGATCTTATTAAGAGCAAGCAAGAAAATATACATATACTCTATTTATCAGCAACACCCATTCCTCGAACAATGAATTTTATATTTTCAGGTTTAAAAGAATTTTCTTTTTTACACACACCACCATCTAATAGATTGAGCATCAAATCTTTTCTTAAGATTGAAACTCATCAGCTTTTTAAAGAGGCTATTTCAAGAGAAATATCAAGAGGTGGTCAATGTTTTATAGTGCAAAACAATATAGACAAAATGAATTCTCTAAAGAATCAACTAAACAAACTATTACCAGATATTAAAATCGATATCGCACACGGTAAATTAAAAAAAGATGAAATATCAAATGTTATGAGAAGCTTTGATACTGGCTCTCTGGATGTTCTGATTTGTACAACTATCGTAGAAATGGGCTTAGACATACCAAATGCAAATACAATGTTAATAATAGATTCTCAAAATTTTGGATTATCACAGCTTCATCAGCTAAGAGGTAGAGTTGGAAGGTCTGCAAAACAAGGTTATTGCTATTTTTTAACTCCTTCACCTGAATTATCTAAAATTGCAAAAAATAGATTAGATTCAATAATTAAACTTTGTAATTTAGGTTCTGGATTTTTCATTGCTCAAGAGGATCTTGAAATTAGAGGCGGTGGAGAAATCTTAGGTGAAAAACAAAGCGGCCACATTAATACTATTGGTATGAGCTTATATTTATCAATGTTAAAAAATGCAATAAATACCTTTAAAACTAATGATGAAAAAGAGTTTATAAATACAGAAATAAATTTTTATGACTCATCTTATATTAACGACTCCTATCTGCCCTCCCCAGTTGAAAGATTAAAAATTTATAAAAATCTTAATAATGCATCTTCTATTAATGATATTGATAATATCTCAGAAGATCTGAGAGACAGATGTGGTTTATTTACAAATGAAGTTCAAAATTTGATAGATGATTCCAAGCTATTAGTGATGATTAAAAATACAGGTGTTATAAATATTAAATCTAATTCCTCAAAGACATCATTATTGCTCTCTGCAAATATTAATAAATCTGTTTTTGAGAATATATTGACTCTAGTAACAAATAAGCCCAATATTTATTCTATTAATAAAGAAAATAAATTTATTATCGAGTTAAATGAAGATAATTCATCCCTTAGAAGAAAAACAGTTATAAAGTTATTGAATGAAATCATTTAAATTATTATTTGTATCACTTTTTTTAAGTTCTCTATCAGCAAATTCAGAATTAAATCTAGATTTAAAAGAATATGAAATAGAACTAATAATTTTTAAACATACTAATGTTTTGACTGATGAAAACTTTGATGAAGAATTTAAAACACCTTCAATTGAAACAGTATCTTTTTATAAACCAACCTTACAGATTAATGAAAATGCCTATCAATCAAAACCAAAAGATAATTTTTTTAACAGACTGTTCAAGGATTTTAATCCAATAAAAAAAAGCAATAATGTTTTAACAAAAGACCAAGATATTTCAAAAGTATCTAATCCAAAAACTTGGTATAGAAAAACTGACAACTTAGTATTTTTAAAAAAAATAAATAATAAATTAGAAACCAATAGTAACTATGAGTTATTAGATAGTTTCAAATGGATACAGAATATTGATTATAAGGATGATGCTCAATTCTTATTTTATGAGGATAAGCAAAAGAAATATGGGCTATATTTAAAATTTTACAGAAGTAGATTCCTTCATGCAGATCTAAAATCATATATAGGTGTTATAGGTAATGACTCTATTGATATTACAAAAGATAAAATTGCTAAGTTTGAAAAAAAAATATTAGAAGCTAATAAAGAGAATAATAAAGATTTAAAAAATGATCTAAAAATTGAATTAAATAAACCTAACAAGTATGTAGATATAAATAGTAGTAAAATTGCACCTTCATTAAATATACCCAAATCTAATGAAATCAATATCTTTATTGATGAACAAAGAAGAATATTTAATGGAGAAATACATTATTTTGATCATCCATTATTTGGATTAATACTGTCGATAAAAGAAATCTAGCTACTTATAATAGGCATTATCATCAATAGAATGATCTGTTGAGTCTTTAACAGATTTTAACTCTGGTATTTGTTCTAATAGAGTTTTTTCAATTCCATCTTTGAGCGTCACATCTACCATGCCACATCCTTGGCAACCTCCTCCAAATTGAAGAATAGCCTCACCTTGATCAGTAAATTTAACAAGACTTACTTCCCCCCCATGAGATTCAAGCATTGGATTGATTTCATTATATATAACATAGTTAATCCTATCCTCAGGAGGACTATCCGGAGATATATTGGGTAATCTTGCATTTGGAGCTTTGATAGTTAGTTGACCGCCAAAAGTATCATTATCATAATTAACTTCTGCATCTACTAAAAAAGGAATACTTCTTTCCTCTACATGAACAGTAATCTTATCAAGCTTAAGAACAACATCATCTTTATCTGCCTCTTCTGGTTTACAATAAGCTAAACATGTCTCAGCTTTTGGTGTTCCAGGGTCAGATATAAAAATTCTGACAGCAAGATTAGGTTCATTTTTATCTTGAAGAAGTTTTGCTAAATACTCTTCGGCTGATTCTGTAATATTTACAATTTTTTCCATAAATATATGTGGTTTAAAAGAATAATTGATTCATTATTGGGCATCAGAACAAAGCAAGACTTTGAAAAAGATATTAAACAATTCTCAATAATAAAAATAATTATCTTATTTATTCTTATCAATATAACATTTATAGGGCTAATATTTTTTATAACAAGATTCTTTATCAATTAAATGAATAAATTTCATAAAGCAACATTATTAATAGAGGAATATTATAAAAGTAAAATTGTAATTAATTTAAGCCCTGCTTATGGCTATAGATCAAGATGTGAATTTGGTTATAAAAATAATTTTTATACTATGTATTCCCCTTCAGGAGAGATAGTTTTTTTAGACACTTTTGCAGTAGCTAGGCCATCTATACAAGCTTTAATGCCGAAGCTCTTAAATCAAATAAATAAATCGAATATTCTTAAAACTAAATTATTCCAAATCAACTTTAGATCAAATAGAAAAAACAGAGTTTTAGTGTCACTGATTTATCACAAATTATTAGATGATGAAATTAAGGGTTTGGCAGATAAAATCGCAAATATTTTAAATATTAACATCAATCTCAGATCCAAAAATAATCTATACTCAACTCACAGTGACCTACTGGAAGATGATATTGAGCATCTAGAAACTATACTTTATCAAACTGATCAGTCATTCTATCAACCAAACCATTTTCATATGCCTGAAATGATTGCAAAGGCAATGAGTTTTATAAAAGATCCAAAGGATCTTCTAGAGCTTTACTGTGGTTCTGGAACATTTTCTCTTCCAATGAGAACGTTATTTAACAAAATATTTGCAACTGAGAGTAATCGTCAATCTATAAGATGCCTAAAAAAATCTATAAATGAGCAAAATATTAAAAACATTTTTCATGCGAGGCTTTCAGCAGAAGAAGTTTCTGAGTTGTTCAATGGTAGAATTTTTACAAGAATGAAAGGAGTTAATATTTCTGATTTTAATTTTTCTCATGTTTTGGTTGATCCACCTAGAGCAGGACTTGATGAAGATGTTATAAAATTAATTAATAAATTTGAAAATATAATTTATGTTTCTTGTAACTATGAAACATATTCTAGAGATATTAAAAATCTGACATCATATAAAATTAAAAACATAGAGTTTTTTGACCAATTCCCAAATACAAAACATCTTGAAATAGTATCTCTGTTATCAAAAAAATAGATATAAATATATTTATTAAACCACTTTAAATAGTGTCTTTTTTTACTTTACTTTGTATTAGCATAGTAATACACTACCACGCATGAAAAACTTAAATGAAATATTTTTATTACTAAAAAGCAAAAATGAAGTAGATGATTTCTTAAAAGATCTTTGTACTCCAGCTGAATTAAAAGCATTAGAAGAGCGCTGGGCTGTTGCACAGCTTTTATATGAAGATAATTTATCTTATAGAGAGATTGCAGCTAAATTAAAAACCAGCACAACAACTGTAACTAGAGTAGCAAGATTTTTATCAAGTGAGCCGTATCAAGGATATAAAAGAATTCTTAAAAGGATTAATAAATGAAAAATAGATTAACTATTGCTGTTCAAAAAAAGGGTCGTCTGTTTGATCAAAGTATTGATTTGATTAAAAAGTCCGGTATTAATTTCTCAACAAAAGGAGATAATTTATTAGCAAAATCAAATAATTTACCCATTGATATCCTTTTTGTAAGAAGCGATGACATACCTTCTCTTGTTTCTAATGGAGATGCTGATTTAGCTATAGTTGGTGAAAACGTATTACTAGAAAAATCATTATTTAAAAGAACTTATATTGATAAAGTCCTTAATTTGGGATTTTCAAGATGCAGGCTATCTTTTGCATGCCCAGAAAATATAAATATTAAATCATTTAAAGGTAAGAAAATTGCTACCTCATATCCAAATACAGTTAAAAAATACTTAAAAGATAAAAATATTAATGCCTCTGTTGTTAATATACACGGTTCAGTTGAACTTACTCCATATATTGGAATGTCTGATTTAATATGTGACCTTGTTTCGTCTGGTGCAACTTTAGAAGCTAATAATTTAAAAGAAATTGAAACCATTCTTGAATCCCAAGCTATTCTTATAAAAAATAAAAATCTAACAACTGCTAAAGGGAAGATTGCTGAAAAAGTTATTAGTAGAATGCAAGGCGTAGTGAATGCTATTGAGAGTAAGTATGTAATGCTCAATGCTGATTCTTCAAAAGTTAAAGAAATTTGTAAGATATTGCCAGGATCAGAATCTCCAACGGTTATACCTCTTGAGAATGAGAACAAAGTCGCTATTCATGCTTTATGCCAAGAACCAATATTTTGGGAAACTATGGAAAAACTTAAAGCTAAGGGGGCTTCCTCTATTTTAGTTATGCCTGTTGAAAAAGTTTTAAATTAATATGAAAGAATTACTATTAAATAAAAAATCTAAGATCTTAGAATTTACTGAATCAAAAATTTCATCAAAAGATATTACAACTATTAATAAATTTAAAAAGCTTGTTATCGAGGAAGGTGACAATGGTTTGAGAAAGATATCTAAAATCTTAAAAGAAAAAGAAATTAAATCTTTTAAAGTTAGTAATTCTGAATTTAAAAAAGCTGAAGAATTAGTTGATGATCGATTAAAGAATGCCATTCTCACAGCATATTCAAATATTAAAAAGTATCATGAAAAACAATTGGATGGCTTGTCAATCAATAAAGTAGAAACCACAAAAGGTGTTTCCTTATGGTCTGAGTTTAAGCCTATTGATAGTGTTGGGTTGTATATACCTGGTGGGACTGCTCCACTATTCAGCTCACTTCTAATGCAAGCAATACCAGCAATTATTGCTGGTTGTCCAAATATTGTTATTTGTACTCCTCCTGATACACATGGAAAAATAAATCCAACTATATTATGGGTTGCTGACTTACTAAATATTAAAAATGTATACAAAGTTGGAGGTTCTCAAGCTATTTTTGCAATGGCATATGGAACAAAGTCTATTCCAAAATGTTTTAAGATATTTGGACCTGGTAATAAATATGTTACAGAAGCAAAATTACAGGTTAGTAAAGATATCTCAATTGATATGCCAGCTGGGCCAAGTGAAGTTTATGTTGTTTCAGACGATATAGAAAAAGCAGACATCATAGCGTCTGACTTGCTTTCACAACTTGAGCACAGTATCGACGCTAAAGCAGTTTTAATTTCAAAAAATAAAAAGCTGCTTAAAGATATAAAAGCAATTATTAGCTATCAAAAAGAATCTTTGAGCAGACAATCTATACTCAATGAAAGTATAAACAATACATATTTAGTTAAAGCCAAAAATGATAAAGAAATAATAAATTTTATTAATGATAATGCGCCTGAGCACTTAATATTAATCGATGATGATTTTGTAAAAATTGCACCATACGTTAACAATGCAGGCTCTGTATTTTGTGGTAAATATTCACCTGAGTCATTTGGAGACTATGCTTCTGGTTCAAATCATACACTTCCAACTGGACAAGCTGCTAAAACATATTCTGGACTATCTGTTAAAGACTTTGGTAAAACCATTACCTTCCAAACTGCAACTCCTGAGGGGTTTCTTGCTCTTGCTCCAACAGTCAAGACCCTTGCAGAAGCCGAAGGCTTAGATGCTCATACAAATGCAGTACAAGTTAGAGAAATTTATGCTAGTAATGATACAGGCTTATTACCTAGAACTTCTTTTATAAAAAGGACTACTAAAGAGACTAGTATATTTATAAATTTAAATATTGATGGTACTGGTAACTACAATGTGGATACCGGTCTTAAATTTTTTGATCATATGCTAGAGCAATTCGCAAAACATGGTCAATTTGATATCACTATAAAATCTTTTGGTGATTTGGAAATTGATCAACATCACACCATAGAAGATGTTGCTATAGCATTGGGTGAAGCATTTAAATCTGCCCTAGGAGATAGAAAAAATATCGAAAGATATTCATCTAATGAATCACTAGTTATGGATGAAACTATTTCAAATGTAAGCATTGATATGGCATCCAGGACGCTTCTAAAAATGAAAACATCTAAATTAAGAGAATATGTTGGTGATTTTCCAACTGAAATGTTTGAACATTTTTTTATATCTTTTATAAATGCTCTTAATTTTACATGCCATATAGAAACTAAAGGAGAAAATAGCCATCACATTGTTGAAGCAACTTTTAAAAGTTTTACAAGAGCATTGAATAAAGCCTTACAAAGAAATAATACAAATATTGCATCAACAAAAGGAAGTCTATGAAAATTGGAATTGTTGATTGTGGAGGTGCAAATCTTAATTCAATCTATTATTCCTTTAAAAGATTGAATATAGATTCATTTATTTCTAATTCCATAGATGAGCTCTCACAAATGGATGCATTGGTATTACCGGGTGTCGGTTCTGCAGGAAAAGTGATGGAAACATTATCAAAAAAAAAATTTAGTTAGCTTTATTAGGGAAACTAATAAACCACTTCTTGGAATTTGTATAGGAATGCAAATTTTATTTGATTATTCTGAAGAAGATAATACTGAGTGCTTAGGTTTGATTAAAGGAAATATAACTAAATTTAATAAAAAAGATGTTATTGCTGTCCCTCAGATGGGTTGGAATAAAGTCGAATGTAAGCTTGATAATGCTCTAGACGGTTATTATTACTTTGCTAATAGTTATTTCAATAAAGACAGTGATTACACAGTTGGGTATACCTCATATGGTAATCAATTCTCATCAATTATAAAAAAAGATAATCTTTTAGGATGTCAATTCCATCCAGAAAAATCTTCTAGTGCAGGTGAAATGTTTTTAAAAAATTTTATTAATTCAATATGAAAATAATTCCTGCTATTGATATCTTAAATGGTAAATGTGTTAGGTTGCTAAAGGGAAATTATTCTCAGGTTACTGAATATAATAATGATCCGTTAAGACAGGTAAATATATTTAAAAAAGCAGGCTTTAAAACTATTCATATAGTTGATTTAAATGCTGCTAAAACTGGTGGCAATGAAAACCTAAAAATTATTAAAGATATTGCAAATATTGAAGATTTAGAAATCCAAGTAGGTGGCGGTATAAGAACGATTGATAAAGCGAAAGATCTTATATCTAACAATGTAAAAAGAATTATTGTAGGTACAGCAGCTGTTAAAGATATTAAATTTAGAAATGATCTAAAAGAAAATATTAATGTTGAAAATATTATATTTGGATTGGACTTTAATATTATTAAAAACTCCCCTCTTCTTTCAGTAGATGGATGGACAAATAATACAAATATAAATTTGTTTGACTATATTAATGAAAACCCATGGATTAAAAATATATTAGCTACTGATATTTCTGTTGATGGAACACTTCAAGGTCCAAATCTTAATATATATAAAAATCTATTAAATTATAAAAATATAAACTTAATAGCATCTGGTGGCATTGGATCTATCAATGATATTTACAACCTAAAATCAATATCATGTAATGAATGCGTTGTAGGTAAGGCTATATATGAAAATAAAATATCGCTTGGGGATTTGCTAAATGTTAACTAAAAGAATTATTCCATGTTTAGATGTTAAAAATGGATATGTAGTTAAAGGTATAAAATTTAAAAATCATGAGATTGTTGGATCGATTTTAGATTTGGCAAGTAAATATAATGAAGAAGGTGCTGATGAGTTAGTTTTTTATGACATTGGTGCAAGTACTTATGATGGTATTGTTTCTAAAGAATGGGTAAAACAGATTGCAGAACTTATTAATATTCCTTTTTGTGTTGCAGGTGGAATTAAAAATCTTAAAGATGCCAGAGATATTCTAAACAATGGCGCAGATAAAATTTCAATAAATTCTCCAGCTCTAGCAAACCCTAATTTAATACAAGAGCTAGCAAATGAGTTTGGAAATCAATGCGTTGTTGTAGGTATTGATTCTAAATATATAGATAACAAATATATTGTCTATTCAAATACTGGAGATGAAAAAACAATAAAAAATACACAAATAGAAACTAAAGCATGGATAGATCAAGTCCAAAATCTTGGTGCGGGAGAAATCGTTTTAAATTGCATGAATAAAGATGGTGTTAGAGATGGGTATGATATCAATCAGTTAAATATTATGTTAAAAAATTGTGACGTTCCATTGATAGCATCTGGTGGAGCGGGAACAAAAGGTCACTTTAAAGATGTACTCACCAAGACTGAATCTAGTGGGGCTCTTGCTGCAAGTGTATTTCATAAAGACTTAATTAAAATAAATGAACTTAAAGACTTTTTAAGAAAAAATTCAATAAACATAAGGTACTAAAAATGGATATAGAAAATTTAAGCTATGATGACAGAGGTTTAATTCCAGCAATAATTCAAGATTCGATATCTTTTAATGTTTTAATGCTTGGATATATGAATAAAGATTCGCTACAACACACACTTAAAACCGAAGAAGTTACATTTTTTAGCAGGTCAAAACAGAGGCTTTGGACTAAAGGAGAAACATCAGGAAATAAATTATTACTAAAATCAATCGAATTTGATTGTGATAAAGATGCTTTGCTGATTAAAGCAGAGCAATTAGGACCAACATGCCATCTAGAAAATTATTCATGCTTCAAATCAGAGAAAAAACATTCTTTTTCAATAATTTCAGAACTAGAAGCTGTTATTGATGAAAGAAAAGATAAGTCTTCAGAAAATTCATATGTCGCATCTTTGCTAGAAAAAGGCGTTAAAGAAATCGCTAAAAAAGTTACAGAAGAAGCAGGTGAAACATCAATAGCTGCAGTTACAAATGACGGAAGATTGATTGATGAATCAGCAGATTTATTATTCCACCTAATGGTTCTTCTTAAAAACCAGAATTATTCCATGGAAGATGTCTTTCTAGAATTAAAAAATAGAACTTCTAATCAATAGATTTAATTTCAATATAATCTATCAAAAATCTACCCCTATCTTTGTCTTCAAAGTTTGAACATTCAGCATCTTGACAGAACTTTGAAGTATCTGGACTTCCTCCGCCATTCCCTCCTGAAGCTACATTTAATATTAAGTAAAAATCCTCATTAAATGGCCAATAGTCATTATTAAATTCAGATCTATCATCTTTAACAATAGTAAAGTAAGGTTGGGTTTGAGTATCTAAAAAATATTCAATTTTGTCTGTTTGCCATCTCATTGTGACAGAATGAAATTTATCAAAAAAGTCAACATTTGCTGGTACAGATTCAATTTGCCAGATATTTCTAGAAGTACCAGTTGACCCAAAGTGTATTGTAGATTGTGTCTCGTAAGCTTGATGGTTTTGCATGTGTTCAACAAGATCATTTTCACCATCTTGAGGCCATTTTTTTTGGCCTTCTACAAATCCCTGAGGTAACATCCATATCGCAGGCCAATGACCCATACCTTCTGGGTGCTTAAAGCATACAGTAATTTCAGTTCCTGGTGACATCACTTTTTTACCCGAAGTCATTATTCTCGCAGAAGTATAGTCCCATGTGTATGAGCATGACTTATCATCACAATAAGGATCTTCGAATGGACTTGAACTGTTATAAATTGGTTGAATCTTCAAAAATCCATTTTCAATAAAAGCATTTTCTGTAGTATTTGTTTCAGAATTACAATTTTTTGAATACCCATCTCTGCAGCTGGTGTAGTATTGAGCTTCGTTATTCCCCCAGCCCTGAACAAAATCTGAATCTCCATTTGGGCATCCAGGTGTAGCACAGAACCCATTAGATTCTTGATATGTAAATATATTTTCATCAAGAATATTAGATGTAAATTCTTCAAGCCAGTAAGATGATGAATCATTGCTTGGAGTAGCGCAGTAAGTTGCTTTATCCTCAGAATAAATATTTGTTGATGAGCCATTTGATTCTGTAACTTCAACTGTTACAGACTTAGATACTGTGTTTTGCGAACTTTCTCCTCTGCAGGTTAGTGTAAAAGTATAAGTTTTTACATCTGTTAAAGTTAATGTTTCACTACCAGAACCAGTTGCTTTTGCTCCATCCCAATCTCCAGAACCAGAGCATGAAATAGCATTGGTAGTAGTCCATGATAAATCAATAGAATTACCTGAAGTGATTGATGATGAAGAACTTGTAAAAGTATTTATAACAGGATTGAAAATCGATGGCGGTTCAGGATCTGAAGAACCACCGCCTCCTCCTCCACCACAAGAAATAAGCGTAACTATTAACAAAAAGTTAAGAAAGTATTTATAGTTCATTACGAAAAAGGAAAATTTAAAAATCAAATTATATTAGTTTTCTTTTATAAATTCATTAGTTAAATCTTTCATTTCATTCCTAAGAACAAATAATGCAATCAAGTTTGGTATTGATACTAAAGCAACTACAACGTATGCGATATTCCATACAATTGTTGTATCAATTACAGCTGCTAATATAAAACACAAGACATAAAAGTTTCTGTACCAAAATACACCTCTTTCACCAAAGATATATGCGGTTGATCTATCTCCGTAATAACACCATGTTATTGCTGTAGAAAAAGCAAACAACAGAAGTGCTATTGCAACTAATTTACCACCATACTCTCCAAAAACACCTTGAGAGAATGCTTTTGCAGTTAATTCGGCAGAGCTAACTAATGATTTGCCCTCTAATATAACTGGCTCAGATATTTTTCCTCCAACAATATTTAGAGTTCCTGAATATAAGTTTTTATCATTATTTATAACCTTTATGTCTTCAGCAATTGATCTAGAATGAAGAACTGTTATGTCAGAATCTGTTATCATTCCATCTTCAATATAAATGGTTCCTGAATATTCTTTTACATTTGAGTCTAGTGATTGAACATAACTTGTTAATTCATTTATATGGTCAGGGTAGATATATGAACCATCAGTATTCTTTTCATCAGAATATATCCCATCAAGAATAACCATATCGGTTTTAGCAAATGTTGTATCGAATTTCTGTGTCCAAACTCCGCTTGATAAGATAACCAAAGCTGTAACACTACACACCACAATAGTATCAATGAATGGTTCTAATATTGATACAACCCCCTGATCTATTGATTTATTTTTTGATGATGCATGAGCAATTGGTGATGAGCCCTGGCCTGCTTCATTTGAATACAATCCCCTGGCAACACCATATTTCAAGCTCATAGCAAAGCTTGCTCCTAGAAAACCACCCACTGCAGCAGAACCTGTAAATACTTGAGAAAAAATAGCATTAAATGAAGGGATAATATTTTGGTAATTCTCTGTGAGAATAATTAAAGCACCACCAAAATATATCAAACCCATTATTGGAATTATTTTGCTAGCGACAGATGCGATTCTTTTTATGCCTCCAATAATAATTATCCATAATAAAATGCCTAAAAATAATCCTGTAAATAATTTTGGTACTGAAAATTCAGTATTCATTACTAGAGCTATATTATTGATTTGCGGCATATTTCCCGAGCCAATTGCTGTAATCATCATTAAAAATGCAAAGAGAATTCCAGCCCATTTCATGTTTAAGGCGCTTTCTATGTAATACATAGGGCCTCCAGAAATACTACCATCAGCTAATTTTGTTCTATATTTATGACCCATTGTTACTTCAACGAATTTAGTTGTCATGCCAAATATTGCTGTTATCCACATCCAAAATATTGCAGCAGGGCCACCTGTCCAAATAGCCAAAGCCACACCTCCAATATTACCAGTGCCTACTGCTCCAGACATAGCTGTTGTAAGTGCCTCAAAAGCTGTTGTTTCACCATCAGAATCTGTTTTTTTATTTTTTCCTGAAACTAAATGCCAAGCTTTTCCAAAAAACCTAAATTGAGGAAAACCAAGATATATGGTAAAAAATATTCCAGTTCCAACTAATAAAATTGGGAACCACCACGATCCACTTAAATTACTATCAAGTAATATTAAAAATTCATTAAATTGATCCATAATTTATTCCTTATTTTGCCACCAAGCCTCTAGCTCTGTATAACCACCAATATCATTACCATCTATTTTTATCTGAGGAAATGTTCTTGCTGTAGGAAAAATATTAAAGAATTCTTCTCTAGTAAAATCTTTATCTAATTCTTTATAAGAATATTCAAACCCTTCTCTTTCGCACAAAGCTTTTGCTTTATCACAGTATGGGCAGAAGGTTTTTCCGTATATTTCAATCATCATGATATTATTCCTTTATTGTTAATTTATTATAATCAAAATGTCATTATTTAGCCTTAAAGATAAATCAATTTTAATAACCGGCAGTTCTAAAGGTATTGGAAAGTCTATAGCTCACCAATCTGCACTTATGGGTGCTAAAGTAATTATATCATCAAGGAAACTAGATGCTTGTGAAGCTACTGCTAAAGAGATAAATGATGATATTGGTGAAGAGGTTGCTTTTCCGATAGCCTGTAATATAGCCGATGATGATCAATTAAAAAATCTTGTAGATAAAACCATTGATACTCTGGGAAGTATTGATACTTTGATCTGTAATGCTGCAACAAATACTTTTATGGGATCCATGCTTGATATGAGCATTGAGCAGTTTGATAAAGTTATGCACAACAATATTAGGTCCAATCAACTCTTATGTAACTTATGTCTTCCAAGCATGATAGAGAAAGAAGATGGGTCGATAATAATAATCTCAAGTATTGCTGCAATCAAAGGCAGTCCAATGTTGGGTGCTTATAATATTAGCAAGGCAGCTGATGTTATGATTGTTAAGAATATAGCAGCTGAATTTGGTCATAAAAATATTAGAGCTAATTCTATAGCTCCTGGCTTAATTAAAACTGATTTTGCAAAAGGACTTTGGGAAAATCCTGATATTTTGAAAGCAGTGTTACACACCAACCCTATGAAAAGAATTGGTGATCCAGATGAGATAGCAGGTGCAGCTATAATGCTGTCTTCAAAGGCAGGTAACTATATTAATGGGCAAACAATAGTTATTGATGGAGGCACTATTGCTGTCGGATAGATTGTTTTAATTCACTACAAAAATAATTTAAAACATGCGTCTCATTTATTGATGAGACGTTATAAAAATCATGACGTAAGTCATTGAGTTCAACAATAATATTTGAAATTTTTAAATTACTAAATTTTTTGGAATTAAAACTTTCATATGTGCCGCTTAAACTTTCATTTGTTAATTTTGACTTTAAAAGTATTTTTAAGAACTCTACTAGATAGTTTATCTTTGAAATAAAGTTCATATCTAAATCATTAATATATTTTATTGCTTGTCCTTGATCAATTTTTAAATTTAAAAATTGATTAATAATAGAAATAAATTCTTTATATGAATTATGTTTATCGCTCTGGATATCATCAACTATATTTAATGGCATTGCATAACTTGGAAAATCAGTTGATGAATAATCAGTAATTCCATGTTTAATTAACCATTCATCAATTTTATATGCTGATATATGCGGTATATTGAAAACTTGACATCTGCTATAAATAGTTTGTTTTAATGACTTAGGTCTACTAGTCGTCATAATAATATATGAATATGAAGCTGGCTCTTCTAAGGACTTAAGAAGCGCATTTTGGGATTCTTCATTCATGCTGTCAGCATTCATAATACAAACAACTTTATTTTTTGATATTGATGGAGTTAGTGTTAGAAAGGAAACTACATCTTTATATCCTTTTTCATCATCCCAGTACTTAGATTCTTGTTTTTGCTTAATAATATCTTTTAAGTAAATTTTTTCTCTATCTAGAAGATAGAAATCAGGATGGTGATCTGAATTAAATAATGATTGATTTTGGGGATCCAAGCCTTCATTAAAATTTGCAATTATTTTTTGTGATATTTCCCTTGCTAATATTTTTTTTCCTATACCAGATGGACCGTTAATAATAATGCCATGGGGTAAATTATTAAAATTTATTTGGTTATAAATATCATTTAACCAATCGTACTTTTCTATATTCATAGAATAATATCAACAAACGAGATTATGTCTTTGTGCAATTCATCAATAGATTTTTTAGCATCTAGTACTTTAATTCTATTAGGTTCATTTTGACTAAGATCTAAATAACCAGATCTAACTTTTTCAAAAAAGGCTATACCAGATGATTCAATTCTATCTTTTTTATCATTAAGCTTTCTCTTAAAACCTTCCTCTACTTCAATATCAAGCAAAAAAGTAATATCAGGTACAGGACATTTAGTAAAAGTTATTAGGCTATTGATGATTTCTTGAGATAAGCCTCTTCCAAACCCTTGATAAGCTAGAGATGCATCGTAGAATCTATCAAATAAAATTATATCTTTATCTGAATAATTTATTTTCTCACTGATTAATTGTGCCCTAGCAGCAAACATAAGCAATAACTCAGATTCATTAGATAAGTCAGCAGATGTATTTAATAAAATCTCTCTAATATTTTCGCCAACCTGGGTTGAACCAGGCTCTCTAAGAACTTCGGTAGAAAGACCCTTGGATTCTAAATAGGTATCTAACATTGTTATTTGAGTAGACTTTCCAACACCTTCAACACCCTCGAAACTAATTATTTTCATTTATCCAGTCCAACCTTTTTAATCATATCCAAATGTTCGTCATATGTTCTTGAAAAATAGTGAGAGCTAGGAGAGTTTGCTACAAAAAAGAGATATTCACCTGGTGTTGATAAAATTGCAGCTTCAATTGAACTCATTGAAGACATAGAAATAGGAGTTGGTGGTAGTCCCTTAATCATATATGTATTGTATATATTATTCTTATCAAGGATATCAGATTTTCGAATATCTCCATCAAAATTTGGAAGCAATCCATATATAATTGTCGGATCAGCTTGAAGCTTCATACCAATACTTATTCTTTTTAAAAAAACGCCTGCTATGTCTGGTTTTTCAGAGTGATTCCCTGCTTCTTTCTCTATAATTGATGCTAATATCAAAGCTTGGTATTTATTTTTTAAAATATCATTATCAGGTCTCTTCATCCATATTGTATTTAATAAATCATCGAGTTTCTTATGGCTTTTATTTAACAGATCAGAGGCCTTCATACCTTTCTTGTAAAAATATGTATCAGGATATAAAACTCCTTCTTTAAAAGGATAATTTGTTTTTATGCATATCAATAAACTACAGTCATTAATCAAAAAACTGTTTTCAAGCTCTTTTTCAATATCATAAACATTCATTCCTTCAATTATTGTTAAAGAATGGGTATATGTTTTACCTTTTACTAAAAGATCTATTATTTCTTTAAAGTCTTTATTTTCAATATTATATTCACCGGCTTGAAAAGATTTAATCGAGTTTGTATATAAATAAATCCTAAAAAATAACTTATTTATTGAAGAGCTTAATTTTAGATTGTCGAGAACAGCATACATTGATGAACCCTCATAAACATCAATCAAGTTTTTATTCAGAATAGGATTAGAACTTAAGAATGCCTTGTAAGGTCCAAAAAAAGATAACCATACTATAGAAACGATAAATATTGTTCTTAAAAATAGCATTGTATATTTATAACTCATAAAAAAACGAGATTCCAATTAAATAGAATCTCGTTTTAAATATATTTGATTGTTAGTTATGTATATAACTAAATATTAATTCTAAATAATTTAAGAATTTGAATTAATATATTCTACAGCGTCATTAACAGTTGAAATTTTTTCTGCATCTTCATCAGCAATTTCAAGATCAAACTCTTCCTCAAGGGCCATAACTAGCTCTACTGTATCTAATGAATCAGCTCCAAGATCATCAACAAAAGAAGAATCACTTTGGATGTCATCTAATGATGTACCTAACTGATCACTAACAATTTTTTTAACTCTGTCTTCAATACTCATAAATACTCCAAGGTAAAAACGTCGCTATTTTACATCTATTTATTAAAAGATGCACATTTATTTGAGTAAGTGGTTTTAGTACATAAAAAGGCCGCCATCAACAGAGATAGTTTGGCCTGTTATATATGAAGCATCATCGCTTGATAGAAAAATAACTAAATCTGAAATATCTTGAGCTGAACCCAACCTTTTTAAAGGTATATCTTCAATGAGTTTAGTTTTAGCATTATCGTCAAGATATGCGGTCATATCTGTCTCTATAAAACCTGGTGCAACTGAATTTACTGTAATGCCTCTTGAGCCAACTTCTTTAGCAAGTGATTTTGTGAAGCCACTCAAACCCGCTTTAGCTGATGAATAATTGACTTGACCAGGATTACCCATCAACCCAGATACAGAAGATATATTAATAATTCTTCCGTATCTATTTTTAATCATATTTTTAATTAAAGCTTTAGTAAGATTAAAAGTTCCAGTTAAATTAGTTGCAATTACATCATCCCATTCTTCGTCTTTCATTCTTAGGAAGAGTTGATCAGAAGTAATACCTGCATTATTAATTAATATACTAGGCTTTAAATTATTATCTTTTAGGTATTCGGCACAGTTATTTATTGAATTCCTATCTGCTATGTCTAATGCGAGTGGTATTAAATTATCTAATTTGCTTTTAAATTTAAATTCACTTCTAGAAGTTCCAATTACTGTATGTCCTAATTGCGCAAAACTTTCAGCAATAGCTGTACCAATTCCTCTTGATGCACCGGATATAAAGACAACTTCTTTGTTCATAATAATCCTTTAAGATCATCCTCAAAAGTTTCTGAAGACATTGATAAGATATTATCTAGTCCATTCGTTTTTGCAAGTCCAGATAAAACCTTTCCAGGACCACACTCAATTACAACTCCGTCAAAAGTCTTGATATATTCCATTGTTTTATTCCATTGCACCGGTAAGGTCAGTTGCTCTAAAAGTTTTTTGGGTATATTAGTAATATCTTCTTCAATTTTTGCATCAACATTATGTATTATTGAAATCTCAGGTTTATTAAATGTATGTTCGTCTAATTCTTTTTTAAAGATGCTAGCAGCTTCATCCATCAAATTGCAATGTGAAGCTACACTTACTTTTAACTGTATACACCTTTTTGCTCCAGCTTCTTTGCATTTATTAGCAGCAATTGTTGCTGCCTGATAAGTGCCTGCTATTACTACTTGATTTGGTGAGTTTATATTGGCAGGACTGATAACTTGATTAGTTTCCTCTTCAACAGCCTTACAGATTTGGTTTATTTCATTAAGGCCTAAATTTAGGATTGCAAACATTGAGCCCTTTTGTGAGTTTTCCATGCACTTACCTCTTTTATGTACAAGTGAAATGGCATCATCAATTTTAATTGAATTTGAGGCAAGTAATGCAGAATACTCACCCAATGAGTGTCCTGCTAATAAATTTGGAGTTATATTAAAAAGATCAAGAAATTTTTTGTAATATAAATAGGAGGCAATTAATAATGCCGGTTGAGTTATTGATGTTTTGTTAAGATCTTCTTCTGGACCATTTTTAATGCAGTCAACTATGTCAGTATCTAAAACTTCTTTAGATATTTTAGTAATATTATCAAGCTCATCTTCTGAAAAAGAATTGAGCATGCCGATGGATTGTGAACCTTGACCTGGAAAAATTAGACTTATATGCCTTGGCATTATCTATTTAGACAGAGGTTTCTTCTGATTCCTCTTTTTCAACTTTTCTTAAATCTTTAACAAGTCTACCCTTGTAAAAACCATCTTTGGTCATTTGATGACGAGCATGTTTTTCACCAGAAACCGGATCAATAGATAGAGTTGACGCTTTAAGAGAGTCATGAGATCTTCTCTGCCCTCTTCTAGATCTTGTTACTTTACTTTTTTGAACTGCCATAGTTACCCTTTAAAAAAAACGTATCCTATCAAAATTATAGGATTATTGGTAGATATATTTACTTTAATGTATCTAAGAGCATTGTGAAAGCTTCATCAATTTCAGACTTAGCGTGAATCTTTATTCCATCTTGGTCGACAAACCTTATTTCTGATGAGTGAAGTGCCATTCTTTTGATTTTTTTAGGTGATATCGTCCTATTAAAATTTTTATCGCCATATTTAGCATCATTTAGTATTGGATGTCCTATGTGACTGCTTTGAACTCTAATCTGATGAGTTCTTCCTGTAAAAATATCTATTTCTACAAAACATACAGAATTTAATAGTTTTTTTAATTTAAATGTTGATGTTGCCTCTTTGCCATTATCAGCATTCACAAAAGATTTGCTTTGATTAATGAAATGTTTATCGATCAATGTATTAACTTTTATTGTTTTCTTTAAATGACCTTTAATAATAGCTACATACTTTTTTTTAACTTTATTTTTAACTAGTTGATTATTAAACCATTTGTTTGATTGCTTATTTTTTGACAAAACAAGACAACCTGAAGTTTCTTTATCTATTCTGTGACATAAATCAATTGAACTACCATAAATATCCCTTGCTATATCAATAATGCCAAAACTATTTTTACTACCAGAATGAACTGAAATTCCATAGGGTTTATTAATTATTAAAAAATTATTATTCTCAAAAACAATATTATCTTTAATTTCAGAATGTAATTTAGGGTTTATAACTATAATAGTTTTATCTATGTTATCTAGATATGGTGGAATTCTAATTTGATCACCAGTTTTGATTTTTTTATGAGGTTTGACTCGTCCAGAATTAATTCTTACCTCTCCTTTTCTAATAATATTGTAAATTTTAGATTTAGGAATATTTTTAAAGATTGAAATTAGATAATTATCTAGTCTCCTTCCATTATTATCTTGGTTTACTTCTAATATTTTGACAGACATAAGACAAATCTATAGGATATACGTTTAAATAACTAGATAAACTAGATATTTATATTAAAAAAGAAAGATATATACAACAGTTTAATAACAACCCCTAACAGGGTTAATCATGTAAGCACTGAAGATAAGACTTACTGATAGAAGCTTAACTAAGCACACTGCTGCATTATCTTCCTATATTTAGGGAGAATAATATGAAAAGAATACTTATTAATTCATCTTATGGTGATGAATTGCGCGTAGCACTAGTTGATGGTGCTAAATTATATGATTTTGATACAGAATCACCGGATAAAGTCCTTTTAAAAGGAAGCATTTTTAAAGCTACAGTTTCACGTATAGAATCCAGTTTAGATGCTGCATTTGTTAATTTTGGATCGGAAAGACATGGCTTCTTGCCATTAAAAGATCTATCAAGTGAGTATTATAAAAAAACAAATGGCAAAACTGAATGTACACTTAAAGAAGGTCAAGAAATTGTAGTACAAGTTACAAAAGAAGAAAGAGGAACCAAAGGAGCTGCTCTAACAACTCAAATAGGTCTTGCTGGAAGATTTCTTGTCTTAATTCCCAACTCATCAAGATCAGGTGGTATATCGAGAAGAATAAGTGGTGAAGAAAGAGATCAAATTAAACAAGCTCTAGACTCAATAAATATTCCTGACAATATGAGTGTCATTGTAAGAACAAATGGACTTGGAAGAACTAGTGAGGAACTAAGCTTAGATTTAGCCTATTTATTAGCTCTATGGGATGAAATTAATAACAATATTCCTAATACAGAAAGTCCTGCACTAATTTATAGAGACGACAAATTAATAGTAAGGGTTGTAAAAGATTATTTTAAAGATGACATCGAAGAGATTTTAATAGATGACAAAAACACTTTTAATGAAGCAAAAGAATTTATAGATGCTGTGCTTCCAGATCATGCAGATAAGGTTATGCTGTATGAAGAAGAAATACCATTATTTAATAGATACCAAATTGAATCACAAATTGAATTAGCTTTCCAAAGAGAAATATCTTTATCATCAGGAGGTTCGATTGTAATTGATCCAACTGAAGCTATGACGGCTGTAGATGTTAACTCTGCAAGATCAACTAAAGGAAAGGATATCGAAGATACAGCATACAAAACGAACCTTGAAGCGGCAAAAGAAATTGCAAGACAGCTTAGATTAAGAGATGTTGGTGGATTGGTGGTTATAGATTTTATTGATATGTTAGATCAATCTCATCAAGAAAAAGTAGAAGCTGCTTTTAGAAAAGCTGTTTACTCTGATAGAGCAAGGGTTCAAATTTCAGGTATTTCTAAATTTGGTCTATTAGAGGTATCAAGACAAAGACTAAGACCCTCATTAAATGAATCATATGATATTGAACATGTATTAGTGAGAGGTCCAAGGTCGCTTGGTCAGTCAATCTTAAGAATAATTGGAGAGGATTCAGCAAAAGATAATACTGGTGAAATTCAGGTATATGTCCCTTCAGATGTAGCAAGTTATTTATTGAACGAAAAGAGAAACGATATTATTAATATTGAAAAAACAAATAATATTAGAGTTCTTATAATAGCTGATCCATATAAATCAAGACCATACTACAAAGTAGTTAGAGTTAAAGCCTCTGATATTAAAAATGTTGATTCGTATGACTTAACACCCAAAAGTCCTGAACCAGATACAAGCTGGAGAGATGATAAAAATCAATCTAAGATGATGAAACCTGTAGTTGATGGTATTAAGCCACCAAAAATGCCTAAAAAGAAAAAAGATGGATTGGTGTCTTGGATTAAAAGTATTGCGGGTATTGATGCAGAGGATAAGCCTAAAACTAAAGCCAAACCTAAAAGAAGTAATCAGAATAGAAAAAGAAAACCTACTAGTGGTAATAAGCTAAAACAAAATCAGCCAAGAAACGTTAATAAAAAAAATGTTTCAAGCAAACCAAAAAAGACTCCACAAAAGAAAAAGGAGCCCAACAAATTAAAAACTGATTCTGGTAACAACAAAACTCTAGATAAGAGAAAAAACATTGATGCGAAGCCTAAGGACAAGGCGCCTAAAAAAGAAAAGGTGAATAAAGAACAATCTAACAAGCCAAAACCGTTTAAAAAAGAAATGGATAAAGCTCCATCAAAAAAAGAACCTGCCATTAAAGAAATTATAAAAGAGCCAAAGGTTAAAAAAGAGATACCTACTAGAGCTGCTAACGATCCGAGATACAAGAATTAATCAATCGTCCAGAAAGTGTTGAATTAGGAGGTATATTAGGCAAGTTGTCTATATCAAACCATTTTGCATCAACAATTTCATTACCATCTACTTTGATGTCGCCTGATTCATAATCGCATGTGTATGCGAGCATTAGTTGGCTTGGAAAAGGCCATGCCTGACTTGCATAGTAATTAATGTTATTAACCCTAAGGGAAACTTCTTCAAAAACTTCACGAATCACTGTTTCTTCTGCAGTTTCAGAAACCTCTATAAATCCAGCTAATGCACTATAGAGACCATCTGGAAAAAGAGCATTTCTTGCTAATAGAATTTGATTATCTTTTTTAATTAAAGCTAAGACACATGGTGATATTTTTGGATAAATCATTAAATTATTGCATTTGCAAAACATGGCCTCTTCAGTTGGATCAAATTCCATAACTGAACCGCAATAACCACAATGCTTACTACTGTTTAGATAATGAAGTAACTGATTTGCCCTGCCTACAAGCCCTAAATCTTTTTCAGATAATATTGTCATTAAATATCGTAGGTCATATTCCACTAAGGATTGATAACCTTGATTTGAAAGACTAAAGGATTCATTTGATAAATCAGCAGCATAGATGTTTATATTATTATCTTGAGCAATGCCAATTTTTTTAAATTCAAAATTGGTAAAATTTAAGAATGATGAATTTAAAAGAAATGTTTTATCATTTAAATCATATAAAACCTTATTATTTATAAAAATAATAAATAGATTTGAAATTTCAGGCTTAATGTCTAAAAATCTTTTAAAATGCATAATTAATAATAAATTAAAATACTTACATGATTAGCGAAATACAAAAACTTTTTCTAGGTAACTCACCAATTTGGTACAAGCAGACTATTGTAGCTTTCTTAATAATTAATCCAATAGCCTTAGTGCTTTTTAATTCAATTGGAATGAATGGCAATTTTATAGTTGGTTGGATGTTTTTACTTGAATTCATATTCACTCTAGCATTAGCACTCAAGTGCTATCCCCTTCAACCAGGAGGGTTACTTGCTATTGAAGCTATAGTTCTAGGACTTACAACAACAAAAGGTATCTATTATGAAATTGAGCATAATCTTGAAGTAATTTTATTATTAATTTTTATGGTCGCTGGCATCTATTTTATGAAAAATTTGATGCTAACTATATTTACCAAACTGTTATTAAAAGTTAAATCTAAGATAAGTTTATCTTTGATGTTCTGTTTTGCTGCAGCTATCTTATCTGCATTCTTGGATGCTTTAACTGTTACTGCAGTACTTATTGGTGTAACAATTGGTTTTTATAGGGTCTATCATACAGTTTCATCGGGTAAGGATTTTAGTAATAAAGATCATAACTATAATGATGACTCATCATTATCAGATATTGGTGCTGAAGATCTTGAGTCTTTTAAAGCGTTCTTAAGAGACTTGGTTATGCATGGAGCTGTAGGTACCGCTCTTGGAGGAGTCTGTACAATTGTCGGTGAACCTCAGAATTTATTAATTGCAAAAGTTGCTGGATGGGAATTTATTGAATTCGTTATTCGAATGGCACCAGTAACTATGCCTGTATTTATAGCCGGTCTTTTAACCTGCTTTTTAGTAGAAAGATTTTCTATTGCTGGTTTTGGTAATCAATTGCCAGAGAGTGTAAGAAATATATTTAATGACTTTGATGTATATGAAACTCAAAATACAACGCTTCAGCATAAAGCAGAACTAGTTATAGAAACCTGTGTTGCTGTATTTTTAGTATTTGCATTGGCATTTCATGTTGCCGCTGTTGGACTAATTGGTCTTGCTGTAATAATTTTGTTAACTGCATTTAAAGGTATTACAGAAGAACATCATCTTGGTGAAGCTTTTCACGAAGCACTGCCATTTACAGCCCTTCTCGCAGTTTTCTTTGCAATAGTAAGTGTAATAAATGACCAGCAACTATTTTTACCTGTTATAAGTTATGTTTTAGCACAACCTTTAGATGTTCAACCTCCATTATTTTTTGTTGCTAACGGCTTTTTATCAGCAATAAGCGATAATGTTTTTGTTGCTACAATTTATATTAATGAGGTTAAAGCAGCCCTTGATAGCGGTGTTATTAGCAGAGAACAGTTTGATTTATTAGCTGTGTCAATTAATACAGGAACAAATATTCCAAGTATTGCGACTCCAAATGGACAGGCTGCTTTTTTATTCTTGTTAACTTCTTCACTTGCACCATTGATTAATTTATCTTATTTAAGAATGGTTATGATGGCTCTTCCTTACACAATTGTTTTATCAATTGTAGGATTCTTATCTATCGTATATCTATTGTAAGAATGTCTTATTCAAACATGCATAAGGCATCTATTGCTCCGATGATGCAATACACAGATATGCATGACAGATATCTTCTTAGATTAATCTCTAAAAAAGTCTTTTTATATACTGAAATGGTTACAACCGGAGCCATTCTTTATGGCAAATGTTTCCATCAACTAGAGTTCAATAAAGAGGAGCATCCTGTTGCAATTCAGCTTGGAGGTTCTGATGTTGGGGATTTGGTTAAATCTGCAAAAATAGCTGAGGATTATGGTTACGATGAGATCAATTTAAATGTTGGCTGTCCATCTGATAGAGTTCAAAAAGGTAGATTTGGTGCTTGTTTAATGCTTGAGCCAGACCACGTAGCAGAGTGTTTAAATGCAATGCAAACAAATGTTAAGGTTCCAGTAACTATAAAGTGCAGACTTGGAGTTGACCATCATGAAGGTTATGAATTTTTATATAATTTTGTAAATATTGTTCAAGATGCTGGGATTAAGCATTTTATCATTCATGCACGAAATGGTATTTTGAAAGGGCTGAGTCCAAGACAAAATAGACATATTCCCCCGCTTAAATACGATTATGTTTATCAATTAAAAAAAGATTTTCCTAATCTAAATATTACTATTAATGGCGGTATTAAAACTATAGATGAATGCAAAAATCATCTTAAATATGTTGATGGAGTAATGATTGGAAGAGCAGCATATGAAAACCCCTTTTTAATTAAAGACATTGATACAGAACTATATGGTATTGAATCAAATGTAAATTCTAAAAAATCTATTCTTAATCAGTATTTAGATTATGTTGAAGATAAACTTCAAGAAGGTCATGACTTATCAAGAATGATGAAACACCTTTTTGGCCTATCAAGGGGTGATAAATTTGCAAAAACTTTTAGGATTAAGATTTTAGAAGTAATAAAAAAAGAATCTCTTGGTCATCATAGAAAAGAATTGGAAGATTTATTGATCTATTAAAAAGTCGTCCATTTCTTCTAAAAACTCATCCTCAACATCTACCCCATCTTTAACTTCATAGTTCAGATACTGGATATATGAATCTTTTACAAAATCATATCTATCTCCATAAATAAGTGATTCAATTTCTAAAAGGCGCTCTCTTGTTTCAAGTGCATCAATGCCCTTTAGAGCAATATTGACATCGGATTCCGTCATATGAAAAGTCACAGATAAAAATGAAGAAAATGGTCTGCTAAGAGTATCTCTAAGAGAGGATGGCCCAAGAGCTGGCAGCATAATATATGGACCAGATGGTACTCCCCATAAAGCTAAAGTTTGATCAAAATCCTCTTCATGCCTTGTAAGACCCATTTTTGTTGCAACATCTATAAAGCCACCAAGACCGATTGTAGAGTTTATTACAAAACGAGTTAAATCATTAAGAGCAAGCTTAGGTTTACCTTGTAAAACTTGATTAACAGTAGTTTCAACTTCTTCTAAATTATTAAAAAAATTTGTAACGCCTTTTTTAATTGGCATTGGTGCTTTTGAATATGTTTCGGCAACAGGTTTTAAAAAATTTCGATCCAAAGATTCATTAAACTCAAAAGTAACTCTATTTATATCTTCAAGGGGGTCGTTTATATCTTCTGCATACAGTGAGTAGTTAAACAAAATAAATATTAAAAGGTAACCTCTCATCTCCTAATTATACAAGCGATTTGATAAGGCTAGATATAGCTTTAAATGAAATATGTGTTTTATTAGGATCAAAGTTATAAATATCGTTACTAAAATCAATTGTTGCTAATTTTTTAATTTTAAATTTTGTAATTAAATCAAAATCATTAGTAAATTTATTATCTGAAATATTATTTTCAATATACCCAAGAATATCTATATCTAATTTATTAAATAGCTCAATAGATCTAATAAGATCATGTTGTGCTAATTTATTTGGCGTTGATACTAATATTGAGTGATTAGGTTTTATTTCAGATGCAATAGTTAGGTATGCATCTCCTGTTCCTGGAGGCATATCAACAAACAATATATCTAGATTGCCCCAATCAGTTGAATGTATTAATTGTTTTATAGCGCCACTTAACATGGGTCCTCTCCAAAGTGCTGCTTTTTCAGAATCCAATATTAGTCCCATAGAATTTATTAATACCCCGCTTGCCTCAACGGGTTTAAATAACTTCTTATCATTTTTTTTAATAATTTGGGGTTTTGTGTTATCTATTTCAAATAATAGATGTTGATTTGGGCCATAAATATCTGCATCCAGTAAGCCAACTTTATAGTTCTTAGCTGCCTCTATAGCCATACCTGCAGTTATTGAGCTTTTGCCTACTCCTCCTTTTGCAGATGCTATAGCAAATATTTTCTTAATGGTCATATGAGATGCTTTTTCACATATAATACAGCTTATATATGAGCTCAACTACAGCTAAAGGCAGAAAAATAATAATTACTCAGGCTTTGCCTTATGCAAATGCCTCTCTACACCTTGGACATATACTTGAAGCTGTTCAATCAGATATTTGGTCAAGATTCCAAAATAACTCTGGTAACGAGTGTTTATTCTTTTGTGCTGATGATACTCATGGCACTCCAGTTATGCTTAAAGCAAAAGAAATGGGTATTTCTCCAGAAAAACTTATTAAAGATGTCCAAAAAGATCATGAAGAAACTTATAAACTTTATGATATAAACTTTACAAATTATCATTCAACTCACTCAGAGGAAAATAAGAAATACTCAGAGCTTATCTATTCAAAAGCAAAAGATAACGGCTTTATTACAAGAAATACTATTAATCAATTATTTGATGAAAGTGAATCAATGTTTTTATCTGATAGATTTGTTAAAGGCACATGTCCAAAGTGTGGCGCTGAAGATCAACATGGTGACAACTGTAGTGTATGTGGTGCTACATACGATGTTGGTGAAATAAAAGACCCCATATCAGTAATTTCAAATACCAAACCGATTAATAAAGAAAGTGAGCATTTATTTTTTGACCTGCCTAAAAAAATAAATGCCTTAAAAGAATTTCTTGCAAAAGGCGATTTACAAAAACCCATAACCAATAAGTTAAACGAATGGTTGAATGATGACCTCCAGCAATGGGATATTTCACGTGATGCTCCATATTTTGGTTTTGAAATACCAGGTGAAGATAATAAATATTTTTATGTATGGTTAGATGCTCCGATTGGATACATAGCCTCTATTGATAATTGGGCTGCAAAACACAAATTAGATATGAGTGCTTTATGGTCAGAAAACTCTGATTATGAAATTTATCATTTTATTGGTAAAGACATTGCTTACTTTCATGGCTTGTTCTGGCCAGCCCTATTAAGTGCTGCAAATTTTAAAGTACCAAATGGTATTTATGTTCATGGATTCTTGACTATTAACGGTGAGAAAATGTCAAAATCTAAGGGTACAGGAATTATGGCAAAAGAATTTGCAGAAATTTGTGATCCTGAAACCTTAAGATATTATTTTGCTGCAAAATTGAATGACAAGGTTGAAGATATAGATCTTAATTTTGAGGATTATGTTCAAAGAATAAATTCAGATCTTGTTGGTAAATATTTAAATATTGCTAGTAGATGCTCATCCTTTATAGCAAAAAATGACAATAAGCTATCAGAAACATATGATCTTGATTTAATTCAAAAAGTTTCAAGTCAGCATGATTCAATATTAGAACATTTTGAAAGAAGAAATTTCTCTAAAGCTGTAAGACTTATTATGGATTTAGCTGATATTACCAATAAATATATTAACGACAATACGCCGTGGAAAAAAGATAAAGACGAGGCTGCCTATATTGCTACAACAGCTCTTAATGCATTTAATATTTTAACCATTTATCTAAGTCCAATTATCCCAAAGATTACTCAAGAGGCTTTTAAATTTCTAAATCAAACTAACCAATCTTTTAATGATGTTGAAAAAAAACTTGAAAAGGACATCAATAAATATAAACCACTATTAAAAAGACTAGACCCTATTATTATTCCTGAGGAAAAAGATATGACCGAAGAAAATAACTATATTAATATCGATCAATTTGCAGAAATTGATTTACGAGTCGCAAAGATTATTGATGCCTCTCTTGTTGAAGGAGCAGATAAACTTCTTCAACTTAAGCTTGATGTTGGCGAGTTAGGTGAAAGAAATGTATTTGCTGGGATAAAAGCAGCATACAGCCCTGATGAATTAATAGATAAAATGGTTGTATTAGTAAGTAATCTAGCACCTAGACAAATGAAGTTCGGTTTATCAGAGGGAATGGTTTTAGCTTCAAGTGATGATAAAGGAATATATTTAATCTCTCCAGATTCTGGAGCTGTTCCTGGTTTAAGGGTTAAGTAATGGCTAAAGAAATTGATATTGTTGTTGTTGGCGCTGGTCCTGTAGGGCTTTTTACAGTTTTTGAAGCAGGGCTGCTTGGTTTGAACTGTGTCCTTATAGATAATCTTGATAAACCAGGTGGCCAATGTGCTGAGCTTTATCCAGAAAAACCAATCTATGACATTCCTGGGGTGCCCTTTCAGACTGCACAAGAGCATGTTGATGCTTTGTTAGAACAAATCAAACCATTTAATTATGAACTAATACTTAATGAAAGAGTTGAGGAAATAACTGAGATTAATCATAAAGATGGTAAATACTGGTCTGTAAAAACCAATGAAGGGACTGAACTAACTACAAAAAATATTTTTATAGCAGCTGGTGCTGGATCTTTTGAACCAAGAAGGCCACCCAATATAGAAGATCCTGATAAATTTATTAATAAGGGTGTTACCTATGCTGTTCGCTCAAAATCAACATATGAAAATAAAGATGTCTTTATATTTGGCGGTGGCGATTCAGCTCTTGACTGGTGTGTTGAATTAGCTGATAAAGCAAAATCTTTATCACTGGTTCACAGAAGAGATGCCTTTAGAGGAGCTCAACATACAGAAGAACAAATGCGTGAATTGGTTGCTGATGGGAAGGTAAAGCTTCTTACACCATATTTAATTGATAGTATTAAAGGTTCAGATAAAGTAACAGGCGTATCATTGAAAAACTTTGATACTAATGAAATAGAACATTATGAAGCTGATGAGCTTTTGTTTCTATTTGGTTTAAATAAAAAGTTAGGTCCAATCCTTGAATGGAATATAGATTTAAATGGTAAAAAAATATCTGTGAATACTGAAAATTTTCAAACATCGGTGGAAGGTATATTTGCTGTAGGAGATATTAATGATTATCCAGGAAAACTAGATCTAATCTTATCTGGTTTTCATGAGACAACACTAGCAGTTCAAGAAGCTTACAAAAGGTTATACCCTGGTGAGCGAGTTCCCTTTGGATACACAACTTCAAATTCAAAACTTCAAGAGAAACTTGGCGTTAATAAGTAAGTAAATTGGAATTAATTAACTTAATACACAAAGAGTTACCTCAAATACAATGCGGAAGATGTGATACACCGGGTTGTAAACAATATGCTCAAGCCATTGTAGATGGTGATCCTCATGACAGATGTGTGCCAGGTGGTGAAAAAACACTTAAAAATCTCAACACTATTTTGAAAAAGAATATTAAGAAAGTTGATATTGAATACGGTCCAACAATTAAGGAGCAAAAAGTTTCTATTATTGAGGAAGAATGTATTGGTTGTAAGAAATGCATTGATGCATGCCCTGTTGATGCAATTGTAGGTTCTGCAAACATGATGCACTCTGTTATTGATGATATTTGTACAGGGTGTGAGCTTTGCATTGAGCCTTGTCCAGTAGATTGTATAGATATAGTCTCTACTTCGACCAAATCAATCAAAAAAGCAAGGGATGCTTCTCAATACTTTTTTGATCTTAAAGAATCTCTTGGTAGAGATAAAAAAAGATTTAAATTAAAAAATTTCTCAGATGAAAATCTTAATATTAGTAAAACAATAAATACTCAAATCACCAATAGAAATATAGATAAATCTAAGAATCTCAAAAATATGCAAATTCACATAGCACAAAAAGATTTAAAGGGTATTCATGAATTAACAGATGATGCTGTAAATGACCTTATTAAAAACAAATCTGACTGATGCTTAAAGATAGATTTAGAAAATATTTACCAGTTGTTGTTGATCTTGAAACTGGTGGATTTAACCCTCTCAAAAATGCCATCCTTGAAATTGCTATTACTCTTATTGAAGAAGAAGATGAACAATTGGTTGTGGGCGAAACTCATAGATATCATATACAACCCTATCAAGGACTAATAGTTGAAGATGAATCTCTTGAATTTACTAAAATTAAATTAGACCACCCATTAAGAAATGCTGTTGAAGAAGAAGTTGCCCTAAAAGAACTATTTAAAATAATTAATCAAACAAAAAATAAATATGAATGTTCAAGAGCAATTTTAGTCGGTCATAATGCTCACTTTGATAGTTCATTTTTAAATGCTGCAATTGAACGAAATGGTATCAAGAGATCACCCTTTCATCCATTTTCAGTTCTAGATACCGTAACGCTTGGAGCTCTTGCGACCAACCAAACTGTATTGGCTAGAATATGTGAGTTATTAGATATTGATTATGATTCAAAGGAAGCTCATTCAGCAGCATACGATTCAAATGTTACTGCTAAAGTATTTAGTAAAATAATAAATAAATACAGCTAACTGGTTGCTTCTTGAATAGCTTTTAGCAAGTCACCAGAGGCGTGCATTTGGGCTACTATGTCAGCGCCACCGATTAATTCACCTTTTATAAATACCTGGGGAAAAGTTGGCCAATCTGAAACAGAAGGTAATGCAGTTCTAACATCATTGTTTTCAATCACGTCTACGTATGAAAACTGTGCATCACACTCTATTAATGCTTGAACTGTACGAGCAGAAAAACCACATTGAGGTTCATAAGGAGTTCCCTTCATATAAATTAAAATATCATTCTCTTTAATTTGCTGTTTTAATTTTTCTTCTATTGTCATGTTTGTCCCTTAATAACCTCTATATACCTCTTTATAGTGTCTTCAAAGCCATAATTCAAGGCATCAACTACAATTGCATGACCGATAGATACCTCGTTTACACCACCTATTTTTACTAAATGAGGTAAATTAATTAAATTCAAATCATGGCCCGCATTAACCATTAAATTTTTATCTTTTGCGGTATAAATTAATTTTTCTAATTTAGTGTTAATAGTTAAATCATTTAAATCGATTAACTTTGAAAATTCACCAGTATGTATTTCAATAGTATTGGCGCCAACCTTAAGTGCGTAATCTATAGCGTCTAAATTTGTATTATTGTTTTTTAAATTATCTACAAACAAACTGATCGATGTATTTTTACAAAGATCATTCAAGTTACTTATTACATTAATTAAATCATTATCATGATCACCACTCTCCCAGCCATGATCTGAAGTTATCTGATTTGGTAGATCTGGAACAAGGGTTGCTTGGTCTGGCTGACATGTATTTACTAAATTTACATAGCCCTGAAAAGGGTTTGCTGGCTCAGAAAATGGATTACCTTCAATATTGAACTCTACATCTCTTTCTTTACATATTTTAGCCAATAAAATTACATCTTCGCTTGTTGCGTGTCTGTGATCCGGCCTTGGATGTAAAGTGAGACCATCAACACCAAGATCAATTGCTTGATTAGCATAATCCTCTAAAGAGGGATTATTTTCTCCTCTAGCATTTCTTAATAAAGCAATTTTATTTAAATTTAAGCTGAATTTCATATTTTAATTATAAATTATTAAGTGGACTAGAAACGATACAAGTCTTCGTCTTTGTTTACTATTAAATCATAGGCGTTATTAACGGAATAATTTGATCTATCAAACCCTTTGATTATGACTACAGGCTTCATGTCATTGCCTTGGCCCATTAATAATCCAGCAGCAGCAGCTAATTCGTCAGCAATGGCAATTTCTGTAGCATGCAATGCATTTCCAAAAATATCTTCCTCACCCTTTAAATCTATAAGACTCTGAATGTTAGAACTAGCAATTGCAAAATTTGTTACCCCAGATCTATATGGTCTGGTCATCGAATCAGTGATTATTACACTAATATCTTTACCTATCTGTGTATTTATTTGGGTTTGAATATCATTTGCACTTTTTTTTGGATTCTCCGGCAGCAAAAGTACAAGATCTTTATTTTTTGAAATGTTAGATCTATCTATGCCAGCATTGATGTTAATGTATCCAAGTTTATGCTCAACAATTATTACATTTTTTTCAGTACTTAATATCTCATTAGATTCATCTAAAATGAGCTGTATGAATGCTGGATCTCTACCTAGGCTCTTTCCTAATTTTAAAGCTTTTTCTGAAGGATTAATTTCTGATAAATTTTTAAATCTATTTTCTGATTTTGAAATAATTTTTTGTGCAAGAAGAATCACATCTCCATTATCAATAGTAATATCATTATCCTCGATAGAATCTAAAATAATAGAACTTAAGTTATCACCTGGATTAATTAAGGGAAACTCCTCTAAAGCTTTTATAGATAAATGGTTCATAATTATTTAATCAGCATATTTTTAAGCGATTACAATAGCACATATATATTCTAAATAAATCCTATTGTATACTGCAGAATTATGACCATATTAGATCAAAAATTACTGGATATACTTGTTTGTCCGGTTTCAAAAAAACCTCTTGAGTATGACAAAGAGGCCAATGAACTAATTTCTAAAGAAGCTGGACTAGCCTACCCTGTAAAAGATGGTATTCCTGTTATGCTTCCTGATGAGGCCCGCAAACTTTAATAAAAGCGCCCGTAGCTCAGCTGGATAGAGTACTTGGCTACGAACCAAGGGGTCGGGAGTTCGAATCTCTCCGGGCGCGCCACTATTCAATAATCATTAAATCTTTTGCTAATAGAACTTTGCCTGAAAAATTTGAGCTTATATCATCCAAGATAGACTTTTCCGATGCTCCCCAAAATAAAATATGCGATGGTACTAAGGTTTTTGGGTTGAGTTCTTTAGCTAAAATGCCCAAATCTATAGATGAGGTATGATGCGCTCTATGATAAATTTTCCAATCATCAGTCTTTGATTTAAAGCCTTTGCTTGAATAAACTTCATGAACAAGAATATCAACGTCTTTAGAATATCTTTTTAAATTATCGCTTATTGCTGTATCACCTGAGAAAACTATTTTTTTATCCTCTGTTTCAAAAAGATAACCAAAGCTTTCTTTTAAATCACCATGAGCATTATAAAAAGCAGTAACAGTTACGTTTGTATCTTTGAAGATGACCCCTTCCCCTATTTCTTTAACTATTGATACAAAACCTTTCTTGTTTGCTGGCTGGGTTCCGTATAACCTGTAGTCAATATCTAATTTGTAAGCTTCTGTTATATTTGTGACCATATCCTTCAAACCCTTTGGACCAAATAATTTAAGTTCTTTGTCTCTACCCATAACCCAAGGCGATAAAACCAAATCAGCCAAACCCCCAGAATGATCTGAATGAATATGAGTTAGGAATGCATGTTCAATATTGGCAATTTCCATTTGTGGGAATTGTCCCCCATATGAAGGCGACATTGCAGATGCCCTTCTCATGACTCCAGGACCAAAATCAACTAAATAAGCTCTCTCATTAACTACAACTGCATAAGATGAACCGTATCTTTTAGGATCTGGATTAGGTGTACCAGAACCTAAAATAATTAATTTAGTATCAGAAAATGTATTTAGTGATAAAAATAGAACGGAGAGAATGTAATACTTTTTAGACAGAATGAAGTTTTTGTTGAGGAATAGAATTTTTAATTCCAGTTACATTGTTTTCTTTATCGAAATAAACAAGGGTTGGTTTGTGTTTAGCAGATTCAGCTTCATCAAATTCTCCATACGTACATATTATAACAATATCATTTAAAGATACTTTGTGCGCTGCTGCTCCATTAACTGATAAAGTTTTTGATCCTGGCTCAGCTAAAATTAAATAAGTAGAAAATCTTTCACCATTTGTTACGTTGTAGACATCTACTCTCTCATATTCTTGCATTCCTGCAGCATCTAAAAAGTCTTGGTCAACAGCACATGAGCCCTCATAGTCAAGCTCAACTTGAGTGACGTTGATACGATGAAGCTTTGATTTGAGTAATGTTTTTAACATAACGATGCGAAGTATAAGTAATTATTTAGGATATTTAAAGGATATAGCTAGTCAATTAATACATTATCAATGAGCCTAATTCCACTAATTGATGCTGCAATAGCAACCAAAATTGGCTTCGAAGTAAAGTCTTTGAGATCTTTTAAACTTATCGGGTCGCAAACTGATAAATAATCAACGTCAAAACCTTTTTTTGTTAGCTCATCTTTATGGCTCTTAATAATTTCATTAGACAAGTTACTTGAATTGTCTTTGATTGAAGAAAGAGTTTCATAAAGTTTAGAGGCCTTTTCTCTATCAGACTCAGATAGTCTATTGTTTCTTGATGACATTGCTAACCCATTAAGCTCTCTAACAGTGTCGACACTTATAATTTCTATAGGTAGATTGTTATCTATAACAAAATTCTTTATTAGAGTTAATTGCTGAAAATCTTTCTTACCAAAAAATGATCTAGTAGGTTTGGTTATTTCAAATAATTTATTAACAATAGTTAAAACGCCATCGAAATGACCCGGCCTATTCATTCCACAAAGATATGCCGCTGTATCAGGTGCTTTTATTTCTTTAATATTTTCAAGTATTGAAGAGTCGGGAATAAATACAGAATCACAACCATGTTCAGATAAAAGACCAATATCATCATCTAAAGATTTAGGATAATTATTAAAATCGCTAGCATCATTAAATTGAAGCGGATTTATAAATATGGAGGCACTTACATGGGAATCATAGGACTTTGCCTTATCAATTAGCGCCATATGACCTTTATGCAAATTCCCCATTGTAGGCACAAAAGAAATTGATTTAATAGAATTTCTAAATTCTTTAAATTCTTGACATGCGGTTATAATTTTCAATATATCTTAATAAAAAGTATGTTCTTCTGCTGGAAAATTTCCAGATTTTACTTCTTTCACATAATTAGCTAGAGCTTCTTGAATTGAGCTAGAGTCTTCCATAAAGTTTTTAACAAATTTTGGTAAATTATCTAAGCATGAAATACCAAGCAAATCATGCACAACCATTATCTGACCGTCAGTTGCTGATCCAGCGCCAATACCAATTACAGGAATTGATATCTCACTCATGATTAATTTAGTTAATCCATCTGGCACGCATTCAAGAAGCAATAATGAAGCTCCAGCTTCTTCTAGAGATTTAGCTTCATTGATAATCAATTCATGTTTTTCCGGATCTCTTCCTTGAACAAAGTTGCCACCTATTCTATTTATAGCCTGAGGTGTAAGCCCCATGTGAGCACATACAGGTATTCCTCTATCTGCCAGCATAGATGCCATTTTAGAAATCCACTCTCCGCCTTCAATTTTTATTGAATTTGCTCCTGCTTGCATAAGCCTTTTTGCGTTCTCAAGACCCATACCATCAGTTGCATAACTCATAAATGGCATATCCGCCATTATATGAGCACCTTTATTACCTTTAACCACACACTCTAAGTGATAAACCAGCTGATCCATTGTTACAGGCAATGTACTGTCATGGCCTTGAATTACCATACCAAGACTATCACCAACAAGCACAACATCTACTCCTGCATCACATATTTTTGACGTCAATGTAGATTCATAGGATGTTAAGCAGGTGAATTTTTCTCCCACCTCTTTCATCTTTTTTAATGAAGATAACGTAGTTTGTTTTATATCCGATTGAGCTGACATAGTTAAGATTTAATATTTAGAGCGATTATATTTAATATTTCACGAGCAATTTTAATTTTTTTATCTTTTTTAAGAAAAATAGTTTCATTTTCTGTAATAACATGGACTTCATTATCATCCGAATCAAAGCCTATAGTTTTATCTGATACGTCATTAGAAATAATCATATTAAGGTTTTTTGAATTTAATTTTTTGCTTGCATTATCATTTACATTTGAAGTCTCCGCAGCAAATCCAACAATATAAGCTGAATTATGATGTTTAGACACCTCAGACAAAATGTCATGATTTTTTTCTAAATTAATTTCAAGATTTTCTGAATCTTCTTTTTTAATTTTTGTATCTGAATAATTAGATGGTTTGAAATCTGCAACAGCTGCACAAGATATGAAAATATCAGATGATTCCATGCATTCAAACACCTTATTAAGCATCTCATCAGCAGAATTAACTTTAAATAAATTTATTCCTCTATTTGCTATTAACGATACAGGGCCGCTAACTAGATTCACATTTGCGCCCTGAAGTTTTGCTGCTTCTGCAAGAGCATAACCCATTTTTCCTGAGCTATTATTTGATATATACCTCACTGGATCTATTTGTTCTCTTGTTGGACCAGCAGTTATAGTTATAGTTTTTCCAGACAAAGGACCTTTTTGTAAATCAGACTTTATTAACTCAATTATCTTTTCAGGCTCAACAAGCCTTCCTGGCCCAACATCACCACAAGCTTGCTCTCCTTCATCTGGACCAATAAAACTCATACCTCTGGAAACAAGTATTTGGAAATTATCTTGGGTACTTTTATCAAGCCACATAGTTGTATTCATTGCAGGTGCTATGTACGAAGTTGCATTTGAAGCTAAAATTACAGACCCCATCAAATCGTCTGCTCTACCATGAGTTATCTTCGCTAAAGATTCTGCTGTACAAGGAGCAATTAAAATAATATCTGCCCATTTAGCTAATTCTATATGGCCCATTGCAGATTCAGCTTTTACATCTAATAACGAATCATGTATCTCATTTCCAGAAACAGCTTGAAGAGTTAAAGGAGTTATAAACTCCTTTGCTGATTCTGTCATTACAACTCTTACATCCGCTCCATCTTTTTTAAATAAGCGAATAATTTCAGCAGACTTGTATGCAGCTATACCACCGGTAACGCAAAGAAGAACATTTGTGTTTGAAAAATTAAGCATTTTCTTAACTATTCAGAATTTATTAGAGAATGATACCAATTACGCGGTCTATAAACCAATAAAAACCCATCCCGCCTATGGATAAACTTGCTGTTATTTGTAGATAATTATCATAATTAATCTTTGAAGCAACATATATTAATATTAAAGGAATTGGAATAAGCGCTATTTGAGCTAATTCAATACCAATATTAAAAAATAGCAATGACAATAGCATTTGATCGTTGGCAATACCTATATCACTTAATGCTCCTGCGAAACCTAGACCATGAAGTAAACCAAAGCTAAAAGCCATTAACCAAGGTGTTTTAAGCTGTTTATCACTATCATTAATTTCCAATGCTAAATAAACTATAGTCAGCGCAATAAGAGCTTCTACCGTGCCTTGAGGAAGATAAATAAGGTCATAGACAGAAAGACCTAAAGTAACGCTATGAGCAACTGTAAATGCAGTTATAGTTTTAATAATATTTACTAGGCCGCTAATACAAAATAATAAGCCAAATATAAATAAAATATGATCTAGCCCATCAAATAAATGACCAATTCCTAGGTATAAATATGCTGTTGGATAATATTGTTCAACTATTGGAACTTCTAATTTATTTCTTTGAACGTTAACCAACCCTTCAAAGGTATCTTCTTGAAAATTTATAGTTACTAATGCATCGGTCAGAACACTCAGATTAACAATTTCTATAAACCTTCCTTTAATAGACTCATTACATTCAAGAGAAATTTTTTCAATAATATACTTCCCTTGCACGAAGGGGTCTGAGCCTGTTGGCGTGCATATATCTGGAAAAATTACGTCAGCTCTTTTTCCTATATTTTTAACAGGATACATCCAAGTAGCTTCATAAGAGCTCAGATTTTTATCAGACTGATCAATAATTAAATGAGCTGGATTAAATTCATGTGATAAAAGATTGAGTGAACCAATTAAAAGAAAAAAAGATAATAATTTTTTCATTAAAATTTAAGATCTGGATTTATAAAAATTGTATATTCCGATCTGATATTATTTAAAAACCCTTTTACTGCTTGCTCTCTTTTTATTTGTAAGAAATCAACCTCTACCTGTCTTAATACCTCTTCTATTTCAGGAATATATCCTGGGTTAACAGAATTGATATAAACAATATGATGACCGTATGTAGATTCAAATGGACCATTCCATACAACAAGATCGGCTGTCATTAGCTCTTTGCTAAAAGACTCTCCGAAATTAGTGTTTATATTTCTTAATGGTTCGTTTGCAAATGTTTTCCCTAAATAAAATGGATCAGATTTAACTTTGCTATTATCTTGAAGTGCTTTTAAGGCTTGTTGAGATCTTTCAAGTGAGTTGTTATTTTCTGAAAAATAATAATGAGTGAATGTAAAAGAAGGTTCGATGTAGTACTTTTCTTTATTATTTTTATAATACTCGTTCAACTCTTCGGTGGTTGGAATCTCAGGAATAGATTCTTCTTTTAAAAATGAAATCTTTTGAGCAAGCCTCCTTTTGATAATCGTATCTTCTTGATCTAATCCCAAAAGCAGTGCTTCTCTGTAGAGAATTTCCTCATCAATTAAATTATTAATTATTCTTGCTAGCTCATCATCTGTTGGGTCTCTGCCAACCTGTGATCTCCACGCGCTAATTAAACTAAGGATTTCTTGATCTGATACAAATATATTTTTATCTTCATCAGCACTCATTGCTGTATCAACCAGATACAAACAAATTCCAATAACAAAAAATATTAAAACTTTGTATTTCAATTTATCGTCTAAGATTATTAAATTTAAGTACTTAAATTAATCATTCTTACTGTTCCTCCAAGAGGAACGACATCAACATCACTTGCTGGTGGAATGTACCATATCGGTGATGACCAAGCTCTTTCTTGAATAGTATCGTGTAAATCTTCTCTTGGTTTAAAGCCTCTGCTTATTGCATCCCATGTACTCCATCTACAAGTAGGATTTTCTAATACCCTAGCGTAATAAAAAGATTTAGTTTCATTATCAAAATCTGGATCGATCCAGTTTGCTTTCAGCTCTGACGAACCAATATTTTGGGTTATGGAGCAATCATTGATATTAACTTTAGCTCCATTATCTGGACATCTATTTGTTACAGGATCAACCTGAAGCCCATCAGAACACACAACGTCATAAACTTTTTCATGAGTTCTACCCGACGCATCAACCCAACCTTTTATGATTTGTACTCTTTGAAGAGGAGCGCCATTTTTATCTCTTTGTGCCCAAACTATAAATTCAGGGGTTTTATCACCATCACCTACTAGATCAGAGCCCATAGTTACTCCGTTTTGATAAGCCTGACTAACTAGCATCTCAGAGTTTAGATCTATACTAGATAAGTTAAAACCACCAAAGAAACGAACTGCAATACGAGTTCCTGTTGTTGCAAAAGTTTCTTTTCTTTTAAAAGCTTTAAATATTGAATCTCTGGTATTTTCTTCTGCCCACACAGCAGCTAAACCAGAAGCACCCCATTGAGTGAAACCAGTATTTGCATATTCACCTTGCTCTAAACTAACGGTACTTCTTGGTTGGTTGAATGCTCTCATGTAATCATCCATTCTTTGAATGTTCTCAGGAGTTAATGGTGCAGAACCTCTATTTTCTGGATCTCCATCAAGAATACCAACCTTAGACCAATAATTTGATTCATCAAAAGCACCAGCACCGGTATGAGTATCAGAAGAACCAATAAGACCAAATTTATAAGGATTACCTTGCTTGGTAAATTCTAATGTTAATCCGTTTAAATAAGCCTCTCTAACATAGCTACCAGATGGCCTGCTATAGGTTGGCGGCCTACTCCCTACTCTCACATCCATTATTTCAAAATCAGCCCATTCATCATCTGGTGAAAGCAAAGGATGCGTCTCTGAAGTACCTTTTACTTGAGTAACCTCAACTATAGGTTCATTTCGCATTCTTTTTTCAGCATATTCTCTATTAATTGGATCAGAATAAAATGTTTCCATTTCAAACATCTGACCATTTGACCCATTTGGATTATGAGGTATTGAAACAGTATCGACACCCTTATCTCGAAGTTTATCTTGCCAAGTCCATAAATCCTCCGGATTTATTGAATCTATTCTTGTCCAAGGTCTAATAGGAGCCTTTGATGAATTAAAAATAACATTTCTATGTAAATTACCGCCTTCAATATTCGTTGAAGTTGTAAATTCATATCCAATAAATGTTGTGAAATGTCCAGGATCGTTGTGCTCATTAGCAGCTTTAGCTACATCTTCCCATGCTGATTTATGAATTTCATAGTCAAAAGATCTCAAGGCAACTTGAGTATTTTTTGTTAGCCAAGCTTTCAATACATTAGGGCTTAAATCTGAATAAGGTTCTGTAATAGTTCCTCCAAGAATTGTGCTAAATAAAGCTGATCTTGGTCCAGCAGATTCGGGTGTTATATTTTCTATTTCATTTAAATTATGAAAAGGTTTCGCAAAATCTTTTTGAGAGATATCAGTTGAGGTATCTGCCCAAGCATTTAACATACCCATAAAAAAACCGTGATCAGTTACTGAATAAAAATCTAACGGCTCTTGCAATTTCATCTCATATCCCATGGGATGCATAATTCCCTCTCCTTTAGCATATCTATATGCATCATTAGGTGTTGCTGTGACACCAAATATATATGCATCAAAAGAATGCTTAGTGTGAACGTGAAGATCGCCATAATAGGGATTTCTATCTTGATTAGGTTTAGGTTTTGGTTTGGACGATTTTTCTTCATCAGATGAAAAATCAATGATTTCAGTAGCGCTATCTGTTCTCATCATATCTAACAAGCTAAGCATTGGCCTGGAATCAGATACTGATGACCATAGACCAATGAATAAAGCTAAATAGATTAGAGGTATAGCTATTAAAAGCTTTATTAACATTGATTTCATTTTTTCTCCCCAAATATATATAAATTAATTAAATCAACTCAAGTATCTATAGTCAATCAATATAAGTGCAAATTGGTTATGCTCAAATACACAATAATACTAACTTGATTTAATCCAAATTGGTGAGGACCAAGCCCTTTCTTGAATAACTGAATCAATATCAGATCTTGGTTTCTCTCCGTTTCTAACAGCATCCCAAGTTGACCATCTGCATGATGGATTTTCTATAACACGAACATAATAAAAAACATTCATGTCAGAATTAAATTCTGGATCTTTCCAGAAGGTTTTAAGCTCTGATGCGCCTAAGTTTGCTGTGGTTGAACAGTCATTAAGATTAACTTCTGCTCCATTATCTGGACAACGATGAGTTATTGGGTCAACCTTCAAACCATCTGAACATGCTACATCAAAAACCTTTTCATTATGGACTCCGTTTTCGACCCATCCTTTAACTACTTGAGATCTTTGTAATTTATTACTAAGTGGATCTGAAACTGCCCATATTAAAAATGTTGGGCTGATTTGATTATCTGTAATAAGATCACCGCCCATAGGTGTACTCAATGAATAAGCTTTTCTAATGAGATTTTCATCTGAAAGACTATAACTCTCTAAATCATAGCCGCCAAAAAACCTCACTTTGATTCTAGGGCCAGATGTAGCAAAGGTTTCTTTTTTTCTGAAAGCAGCAAAAATTGACTCCCTTGTATTCTCTTCAGCCCAAACACCTGCAAGTCCAGAGGCACCAAAATATATAACTCGGTCACCTGCATTGAGATAATAATTATTATCAACATATTTCACAAGACTTGCCATTCCTCGAGAAACTTTTTCTGATTCTGAACCGGAAATCTTACTCATGATATAACCAAAAGTTTTATTAAAAGGTACTGAACCCCTCAGCTTAGGGGTGCCATCCACCATGCCAATTTTAGAAAAATGTGTTTCTTCATTATATGATCCACCAGCTACATGACTATCGCTAGAACCAATAAGACCAAATTTATATGGATTAACAATTCCTTTTTCTTCAATTGCAAGACCTCTTAAGTATGCATTTCTTACATATGAACCCTTAATATTTTTCATTTCATTTGATGGATACCTGGGTGGTGTAGCGGTTTCAAATGAGGCCCATTCATCGTTTTTTGAAATTAATGGATGAGTTTCAGAGGTTCCTTTGGCTTGAGTTATTTCAACCAATGGTTCGTTTAACAACCTATTAGATGTATATGCATCATCAATTGGCCCGCCATTAAAATCATTATTAGAAAAAGCAGAGCCACCAGAAATATTTGAGTTATGAGGAATAGCTAAACTATCAACACCATTTTCTCTAAGACCATTCATCCATTGCCATAATGGCTCAGGGTTCATGCTATCAAGTCTAGAAAATATTTTATCGGGAAGATTTTTAGTGTCTTCAAATATCACATTACGATGAAGATAATTATTGTATAAGTCTTCAGACGAAGTATATTCGTATCCTGCAAAGGTTGTAAAAATACCAGGCTTATATGCATCATCAGCAGCCTTTATTGTTTCTTGCCAAACACTTTTTTGAACATTATCTATATGGTCATTATCAATTGTGCCATTTCTAATACCTTCAAGGGTTGTTCTAGCAAAATCCGTAAACAATCCACCTCTTTTAAAAACTTCTAAAAACCCATCAGGTCTAGATTCATTTAAATTATGGACTGGCTTTGTATACTCATACTTAGAAAACAAAGAGTTAGTGTCTGCAGCAGTTGGTAAAAGTCCTAGAAAAAAACCATGATCAGTAACCGCATAAAAATCAAGCGGTCTTCTCAGCTGTATATCGTAACCTGTTGGATGAGGAATTGACTCTCCTTGAGCAAATTTATAAGCCATTTCAGGATCACTTAAAGATCCGAATGTGTATGCATCAAATGAATTTGAAGTATGTATGTGCAGATCACCGAAATATGCATTTTTATTTGGATTAGGCGAAGATAAAGAATCAGTGCCCAATAAATCAGCTACCTGATAATAAGAATCATCTAATGAGGTTTGGATTTGTTGTTCTTTATCTACATCAAGAATAAACAAACCATAGAAAATAAAGCCACCAAGGAAAAAGATTAATATTAATAAAACTCCTAGAATCTTTTTTATCATTTAGTTATCTTGTTTATTTTCCATTTCTTTTTTTAAAATTAGCCTTCAGATAGAATTGTAGACTTTACTGATTTTCCTCGAAGAGCCCAAATAAATCTTGCAGCTTTAAAGAAAAATAACCTTACAGTTCTATCAAAGAATGATATTTTCTCAATACCTTTCTTAACTTCGCAGACTTGCTTACCTCTAATTACTTTACCTGGAAGGATGCCTGTTGATTTACCATTTCTACTAACAACATTACCAGATTTAATGGTTGCTACATAACCTGTTGCATCTTGAACTAGTCGTCTTCCACCAAGGGGGAGATCATAAATCATTTTTGGATGACTAACATTTAGCTTATCCAAATCAATAATATTTATATCAGCGAGCATACCTTGTTTGATTTCACCGCGATCAAATAATCCATAGGTTTCTGCAGTATCCTTTGTTTGTTTACGAATTAATAATTCAAGGGGAAATTTTTTACCAGCTTTTCTATCTCTTCCCCAGTGAGATATATTCGTTGTTGGCATGCTGGCATCACAGATTAAAGCACAATGAGCTCCTCCATCACTTCCACCGGCCACAGATGATTTGAGTTTATAAAGACGCTCAACAAAATCAAGTTTATAGTTTTCATAAGGTGTGAAACATGCATAAATTAAATTAGTGCCATTGTTTTTTAGCATCTCATCAAACATAACTTCTAATTCTGAAATACCATTTTTTGATGCTATATAAGAGATACTATGCTCTTTAGATGGCTCATAATTTGGAGGACTGCCTAAAATAAACTGAGTATCATAATTAGCTGTTAACTTATCGAGTATATCTATATCTTTAATTAGCTCTTCTTCTTTTTTAAAATTCAACTTATCTTTAAGCCTCTTTCGAAGCTCCCCATCTAAATCTGGCTCTTGAGATAATAGTTTAGATTTAAACTCAGGATCTTTCATAATCTGATACCTTTCTTCTAGGGAAAGATGAGCAATTTCTTTGTATGCTGGATGTCTTATAAATGGGTGTAATGAGCTTTCGAAGCCAAACATTAAACCTACATTTCTTCCAGGAAACTGTGGGCGTATGTTTTTACCTTTTAAAAATTGTTCCTCAGCATATAAGATTGTTTTTACAGCATCGCCGCTAACTTGAGCAAAAGTTAGTCCACAATCACTCTTATCAATATATTCTTTCATCCAAGACATCTCTATTTCTTTGTCTAACCAATCAGATACGATCTCCATGGTGCCCTCTCCGGCTTTATCAATAGCAAATGCTAATTCCCTCATCTCAGCTGAACTTGCTTCAGTTCCAGGTACATACTTGCCATATATGTCTCTATGTATAATTGTTCTTGAAGTACTAAATCCTAATGCACCAGCCTCAATTGCCTCTGTAACGAGTTCAGACATTTTGCCTATTTCTTCTTTAGACGCATCAACTTGATTTTGACATCTCTCATATCCCATCACATAACTTCTTACTGGTCCGTGAGCAATCATAAATCCTAAGTCCATAACAAATTCTTTCTTTTCAATAGCATCTAAAAACTCAGGGAATGTCTCCCAATTCCAATCAACACCTTCATGTAATGCTGAGCCTGGAATATCTTCCACTCCCTCCATCAGCTGTACTAGAAAATTTTCATCTCCAGGTTTGACGGGAGCAAAACCAACACCACAGTTACCCATAACTACTGACGTAACCCCATGCCAACTAGAGGGCGTAATATAAGGATCCCAACAAACCTGACCGTCATAATGGGTATGAATATCAACCCATCCAGGTGTTACCAGGTTACCCTTTGCATCAATTTCCTCTATCCCTGATTGTTCAATCTTTCCAATCTTTGATATTTTTTCACCGTCAATAGCCACATCGCCATAAAAAGCTTTATTGCCCGAACCATCGATAATTGTTCCATTTCTAATTACAAGATCATGCATAATATTTTTCTATTTGTAGCTTCTAAAATATATTAAAAAGTATTTCTTAAGCATTGTAATTTCAGTTCATTATAAATTGAGTGATAGATTATCAATAATGATCATATATAAGAGAGATATTTTAATTCATAATAGAGATGTTTTAATTCATAGATATTTTTTATGATTGCAAATGTTTAATACATTACATAGACATAGAAACTTAAATCTTGTAGTAGAGAAACTATTAGATATATCAAGGGAGTCAGGTTTTTCAACAGATGATATTGTCAAACATGCGAAAATAGATTTATCTAAGCCATTACAAGAAGTTGAGACACCTAGAATCATTGAGTGCATCTATAACTATACAAAAGATGAAGCTTTGATGATCAAGCTGGGTCAAAGATTAGACATAACCTTTTTTGGGTCTTTTGGTTTTGCTCTAATGAGTTGCTCAAATTTTAAAGCAGTAAATAAATTAATAAATCGATATCGATTATTGCTTGGTAGTGGATTGAATTTAAACATATCCTATGATTCACATAAGTCTAAGTCCACTCTTAGGGTTTCAATAGGTATTTTAAAAAATCTCCAAAAAAGATTAATAACAGAATTAGTCATATCTCAGTCAATTTATCTTATTAAAGTTATCACTAATAATGATAAATTAAATTTCAAAGTAACTTTTCAACATGAAGGAGTTAACAATAAAGAACTTTATGAATCGATACTTAAGTGTGATGTTGAATTTAATCAATTACATAATGATTTAACTATACCTGATTTAAGCGAGGAGAAACTAATCTCTGCAAACTCTGCTGTGCATATTATTTATGAAGAACAATGTGAAGAACTTTTACGAGATTTAAACAAAATAGAGAACTTCTCAGCTGCAGTAAGAAGAATTTTACTTCAAGCAGGAGATGATTTACCTGATATAAAAGAAGTTGCCTTCAAACTTCACACTAGTGAAAGTACTCTTAGAAGAAGATTAAAAGATGAATCTTCAAGTTATAGAATTATTTGCGATGAAGTAAGAGATGTTTTAGCAAAAAAATATCTTACTACAACTAATTTAACTATATCAGATATAGCCATGTTACTAAATTACAGTGAAGCGGCTAGTTTTAGAAGAGCTTTTGTAAGATGGAATAAGGTTACTCCAAACGATTATCGTCATTCTAATAGCTAAAAGAATATAATAGTGTTTATGCGCCTGTAGCTCAGCTGGATAGAGTACTTGGCTTCGAACCAAGGGGTCGGGAGTTCGAATCTTCCCGGGCGCACCATATAAAAAACCCCTCATTAGAGGGGTTTGAGTATCAATGATGCCGGGGAGCTACATGTCTAGCAATATCATTGAAAACTAGTAATTAACAGTAAAGCTTATACCAGTTGTTCTTGGTGGTCCGCTAAACCACGATATAGTTCCAAGAGTTGTTGTTATATCACCGAAGGAAGCATATCTATATTCTTCATCAGTTAGGTTATCAACAAAGAAGCTTACCTGAGCTTTTTCACTTATCATTAAGTTTATATTTAAATTAGCAAGTGTGTATTCAGGATTTGTAATTTGATTAGGTCCACCATTGGCAGCACAACCTTCATATAGTGGTATAGGGCCACAATTTAAAGGGTTCTCTGACATAATGTCATCTCCGACTGTATTGGTCCTTAATACGGTAACTGCAGGTATTTTTCCAATCATACCTCTGTGTGTAAGTGAAATATTACTCGAATCATTTTGACCGCTAACATTGTATTCCAGATCCGATGCAGGATTATCACCCTCAACATGGCCAACTGAAACAGCTAAAACTAATGATTCAGTTAAGTCATATGAAATATCAAATTCATATCCTGACATTTCTACGGTAGGTTGTATGGTATTTATAACAGTTGATTGTCCATTTGCATCAATAGCTGATGAGACTACTGATTTATTAGAAAAATCTTGATCGAATACAGCAGCACTCAATCTTAGCCTTCCATCCATAAATGAAGATTTGGTACCAAACTCAACTACTTCGGTTGTTTCAGCTTCAAGAGTTTTTGCTCCAACTCCTAAAACTGAATTATTAGTATTTCCTGGCATATAGCCCTCACTATATGAGGCATAAATCATATTCCCATTATCAAATGTATAGTCAGCGATAAATCTCATTGAATCATTTTCATAGGTTCTCTCGATTGAACAATACCCTGTGCCTCCGGTAAGAGGATTTGAGAATGAGCCATAAATAGGATCACATTTTGATGCATGATATCTTGCTCCAGGAGTTGGGGCAAAAGAAATTTCCCAAGCATCCTTTCCAGCATCCATATATGGAGCTGTTAGATTTGCAAGTCCGATTAATGCAGGGTTTATATTTCTTAAAGCAAAAGCATGATAAACAGGATTCAAATTCATTCCACCCTCAGGATAAACAGCTCTTATATCAATACCTTTTATATCTTCAGATGATCTATAACCTAAAGTAAGGTTAACACTATCAGTTAAAGAATATACAACTTCACCATATACAGCTTCAGATATCGCACTTGAATGAACATATTCAACACCACTTGAGTTTTGAAATAGAGCTACCTTTGCAATATCAGCTATATTTATAGGAAGTCCAACCAACGGGGCTGGTGCCTGGCCTGGACCAATTAGTTGTGATGAAGCTTCAAAGCCAGCCGCACGAATTGTTGGGTTGACCATATTGCCATCAACATCAGATTCAAAATAACCAAAAGCATATTGAAGTTTACCTTCCATAGCCAGTCCATTAAATCTAATTTCTGTAGTTGAGCCATCTGTATCCTGAACTCTTGGACCTACAAGAGTTATATCAGGAAAGTCATACCTACTAACTCCAGTTGCCCAACCTGTTTCCTGATCGTCATGTTTTGCAGTTGCATGAATAAATGTAAGAATGCTATCAGACCCAAGGTCATAAGTAAGTTTTAAAAGAGTCTTATCTAAATCTAAATACGAATCACCAAAAGTAGAATCATGATATGAATCATAATGACCTGTAGCATTACAATCCTCAACAGCTCTAGTTTTCATATCATTTGGTATAAAGTTTAATGCCGGTCCACCAGCTAACATTGGTGAATTTGTATAGACTTCACAGTTAGCATAAACAGCAGTCCCAGATGAATCAAACATAGAATATGTATACAAAAGATTTAAATCTTCAGTAATATCTACTGAGAGCATTGCTCTAAATGTCTCATTATCAATAATGCCGCCATCATCACCGAAACCATCAAGGTTGTTTATATAACCGTCTTGTTTTTTTGTAATTCCAACAACCCTCAAGGCTGCATTAGAAGTTAGAGGTAAATTCACCATTGCTGACACAGAATTCAGATTTCTTTGCCCCATAGAAACTTTCACTGTGCTATCAAATTCACCAACAACTGGTAAATTATTGTTAACTAAAATTGCACCAGATGATGTGTTTTTTCCAAAAAGTGTTCCTTGTGGCCCTTTTAGAACTTGAAGATTAGCAACATCAAAAAGATCAAATAAAGATCCTTGAGGCCTAATCATATATGCATCATCAACATATAAAGCAATTTTATTATCCCATTGGATGGCTCCTCTAGATGAGCCCATTCCTCTTACACTTACGTTAGCAACACTTTGATTGTTTGCAGATTTTTGAAAATTAATATTAGAAACAATACTTGGAAGGTTTTCCATATTGGTTATACCTTTCTCTTCTAAGTCTAATCCTGTAAAAGCACTGATTGCTATTGGAACATCAGTTACAGATTCTTCCGTTCTTCTTGCTGTAGTAATCACTTCTTCTATTGCATCCGCTGATTCAGATGATGAATCTTGTGCTTGAATGGTAAATATTGATAATGAAAGAACTACAAAAAATAGTCGATTAAGTCTAAATTTTAACATCATTAAATTCCCCCCTAATGATTAACAGCTTAAAGTTATCATTAATGAGCCTTTTGATAGGGATAAAAACGTTCATATAGAGGGATTTTTAACTTCAATATTTATTAGAAATATATATAAATATGTTTAGTTTTTTAATTGATAGGATCAATTGGGCCATTGGATGAAGCCCATTCTGCAAAACCACCAAGGTTTAAAACTTTTTTATAACCATGTTTAATTAGCTTATGTCCAACTAAGGCTGATCTTAGTCCTACTGCACAATAAACCAAAATAGTTACATCGTCATTGTTATTAAGATGATCATTGATTAATGAATGATCAAAATTAGAATCAATAATGCTTTTAGGTATATTGACTGCATTTTTAATTAATCCAGTTGCTTCTATCTCAGAAGTCTCTCGAACATCTATTATTAAAGTATTTACTGTGGAGATAATATTATTTGCTTCTTCAAAAGATAGTCTTGGAACACAGTCATTGGCTTCTTGAAGTAATTTTTGAATATCTGTTTCGTTCATAACTAAACTTTAGTATTTACAGAATTAACATAACCTTTTTTATTTGAATTAGAAAGATAAATACCAATTAGCACAACAAAGCATCCAATGACAATTGTTGATGTTATAACTTCATCTAAAAATATAGCGCCCCAAATAATACCAAAGACGGGAAGAAAATATGCAACAGTTGAGGTTTTTACAGCACCAATCTTATCAATTAATCTTACATATCCTATAAAACCTAAACCGGTTGAAATAGCTCCCAGCCATATAGCAGATGATATAGCAGCTGCTGAAGGCACAGCTGTTGGAAGATAAAAAATGGTCACAGGCAACATAATTACAGCACTAAATATAATCGACCAACCTATCAAAACCATCTTATTAGCATTAACAGAATTTTTTTGTATATATACTGTAGAAAACGAATAGAAAAAAGCAGCAAGTAAGGCAGACAAGCTTGAAATTAAAGTGGTATTAGAATTTTGAGGATTCACAAGGATGAATACACCAATAAAACCAATTACTAAACCACATAATTGTTTTAGGGTAACATCCTCACCTATCCACAGATAAGCAATCATCATGGTATTAAATGCAGTAGTTGCATTTAATATGGCTAATATATTTGAGTCAGCACCAAAACTTGCATATGAAAATAAAGTAAAAGGAATAGCATTGTTCATTACCGCTAAAACCAAAACTTGTTTCCATATTGGTTTTAGAAGATGAATATATTTATTTCTTAAAAGAATGGGTAAGAAAATTAAGGAAGCTATTATTAATCTTGAGTTAACTAAAGCAACAGGTCCAAACTCAGGAGTGGCAACTTTAATAAACATGAAAGCACTTCCCCAAAGAGCACCTAAAAAAGTTAATAGTATCCAGTACCTTATTTCCATATTAAAAAGATAAAAAAACCCCCAAGTAAACTTGGGGGTTATAAAAAAATCTAGTTTAATTGCGACTGCAATTTAGAACTAGTCGAAAACTTACAGATTACCTCGTGTCAAAAGGTGAATCCTCCGTTTCCTGTTATTAAATAAATACTAATAGGACCACCTCCATGTTCAGGGTAATAATATAAATGCTAAACAGTCCCCTTAAAAAACCACTTAACAAGACACCCTCTTAAATTATATACAGAAAAAAACCTAAATAAAGAAATTTTTTTTTATTAAAATTAGAATGAAAATTCCATTTGAGCCTTTGGCTCAATAGAGTCTGAAGTAACGACTTTATTATTAAATTCACTATTAATAAATTTATCTAGTTCATTAATATCATTATTAAAATATTCAAATGCTAAAGTTCTTTTAATTGAAGGTTTATCACATGATGAAAGATATCTTTCAATAATAGGATCTAGGTTATTTAATTTTATTACGTTATTCATAATGATTTTATTTTACTGTATAAATATACAGTATGCAATAAATATTTAGTCTTCGTGAACTTTATAAAGCCTTCTTTGTTGAAGTAAATTGAAAAGCATCATTAAAAATATGATAAAAGCCACAGAACCAAGCACATCACCAATAAAAAATCTTGCAATTACTTCAACTCCAATATTCACTCCATTGATCATAGAAAGAATCAAGTTAGTAAATATAGAATTAAATAAAGCAGATATGATAATTACAAAAATAAGGAATTTGTAATTAGCAAAATTTACCTTTTTTAGAATGTTGTAATTGAAGGTAGAAACCCTAGACCACTTTACAATTTCTACAGCAACTACTATTGATAATAAGGATGAAATACTTGCAACAGTCCAGTAATCTAAATATTGATCACCCCATACAAGTGTTGGCCCAGTTATTTCAGCTGCATAAAGTGCTGGTAGTGATCTTGCTCCAAAGAAACAATAGAATATAACTCTACAACCATGAGGTAAATAAACCAAGCTACCAATCCACCCTTTATCTAGAGTAGCAAAAGTAATGGACGACCATAAGGTATAAACTAGCATTGTTGCTATATAGGTGATTAGAGATACCTGAATAAAATATTTCATATATTAAAAAGTTTTATAGATTAAATTAAACTGTAATTAAATCTAAAAAAACCTCTCTTCTATCAGCGTGTGACTGAATAAGTCTGACCATTTTTTTGTCCTCAAAAGCTTTAATAGCTTTATAGACTGTGGATCTTGAAAATCCTGATGATTCTATGACATCAGAAATATTACATTTACCATTATTATGAACTTCATAAGCAATGGTGTAATAAATTTTTTTTTCAGTTTCATTAAATGCAACAAGATTTAAATCTCGATCAAGATTTTGAAGCATCTGCATTAAATTGGCGAGTTGTTCAATATATGTTTTAGACATAAACATAATATATAACTGATTTTATAAATAAACAACTACTGATTTTGTTCTTTATTCTTTTGGGTTATCAACAATTTTAATGCTATTACAACGAACAAGATGAATAGCAATGATCCGATAATATCACCTGCGTAAAATCTTGCTATAACCCCAACATCAATTGGAATTTGATTAAGTTGTGATAAGACAAGATTAGTAAAAATTGAATTAAAGAGTGCTGACAGTATTATGACAAATACTATAAATTTATAATTAATGAAATTAATCTCTAAGAAAATATCTGATGGTTTAAAATTTGCAATTTGAGTCCACTTTACTATCTCAGCAGCTAATAATACAGATAAAATTGATGTGATGCTTCCTACATACATATAAACCATCTGAGTATTTGGCCACTCTAATAGTTGACCGGTGAACTCAGCTAAAAATAATGCTGGAACTGCTTTATATCTAAAAAAACAGATAAATATTACCTTGCAACCGTGTGGCAAATAAGCAAGACTACCAACCCAGGCTTGAGGGTTTTGCTGAGTTAATCCTGACCAAAAAGAAAAAACAAAGACAGTTATAAAATATACAGTTACAGAAATGGCTAAAAAATTTTTTAATTTAGTCTTCGTCATTTATGAATAATATAAGCCATCGAATGCTTATACAACAATAAAATAAATTTGGCGGAGAGACGGGGATTCGAACCCCGGAACCAGTTGCCCAGTTACTACCTTTCCAAGGTAGCGCAATCGACCACTCTGCCATCTCTCCGGAAATGCATTCTACAATACTTTAATATAAATTTTATTGATTGAATGCTCTGAAATTTTTAAAAAATAAAATCTTTTTTGATGATCTAATTGGATTAATATCTATGCCGCCCCTTCTTAAGAATCTTCCGCAAACTTCAATATTTTCATTAGGAAACTTTTTATTTAGTTTAGAAAAAATATTCTCAATACACTGTTCGTGGAATTCGCCGCTTTCTTTGAATGATGATAATAATGTTCTTAGCCACTTAGTTTCAATTTTTGTGGAAGATAAAATATAAATTTTAGCAAAATCAGGTTGCGAAGTTACAGGACAAATTGAACGAAAACCATCAAAACAAATTGGATAATTTTTTTTAGTGTATTTTCTTTTTGTAGTATTTAAATTTAATGACTTAGGTTCAACCTGAAATTTTTTTATAAATTTTAATTCAATTTTTGCTGTGGATACTTTAGAAAGGTCTTTTTTAATTTTTTGCAATACATCAGTATCACTTGAAAAAGTTTTTTTATAAAAAGAATTTAAATAAAGCTTAAGAGATTTTGATTCTATGATGAATGAAGAAGATGCAGGTATTTTTATCTCTAATACTTTTAATGTTGGTTGTTTATTCAAATCTAAATAACTAAACTCATATGCATTCCAAAAATCATAACCATGACTTTCTGAACTCCTAATTCGTTCGATTGGATCAAGAATCTTATAACCGGTAAGTGGCTTAGTTTTATTTTTTCCAAGGTGTTTTGTTTTCATTGTCTGATTCCTGTTCCTTTTTTAAGTAAATATAAACACGATACAGAGAGTACTAATATAAAAGTTATTATCATCCCTAAAGAAAATGAAATTGAAACATCGCTTACACCTAACATACCCTCTCTAAAAGTATTCACAACATACAGCATTGGATTTGCCATAGAGATAGACCTCCAAACATCAGGAAGAATATTGATTGAGTAAAAAACACCGCCCAAATAAATTAAAGGTGTCAAAATAAAAGTTGGAATAATTGAAATATCATCAAAGCTATCTGCAAAAACTGCATTAATAAAACCCATCAATGAAAATAATATAGATGTTAAAAATAATACTGTTACTGTTAGCAAGGGATTGGCAACTGTGAAATCTGGATAAAATAACAAACTTACACCAAAAACAATTATTCCAATTAACACTCCCCTGCACACGCCTCCAAGAACAAATCCAAGAAGAATGGTCCAATTAGGCATAGGTGAGATTAACAACTCCTCAATTGATTTTTGAAATTTAACAGAATAAAAAGATGACACTACATTGTTATAAGAATTTGTTATAACTGAAAGCATAATTAATCCAGGTATCATGTACTGAATGTAATCAAAGCCGTCCATTGAACCAATTCTTGGCCCAATTAATGAACCAAATATTACAAAATACAAAGACATGGTAACTGCAGGAGGAACAAGAGTTTGGACCCATATTCTCAAGAACCTTCGAACCTCTTTAACAGTTAAAGTCCAAAGAGACACTGTTACATTAAAATTAGTTTTCATTAGCATTAACCATTTCTATAAACAGCTCTTCAAGTCTATTTGCTTCATTTCTCATTGATTTTATTTTTATATTTAGTTTTGTAAGTTCAGAAAAAAGAGCATTGATTGACCTATCTTTATTAACAGCAGCAACTAGGGTCAAAGGGTCCTCTAATTTTAATGGGAAGCCTTCAATTACTGGTGCCTCTTCAAGCGGTTGATCTAAATCAAAAACAAATCCCTGTACATTAAGAGTTCCTAACAAATCTTTCATGCTTGTATTTGCAACTATAGTTCCTTTATCTATGATGCCAATATTCCTACACAATTGTTCAGCCTCTTCAAGATAGTGTGTAGTTAAAATAATAGTTGTGCCATTTTTGTTTATTTCTTTTAAAAAAGACCACATCTCTCTTCTTAATTCAATATCAACACCTGCTGTTGGCTCATCTAAAATTAAAAGTTGTGGCTCATGTATTAATGCTTTTGCGATCATTAACCTTCTTTTATAGCCACCTGATAAGGTTCTAGCTTGATCGTTTCGCTTATCCCATAAGCTTAATCTTTTAAGAATATTTTCAACTTTTGGCATTGCAATAGATTTTGGTATTCCGTAGAACCCAGCTTGGGTTACTACTATATCTAAAACTTTTTCAAATTGAGAAAAGTTAATTTCCTGAGATACAACCCCCAACATTGATTTTGCTTTATTTAAATCAGTATCTATATCATTACCAAAAACAGAGACCTTTCCAGCACTCTTTGTAACAAGCGATCCTATTATTCCAATAGTCGAAGACTTGCCAGCTCCATTAGGGCCTAGCAAAGCATAAAAATCTCCTTTTTGAACTTTTAAATCAATACCTTTTAAAGCAACAACATTGTTGTCATATACTTTTTGTAAGTTATTAATCTCAAGAGCGTATTCAGCCATTTTCTATATCTTTATTATCGACCAATGCATAACTCAAGAGCAGACCGATCAATATTCCTAACCACATATATTCTCCACCGAAAGCAATCAAAACTGCAGTAACTAGAGATACTGCTTTTTCAGAGTTTTTGGTGGCAAGTGACATAGCAATATATGAGCATGCAAGGCCGGTTAAAATTAGAGTTACACCCAATGCAACAATCATTAGTGGTTCCATGACATCAATAAATGGAACTACAAAAAATAAAAAAGGAATTCCCATTAAGTAATATGAGTGAATACCATCAAACAATGAATCCATAGCTTCTTTACCTTGTTTCCATCTTTCGATTACTACAACATGAACACCAGTCCATAAGGCGCCTTGAGTGGGAAAAAAAGGATTAACTATGGCTCCTATTGCATTTCTAATACCAACACTGTTATGCGATCTATTAATATCTATATCTATTATTTCATCTGGTCTTTTTTCTTGACCCTCTTTAATAACTTCTATGCCTGTAACAAAATCACCAAACAATAATAAATAACCAATTATCACCAGAGGCAAAACTTCTAAATACATCTCAGTTGGCGGGAAGCCAATTGATAATGGTGAAGTTTGAGAATATACATCTCCAACTGCTGGTACAGCCAAACCCCATTCTATACTCCAACTAATTTCACCGGTGATGTAACCTACAATTGCTGCAACTATAAAACCAGGTAACAAGCCCAAGGATCCAATAAGAGCAAGAATTTTATTATTTTGGGCCAATCTTTTAAAAGGCTCTGAAAATGTTGTAATAGTACATATTAATAAAGCAGAGATCATAGATACTGGGGCGTTACCAATATATCTTTCAAAATCACTGAAGAAAATTTGATAAAACGCAGCTAAAGCAGCTCCTAAAATAATTCCAGATTTAAGTCCGTTTGGAACCTTTTCTACAATTAGTTTACCAATACCTGTTATACCTAAAATCAAGACAAGCAGAGTGAACTCAATTGCCATTGCAGACATGTAATGAAATGTCTCAACTTGATAAACTCCATTAAACATACCCTTTGTCATAAAAAACCCTATTACTAATGGTAAAGCTGGGGTTATCCAGCCAGCAGCCATTGGTTCACCAAAAATAATGGGGCTTGAGGTAATTAAAAAACTCGCTATAAAACAAGCAGCAATCGCCTCATCTAAAGATAATCCCAGTGCCATTCCAACGGGTGCAGCCGCAAGTGCAGTAGCTCCGGATATGACTAAACCTTGCAAAAATTCTGCAGTTAATAGCTTGGTGTGTATGAAGGGAATCCTTAATGTAAATGGGCCCCATTTTATTCCGTTTTTATTCATATTATTTCCCCTATAATTACTTTGATAATTCAGCCATTCCCTCTTCTAAACCTTTTAGTGTTAGGGGATACATTCTGTTATCAAATAAATCTCTTAAAATACATACTGATGATGTGTAGTCCCAGTGATCATCAGGAACAGGATTTAGCCACGCCATATTATCAAAATGTTCTGACAGCCTTTTAATCCAGACGTGACCAGCTTCTTCATTCCAGTGCTCAATGCTACCACCAGGATTTGTTATCTCGTATGGCGCCATAGTCGCATCTCCAACAACAATAACTTTATAATCTGAAGAATATTTATTAATCATATCTTGAACTAAAAATCGTTCTTGTGAACGTCTTAAGTTATCTTTCCAAACAGATTCATAAATACAATTATGAAAATAATAATACTCTAGATGTTTAAACTCAGTCTTGATAGCTGAAAATAATTCTTCACATAACTTTATATATGGATCCATTGAACCACCAACATCAAAAAGTACCAGAACTTTTACTGTATTTGATCTTTCTGGAACCATATGAATGTCTAAATATCCTGCATTTTTAGCAGTAGATTTAATAGTTCCATCCATATCTAGCTCTAAATCATTACCTTGACGAGCAAATTTTCTAAGTCTTCTAAGAGCCATCTTAATATCTCTTATGCCAATTATTATTGAGTCATCTAAATTACTATATTGTCTTTGTTCCCAAACTTTTACTGCACTTTTTTGACCGCCCTCTCCACCAACTCTTATACCTTCAGGATTTTGACCTCCGTGTCCAAATGGAGATGTGCCATTGGTACCAACCCATTTATTACCACCCTCATGTCTTTCTTTTTGTTCTTCAAGTCTTTTTTTAAATTCCTCAAGAAGCTTGTCTAGACCACCAAGTGATTTAATTTTCTTTAACTCTTCAGGATCTAACTCTTTTTCAAAGGCCTTTCTTAACCAATCTTCAGGAATTAAAGCTTGAAATATATCTTCAAGCTTTTCTATACCTTTAAAATAAATATCAAATGCTTTATCAAATTTATCGTAATGTTTTTCATCTTTTACCAAAATCGCTCTAGATAAATAATAAAAATCATCAATATTTGCATAAACTAATTGTTTTTCTAATGCCCCTAACAAATCAAGCAACTCCCTAAGAGTACAAGGCACACCAGAGGATCTAACAGTTTGAAAGAGATTAATTAGCATTTATTTATTAGCAGCTTCTCTGCGAGACATAAATGCAAGACGCTCTAAAAGCTGAACATCTTGTTCATTTTTAAGTAATGCACCATATAAAGGTGGAATAGCTTTAGATGAGTCTGCATTTTTTAGTATTTCATCAGGCATATCATCTGATAACAGAAGTTTTAACCAGTCAATTAATTCAGAGGTAGATGGTTTTTTCTTTAAGCCTGGTATTTTTCTTAGATCAAAAAATATTTCCAATGCTTCATTTACAAGCTTCTTTTTGATTTTTGGGTAATGTACTGAAACAATTTTATTCATAGTTTCTCTATCAGGGAATTGAATATAATGAAAGAAACATCGTCTTAAAAAAGCATCAGGTAATTCTTTTTCATTATTTGAAGTCATCACAATTAGAGGTCTATGCTTTGCCTTGATTGTTTCACCTGTTTCATAGCAAAAGAATTCCATTCTATCTATTTCTTGAAGCAAATCGTTTGGAAACTCAATATCTGCTTTGTCTATTTCATCAATTAATAAAACAACCTGCTTTTCTGATGTAAAAGCCTCCCATAATTTACCTTTTTTAATATAATTTTTAATGTCTTTAACTCTCTCGTCTCCAAGTTGAGAGTCTCTAAGTCGTGTTACAGCATCATATTCATATAAACCCTGTGAAGCCTTTGTAGTTGATTTAATATGCCACTCAATAAGCTCCATATCCAAAGCTTTTGCAACTTCTACTGCAAGCAAAGTCTTACCTGTCCCAGGCTCACCTTTTATTAATAAAGGTCTTTCAAGAGCCATTGAGGCATTAACGGCCATACTTAAATCTTCAGTAGCAATATAATTTTTAGTTCCTTTGAATTGCATAATTCTTCCTTTTAATTAGATAGTTTTTCTTCTGACTTTAGTATTCTAGTGAGTTGTCGACTTGAAGCAACTAAATTCTCATTTAAATCCCAAATATTACAGTCTTGTTCAAAAAAACCTTTGTTAATATCTTTTGCTATAAAATCAGCAAACAAGATTTCGGTAGTAGGCATTTGCCTTATATGAGTAGTCAAACTATATGTGGGTATCCAGCCCAATGGTCCGTATTTATTTGATACCACAGGTGGAGCTACGTCTACATAAAATGATAAAACATACTGATCTGGAATCCCTCCAATCATTTGCATATATGAAGAACATCTAGCTTCTGCATTATCAGTATCAATATCTCTATCCCACCAAGCATGACGCGGGTGAACTGTGCAGCTTAATTGATGTATGAATGAAGGTGTAATACCTGGTGAAATTTTGTCGTAATTTAAATCCTTGTATTTCTCTCTTGAAATTTCTTTCATTATTTTTGGAGGACATGTCTCTATTCCATCATATCCTTTCATATGTTCAAAGTCTGAGCATATAGCATTGAACACAGTACATATCTTGCCATCTTGTATAAGCTTAACAATACCTGATGATGATCCCCTTGATACTTTGAATATTTCAACTTCTAATAAAAAGTATTTTGCTTCAATCCTATCTAAATATTGTATCGATGAGCTTATTGCCACTGAATGAGGTACCGATGATGTTAATGCCTTATGCATAAGTGCATTTAAATAACCACCATGAGGAGTTTTACCAACAAAATACCTAGAATCTGGATTAATACTGTACGTATTTTCAGAGACAGTTTCTAATAACAATGCATTTTGAAATTGATCAAATTGATTCATGATTCAACAATTTTAGTTCATAATTCCTTTTTATAGAAATTAAGCAAACCATATGATTAATTTATTTGATATAGCTTGTAACTTTTCAAGTGATCGTTTTGATAATGATTTAAGTGAGGTTATTCAAAGAGCTAAAAATAATAATGTAACAAAATTTTTAGTAGTATCTGCCTCACTTAAGGATGCTAAAAAAGTTCACAGAATTTATCAAGATAACAAAGATTCATGTTTTTTTACTATTGGTGTTCATCCCCATCATGCTAATGAATTTGATTCATTAGCATCTGCAGATATGATGAAACTTATCAAAGAATACAAACCTCATAGTGTTGGAGAAACTGGGTTAGATTTTTTTAGAAATATATCATCATATGAGGAGCAACTATATGCATTTGATGAACAAATTCAAATCGCTATAGAAACTAATCTGCCGTTATTTCTTCATCAAAGGGATGCCCATGAAGATTTTATGAAAATTATTTCAAAGTATAAAAAAGATATTTCAAAGGCTGTCGTGCATTGTTTTACAGGGACACAAAAAGAATTAGATGATTATTTAGAAATGGGATTTCATATTGGTCTCACTGGCTGGATATGTGATGAAAGAAGAAATGTAGATTTAAGAAAATCCTTGATCAATATTCCAGTCGAAAAACTTATGATTGAAACTGACTGTCCGTATTTAATTCCAAGAAATCTTAACGATAAACCAAAGAATAATAGGAATGAACCCTCTTATCTTCCTCATATTGCAAGCGAGATAGCTAGTCTGGTTAAAATTGATATAAATGAGCTGGCTAATACAACATTTGAGAACAGTATAAATTTTTTTAAATAAAAGCTTTTCTATCTAAATTATATTCTTCACAAATATCATCAATATCAGAACCAACTTTCTTAGAGTTATGCTTTATTGATAATTTATCAACAGAAAATCTTGGAGCCGGCGCCGGTTGATTAAATCCATCTATATCAACAAATGCATTCCTTGCAATATTATGATCATCTTTTTTAGCTTCATCCATATTTAATATTGGAGTCACACATCCATCAGTATCAGAAAAAATATTTACCCAATGATTTCTTGGCTTAGATTTAATTTTTTGTGCGATTAAATCTTTCAATTCTCCCCATATTTCTTTATTCATTTGGTCTTGAAACTTAGGATCATCTAATTCAAGCTTCTCTAATAAAATTGAATAAAATTGTGGCTCTATAGATCCAACAGCAAGATACTTATTATCAGAACATTCATAAGTATTGTAAAAATGTGATGCTCCATCAAGAAAATTAGATTCTCTTTCATCTTTCCAATAACCCATTTCTTTTAATGAATAAAAAAAACTCATTAAAGATAGACTTCCATCAACCATTGCAGAATCAACCACCTGACCTTTTCCAGTTTTTATCGAATTTATAACAGCGGCAAGTATCCCCATAGCAAGCATCATGCCCCCACCACCATAATCACCTACCAAGTTAAGTGGTATGGCTGGATTTGAATCTTTTTTTCCTATTGCATTTAATGCTCCAGATAAGCTGATATAGTTAATATCGTGTCCAGCTTTTTTAGACATAGGTCCATCCTGACCCCACCCCGTCATTCTTCCATAAACCAAAGCTTTATTGAGTTTCAAGCACTCTTCAGGACCTAGTCCTAATTTTTCCATAACACCTGGTCTAAAGCCTTCAAACAAAACATCGACTGAAGAAATTAATTTGAGTATTTCTCTAACTGATTCAGGGTTTTTTAAATCTGCAACAATCGATCTTTTTGATCTGTTATGAATATCAAATTTATTATGAGAATCTTTGTCACCGATCCTGCTAAGTCTAATTACATCTGCACCCATATCTGCAAGAAGCATTCCACAGTATGGGCCAGGACCAATACCTGAAAACTCTAAAACTGTTACACCCTTTAATGGACCCATTAGAATATATTATTGGAAAACTTTAAATTTAACCAATAAATTTGGAAGAAGAGATAACGAGGAAATGAAAGCTATTAACATAGCTAATGCAGTAAATATTCCAAAAAGTTGGGTTGGAAAAAAATTAGATAATGACAAAATTGAAAAGCCAGTTGCAATTGTAGCTGCAGTATAAAAAATAGCTCTTCCCGTAGTTGTATGAGCATTTTGTAAAGCCATCTCAATTGAATTGGTAATTTTCATTTCTTTTTTATATCTGTAAATATAGTGAATAGTATTATCTACGGCCATTCCAACACTTATTGCTGCAACAGTTATAGTCATAATATCCAGGGGAATTTTTAATAATCCTAAGATACCCACAACAGAAGAAGCAACGAAAATATTAGGTATCAATCCGATAACCATTACTTTAAATGACTTAAAGATTAATAAGAGCATAAAAGCAATGACACTAAATACTACAAGCAAAGAACCTATTTGTGATTGAAATAAAGATTGCAGCATATTGTTATAAAGAACTGCTAATCCAGTAATCTCAAATCTATCTTCTGATAAATTGAATTTTGTAATCAAATCATTATTAATCTTTTGTAATAACTCGTCTCTATTAAGATTCTCTGCTGATTCATTGACTCTTGTGGAGATTCTTACAACTGAGTCGTCTTTGTTTATATATGAGTAAAGCAATGTCTCTCTGATATCTTCAGGTAACACAGATCTTAAGAGAGCTAGTTCTAGGTCGTTTAAATCTTCTCCGTCATTAATTAGTCTTGCAAGTTTGATACCACTGGCTACGCTCAGCACTTTACCAATCTCAGGAAGAGAATCTAAATAATCATGAATTTCTTCAAGCTCAGCTAATGAATATACATTCCACCAATAACCGGATGCACTACTACTTTCATCATCAAAAAGACTATCATCAAAAAATTCATCTTCAATTAAATCATCTGAAACTATAAATGATGGCTCTTTGATTATGATATCTAATGTTGCTGTGCCACCTAAATTTTTATCGATCTCCAACATGCCTTGATATATTTCAGTTTCTTCATCAAAGTAATCAATAAATCTATTTTCAACCACCAGCTTTGTTGTTCCAAATATTAGTACACAAAAAACAATAGTAAAAGTTAAATAGATATAGGTAGAGTATTTCTTAGAAATAGCTAGGATCCAATTAGTAATTTTATGAAGCGATAAGTAATCTTTGCTTTTATTATTTTTAATTAAGCTTAATGAACTAGGCAAGAATGAAAAAGTAAAAATAAAGGCTATTGATATTCCAAATGCCATCATTTTTCCAAATTCAATAACTGGCTTTAACTCTCCTAAAAGTAATGATAAAAACGCTACAGCGGTTGTAAGGGCTGCAAAAAAGCAAGGCAAAAACATTTGTTCTACAGCATCTATTAATGATTTTTCATTATCTATTGAACCTTTTTGCAACTCATTAATTTTTACCAAGACATGAACTGTCAAAGAAATTGTCAAAATCAATAACAAGGCAATAAAATTTGAAGATACAACACTTATTTTCCAATCCATATAACCAAGGAAGCCAGCGGTTACGAAAGTTGTTAAAAAAGCATTGGATATTGGGAGTATTACAAACCAAATATTTCCAAAGAAAAGAAACAGCATGATTGCAAAAACTGAAGCAACTGCAACACCAAAAACTACAAGATCAGACCTAATATATTCCATCATATCTGAAGTAATCATTGCTGGGCCGCCTAGGTATAAAGTCGCATTATTTCTATGAACATCAAGAATGCTTCTTATCTCTGAAACTAAAGAAGAATTAAAATTAGATTCGTTGTCATTAAGTTCACTAATTCTCTTGTTAATACTTTCTAGGTCATCTTGAAGTAACGTTTTTGTCTCATTTGTTATGGGTTCTTTAGATTTAAGTATGTCTAAAATTCGATAACGATCTGTAATCAGTAAGTCATACTCATCGTTACCTCTTAAAACAATTTGCATTGCAGTAGTAGAGCCATCTTTACTGATAATCAAATCCCGATAAATAGGATTATTTATGATTTCTTGTTTTGCTTTGCTTAGATCAATACCTTCAGTTCTTAAGTCTTTTAAATTGTCAGCCACTTCAGTAAGTCCTACTTTTGGTTGAAAAAAGATTGGCGCATCTAATAGTGATAAAACCGAATCAACACCATCTAATTTTGACAATGATTCTTCAATTTGAGAAAGCTGATTTAATGATTGATATGAAAAAAGTTCAAAATCAGGCTTAAAAGTAACTATTAAAAAACTGGAGTCTCCAAACTCCTTCTCATTTTCTCTATAAGTTTTTAATGATTCGTCACCCTCTAAAACCAATGCATCAGAAGATGCATCTAACTTAAAATTTGAGATACCTTGTGATGCAATCAAAATTACTAATAAAACAGCAGATAATATTAATAAAGGATTTTTAATAACGAAAATTGAATATTTTGATATTAAATTTTTCATATCATTTTTTATGGGCGCACTCAGGTGAATCTAGAATGGCTGGATTCAATTTAAATTCATCATCATTGAAAGATTGTATAGAAAGAGCATGAATATCATTCATGATAGAACCTAAATGCATATAGACAAGCTTGTGTCTTTGCACCTGAGATAAATTATTAAAATCATTGCTAACAATAACAATTTTAAAATGGCTTTCTGCATCTTCTGGAACATTGTGCATAAAGCTTTCATTAAGAATCTTTAATGAAGATATATTCATGCATTCATTAAGGGTATTAATGATTTTATTTTTAACAGATCCCTCATTCATAATAACTGCATTATAAATGAATATATCTTGGAAACTTATTTTATAAGGAAATTAAGGGTAATCGCGGCCTAGCAATTTGTTGTAAAACAGTGCAAATAAGATTATAACAACAGCTCCTAAGGCAACGGGCATTAAAACAAAGGATAATCCCTTACCACCAAGAATTGCAATAATTGGATTTGCACCAGCCGGCGGATGAATTGAATCAAAAGTTGCCATAACAAAAACTGCTAGACCCACAGCAATTCCAAGAGAAATAAATGAAGATCCCATTAATGCAAATATTACTACCCCGCTTAAAGCTGATAATGTATGGCCTAAAAAAATATTCTTTGGTTCTGCAAGTGGACTATTATGAACTGCCATCACTAAAACCATACTTGCTCCAAAAGGAGGTATTAGCCATATATCCCCATATTCTGAGAAATGAAGAAATGAAAGTAAGCTGATACATAAAAATGCACCAAATGCAGATAAAAAATTATCTAATATAGTTTTTTTATTAAATATTTTTTTCATATTTTAAGATTAACTTATTTTCAAAAAATTAGATATTAACTATTTAATCATCCATCGTGCGGTTGTTGATTGATTGTTTCAATTAGGAGTGCTATTTCCTCCCACTTTGCCCATTCAACTGAATTTAAGATTGCTGCATATTCAGCAGCACGTAACATCGCAATAGTTTGAGCCTCATCTCCATATTGCGTAATTAATGAAATAGCTATTTGCCTAAGGTTTTCTTTCATCTTAAAAAGATATTATCAAGAGATATCAGATAAAAATAGATTTATACTTATTACACTATGAATATATTATGGATCAAAGATGGTAAAAAAGGTCATGAAAAGCAAGTTCAAGCCTTACTCGAAGAACTATCAAAAACCATAGATATTAAAATTTATCAAGAAGACTACCATATAAGCTCGCTAAAAAGATTTTTTGATATATTTCATCATTCGACATCATATGTGTTCAGAAAATATGATTCATGCAAGATCATAAAAAGCTATAATCAAAATGACATTCATCTTGTAATTGGAGCCGGAAGCAATATTCACACTAGATTACTATTATTAAAAAAATTTCTTAAAAATATCTACAATAAAGATATTATTGCTATAAGTGTATTAACACCAAGCCTTTTTAAAGATGAGTTTAATTTTATCTGTGCGCCCAATCATGATGAAATAAAACTTAGTAATATAAAAAATACTATCTTTTTTGAAGGATCATTAGCCAAAGTTTCTATCCAAGAGCCAGACGATAGTATTGGTCTGATTGGTTTAGGTGGTATTAATAATCATTTTATCTTCAATGAAGATGATTTAATTAAACAAATTGAATACATCTTAAGCTTATATCCAAATAAAGATTGGTATTTATTTTCATCTAGAAGAACTTCAGATTTAATGATTGATAAGATTAAAACACTAACTAATTCATTTTCAAATTTAATTGTTGCTCATGAGAATTTTGATGAAATTATTAAACACGCATCAATTAAGTTTATAACTCAAGACAGCATGAATATGGTTTATGAAAGCCTATCAACGAAAGGTCAAACTTTTGTATTTAACATGAAATACAAAAATGAAAATAAAATCACCAAACAGATAAAGAAACTAATAGAAAATAAACAGATTGGTTATATCGAAAATATAGCAATGTCAGATGGCCTGAAAAAAATTAAAATACAACCACAAAATCCACACTATGAAGTATTTGCAGAGGTTGAAAAATTATCTTTTCAGCTTGCAGGCAAACTTAAAACACTAAAATGAAAATTGCACACCTCGTATTAAGTAATGTCTATGCTGGCATTGAGCAGCATGTTAATGAGTTAATTTTAGAACAACAAAAAGAATGTGAAGTTATATTAATATGCAATGGTGAAATAAAAGATAAGTTTGATAGCTCTAATATAGTAATCATAAAAAATTTTAGTAGGAAATCACCACTTGGCTTATTGAAATTATTTTTATTAATTAAAAAAATGAATCTTGATCTTATTCACACTCATGGATCTAAGACTTCAAGCATAATTAATTTAATTAGAAAATTAATAAATATAAAACATGTTGCAACTGCACATGGTATAAAAAAGAAAGCCACTCCTTTTTTAAAAGCTGATAGATTAATTGCTGTAAGTTCAAAAATTCAAGACTCAATAGAAAGAGATTCAATAAAGATTAATAATTGGTGGTCACCTATTCTTCCAAATAATTTAAATAAAAAAAGTAAAAATGTAATAGCGGTTGGAAGATTAGAAAAAGTTAAAGGTTTTGATTTATTAATAGAATCATGGAAAAACATATCATTTAATTTAATTATTATTGGGAGTGGTAAAGAATATTCAAACTTGAATCAGTTGATAAAAAATCTTGGTCTTGATGATAGGATTCAAATAATTAATGAAGTTTCTCAAAATAAACTCATTGAATATTATCAACAGGCATCAATGTTAGTTATCTCATCAAGAAATGAAGGCGGTCCAAGAGTTGCTTTAGAAGCCTTATATTTAGAAATACCAGTTATTTCTACAGATGTAGGCCATATGAGTGAAATTTTACCTAAAGAATTACTAGCAAAACCAAATGATCTTGCTTCATTGACAGATCTGGTAGAAAGATATGTTGGTAATCCCGACTATAATCAAGAGGCAATATATCAATATATTGCTGAGGAGTTTTCATTATCTGCTAAGGCTCATCAAACTATAGATGTTTATAAAGAATTACTCATATCTTAATGAGATAGCTGGATCAAGCTTTGCAGCTTTTCTTGCTGGCCAAATTCCAAAAAATAAACCAACCATGGCAGAAAAGGTAATCGAACCAATAATTGCACTAAACGGCATAGCAAAAGGCCAATCCTGAAGAGAAGCAAGTAAATATAAAATACTTGTCCCTAGAACAACTCCTATACAACCTCCAATAACACAAAGTAAAATCGCTTCAACTATAAATTGAGACATAATAGCCTTATGGGTTGCTCCTAATGCTTTTCTAAGACCTATTTCTCTTGTTCTTTCAGTTACAGATACAAGCATAATATTCATCACACCAATGCCACCAACAACTAAACTAATTCCAGCAATACCTGCAATCAAAGCAGTAAAAATTCCTGTTGCTTGTCTTCTAAGGTCTGAAAACTGACTATAGTCATTAATATTAAAATCATTATCTGCACCAGGACCAATATCATGCTGAGCTCTTAAAATTCTTTCTATAGACATCATGATTTCATCTACGTTAGCGTTCTTTTCAACACCTACATTGATTGAATCTACATTTTTAGTACCAAATAATCTTTGAGCTCCAGTCAAAAGAGGAACATATAATTCTTCATCTGGACTTTGCCAACCAGTATTACCCTCCTCTTCGAGAACTCCTATTACTTTATATCCGGTACCCGCAATAAGAACCTCTTTATCTAAAATATTTTGTGGGCTTGTTTTTAGTTCTTTGGGAACAGCTGAGCCAAGAACTACAACTCTTTTTCTACCAAAATTTTCTTCTTCACTAAAAATCCGTCCATACTCAATATCATAGCCCCTTACTTTGAAGTGAATAGGCAAGTTACCCCGTATTCTTTGATTAATATTAGCGTTATTAAATTTTACTTGTCTGTTTCTTGAAATATATGGTGATACCATCCAATTGTGTTCTTTATTTTTAGCAAGAGCTTCGGCATCTTTTATATCTAAAGGTATGAAGCCTTTTGTGACAGCCCCTCTTCTGTTTTGCCCAGGACTAACAACAAGTGTTCTTGGACCAAAATCATCAATTTGAGCATCTAATGCTTTATTAGCACTAGAACCAAGACCAATAACAGCTATAACTGCAGCAGTTCCAATTATAATTGCTAATGTTGTTAAAAAAGATCTAACAATATTAGACCTTATAGAGGTTGAAGCAGATTTTAATGATTCTTTTATCAGCATTATCCGAAACTAAATGATGCTTGAACTCTTTCTTTAAATCTTTTTTGATAATCGAATAAACTTTTGCTTGGCAAAATAAAGACCGTGTCCTCTTTATTTAATCCGCTGACTATTTCAACATAAGATAAGTCAGAAACACCAATTTTTACCCAAGTTAATTCAGGTCCATTTTTTGATTCCTTTATAACAATAAAACGATTAAAGTTTTCACCATCAAGTCTTTCTTTAAGAAACTCATCTACTTCATCTTTTGATATATTTAGAATACTTGCTGCAGTATAAATATCTTTTCTAGTTCTCAAAGACATAGTTGGGGTGCTGAGAGTTACTTCTTTATTAAGCACTTCGATAACAACATCAGTATTCATACCTAATAAAAGCAGATTTTCATCATTTTCAATGTCTATCAAAACTGGAAATGTTGTTACATTTTGTTCAATTTTTGCTTGCGGTTCAATTTTTGATACGACACCAAAAAACTCTTTATCTCTATAGGCAGCTACCTTGATTGAAACAACTTGACCTATTGAAACTTTCCCAACATCAATTTCATCAACCAGCGCTCTTACTCTAACTTTAGCAAGGTCTGCCATAGTCATCAAAATAGTTCCACCTCCTACTGCAGATGTTGGTGAAGATATAACTTGCCCAACTTCAACAGGCCTAGAAATAATTGTTCCTTGAACAGGCGATCTTACAATGGTGTCATCTAGTGCAATTTTTGCATTCTCAAAAGAAACTTCAGTTCTTACTAATGTTGATTTAGCTTGAGCAAAGCTTTCTTGAATGTCCTCAAAATCCTTATCAGAGATACTGGCATTTGCATGCAACTCTTTACCTCTTTCATATTGAGATTCTGCGTTTTCTAATCTTACTTTTGCTGCCTCTAGATCTGACTTAGCCTGATCTAAAATATTTTTAGGAGTTCTCTGATCAATCTGTCCTAGGATTGATCCTTTTTCTACCAGGTCACCAACTTCAGCACCTAAAAATAATATTTCGCCTGATGCTTTAGATTTAATTTCAACAGATGAAATAGCTTCAATGATTCCAGAAGCCTCAATAGAGAGTTCTAATTGTTTCGTTGTTACATTTTCTTTTTTATAAAAAGTTGTTGGTTGAACTGGTTCATTATCTGAACCACAAGAGATAACAATTACAGTTAGTATCGGTAGGTAAAATATTTTTTTTAATTTCATATTATCGTTTTATATCTTTAAATCTGATTCTATTAATCCATCTTTAATATTTATTATACGCTTAGATTGACGGGCTACATCTTCTTCATGGGTAATTAATATTATAGTTTGACCTTGTCTATTTAGCTCTTTAAACAAATTCATAACATCATCGCCAGTTTTTGAATCTAAATTTCCAGTTGGTTCATCTGCAAATAAGATACTAGGTTGATTAACCAAGGCTCTTGCAATAGCGACTCTTTGTTGTTGACCTCCTGATAACTCAGATGGCCCATGATTCATTCGATCAGTTAAACCGACCTGATCTAAGACATGCTTAGCCCTTTTTGTTGCTTCATCTATATTTGTCCCAGCGTATTTGGTTGGTAACAACACATTGTCTAATGCAGAATTCTTTGCCAATAAGTGGAATGATTGAAAAACAAATCCAATTTCTTGATTTCTAATTCTAGCTAATGCATCATCATCAAGTTCACTTACGAGTTGGTTGTTAAGGTGATAGTTACCGCTTGTAGGTGTATCAAGGCATCCAATAATATTCATAAGGGTTGTTTTACCCGAACCAGAAGGCCCCATGATAGATACAAAATCTTCCTTTTCTACTTTAAGATTTATACCTTTTAATGCTTCAACTTTTTGTTGCCCGAGTTGAAATACTTTTTTAATATTTGATACTTCTATCATGATTTATTTTGACACGTATTTACGTTAAAAGTTCATTAAATTAAAGGTTTATCCTTTAAGCGCCTGAAGATATTCAAGCCATGCAACACCAGAATCCGCATACTTTTCGCTCTTGCTTGCTTTAGTAAATGATTCTTGGGCTTCTTGAATTTTGTTAAGTTCAAAATATGCGATACCTTGCATGAGTTGGTATTTTCCATTATCTGAGATATTTAATTTTTTAACTCTTTCAATACCAGAAATTACCTCACTCCACTTAAAAGCACTAAAAGCAATATCCACATATTGTTTTGCAAGTTTTATATCATTCGGTGAATCAATTAAAGAGTCTTTTAAGACATCAAGAGATCTTGATCTTTCTTTTGCATATAACCATGAATCAGCAAGAAGCTTTGCATTGGCAGTAGTAAATAAAATATTTTCATTGGCTATAGCTTTTTCAAGGACATTTGCTGACATCACTGGATTTTGTTTGTATAGATAAAAGCTAGCTAGATTTGTAAACTCTTCAGGTTTCTCTAGCATTCCTTTCATATAGCTAACCTCCATGGTGGCAAGAGAAAGATCATACTTTTCTAATATGTTATAGATAGCTGAAAGCTGTATGTAATATCTTTTTTTATCAGGTTTATTGAAAAGTAATGCTTTAGCAGAACCTTCGGCAGCAATGAAATCTTCTTTATTATATTCAATAGCAAATTTTAATTGATACCAATCCTCTTTAAACGAGGTAGATAATTCAATTGCTATGTTTATATATTTATAAGCTGTGTCAAAATCTTTATCAGTTGCATAAATTAATGCAGTTAATGCATATACAGTATTCATTCCTGGAACAGGTTTTGGGCTTTTTTCTGCTATTGCAATAAAATTTAATAGCAGCTCTTTAGCTTTTTCTGTTTTACCTTGTGTTGCATAAAGCTGAGATAAAGCCTGAACAAGAGATGTAGATTCTGCAAGCGGAAGTGCTTTCTCATCATATGAAACTTGTAGCTTTTCTATAGCTTCATCAAATCTTTCTTGTTGATAAAGAAAGAAACCATAGGTTCTAGCAATTACAGCCTTGTCATAAGATCTTGAGCGCCAATTTTTTTTATACCAATATTTTAATATTTTTTCTGCTTCATCAAATTTCTTTTCTTCAATTTTGGTATCTACTCTTGTAAGTTCCCAATATACTGTCTCATTCAAAACATCCTCTGAGTAGAGTGATCCAGAAACAATTAATATAAATAATAGATTTTTTAACTTCATACTAAAATATTTTAAATTCTATAACCTGTGTCCCATCTTGAGTCACAGCAACACCATTTATGACTTTAGGCTTAAACTTCCATTTTTTAATAGCTCTTAAAGCAGCTGTATCAAAAACTCTAGGAGGCTTTGATTCAACAATTTTAGGCGATGAAACAGATCCATCTGTCTCAACTGTAAACTTTACTTTAACCCAACCTTCGACACCAGCCAAAAGCTCATTCCTTGGATATTGTGGGTTAATTCTGACTAGAGGAATAACTTGAGAATTTCCTCCTTGATTTTGAGGGCCTAAAAAAGCACCTTTAAAATCAGTTGGTACTGAAATATCAGGAAACTCGATATTTAAATTCGGTGCTTGAGGTGGTGCCTGTAGTTCTGGCGTGATTAAGTCTGGTGGTGGTGGTTTTTTAGGTGGCTCCGGTTTATCTGGAATAGTTCTAGACTTCTCCTTTAAGGATGTGTCTTTCTTTAATCTTATAAAATCAACTACTCTAAAAGAGTTCTCAGTTTTTAAACTATCCGAACTAGGCTTAACGATATAAGCTAGAAGCATAAAAAAAGATATTGCTACAAGAAGACCTATTATGTGTCCAGAATAATTTTTAATCATTTTCAGCGGCGATAGAAATCTCTAAAACTCCTGCAAGCCTAATTTGGTCCATAGCCTCTACCAATAAACCAGTTTGTGATGCTTTATCTGCTTGTATTATCACTGAACCTTCTGGGTTTTCTGCTTTGAGCCTTATTATGTTTGGTCTTATAGCACGAAGTTCTACTTTCCTTCTATCAATAAAAATTTCATTATTTTCAGAAATAGCAACTAAGATATTTCCCTTTTCATTTCTTTCAGCAGTTTGTGCACTTGGCCTATTAACTTCAATACCTGATTCTTTTACAAATGATGTAGTAACAATAAAAAATATAAGCATGATAAAAACAATATCGAGCATAGGGGTTAGATCTAAACCTGTTTCTTCTTGAGATATTTTCTTTCTTCTTCTCATAGTTCAGAAATTATTGATTGTGATTTACTATTCAAAATAGTAAATGTCAGTAAACCAACAATACTAATTGCCATTCCGGTCATTGTTGGTAAGGTTGCCTTTGTTATACCAGATGCAAGTGCTCTAGCATTACCAGTGCCAAAAAAAGAAACTACATCAAAAACTTCAATCATGCCAGTCACAGTTCCAAGTAATCCAAGCACTGGACAAAGAGCTATTAATGTTTGAATAATATAAAAATCTTTATTTACAATCTCTTTAAAATCACATTTAAGAGAAGAAAGATTCAAAAGGTAATATTCATCATTTTTAATGTTAGCTAAGTTTGTTTTGTACTCATTTTGGATTAACTCCATATCAAAAAAAAGATGTTTAAATTTAGCAAAAATTAATACAAACAAGTAAATACTTATAAGAAATAAGATAAAAACTACAGGCCCTCCCTGGTATAAAAAATTAGAATAAACCTTAAAAATATCAGTCATTAGTTTTTAATTTTATTTGCAACTATTCCTGAAGCTTTTTCTTCAAGGAATGAAATTATAGTTTTCGAGTAATTTTCTGCATATGAGTGCATGAATAATAGAGGCGCAGCCACAATCAAGCCTAACATTGTTGTAACAAGCGCTTGAGATATTCCACCAGCCATTAATTTTGGATCGCCGGTACCAAATAAGGTAATAGCTTGGAAGGTTTCAATCATACCGATAACAGTACCTAATAACCCCAACAAAGGAGCTACGGTAGCTATAAGTTTTATAGCTTTTACTCTTATCTCAATAGTTGGTGTAATAGATTGTATTTTTTCATCTAAAATTAATTCAAGAGAATCGAGAGATTCATTAATGTTTTCATTAGCGGTTTGAATGAGCATTCCCAGCAAATTCTCTGGATCGACTGTTTGAGAACCCTCTTGTTCTTTAATGTCTGTGAGGATATTTCTCAAGACATAGATTCTTTCAGATGCTAAAGCTACACCACCAAGACCTAGAAGGATGATTACATAACCAACCAACCCGCCGTCAGCAATTCTTTGGAAAAATGTTTTCTTTTGAATTAATTTATCAAGAATAGCTCCTCTTGTTGGATCTAAATCAACTGTAAAGACACCCTCTGAATCATTTTGAAGATTTCTTAGTTTTCTTTTACTAACACCATCAGGTTGTGATGGTAAAAACTCAACCTGATTAGTATCAATCAAATGTTTTAAGAACTTACCTTCATGAAGAATTTGAAAAGTACCAATTCTAAGAATCTCAAGCTCATCATTATTTCCGTCTGCAGTAAGCACATTTGTAGTAAATACTTTTATAGTTTCTGCATTTCTAATTTCTTTTACTAGCTCAATCCACAAAGCAGAAATATCTGATAAATCAGGTAATTTCTTTGATTCAGCTAGATTTTTAAGAAAAGAATCTCTATCAGGATTATCTATATTTGTAATAGAGTTCTTGAATTCACCACGAGTCTGTCCAGAAACTTGTTTAACAACGCCAAACATTTCTCCTAGGTTACCGAGTTTTAAAGTTAGTTTTTCTTCAAGCTCTGCAAGGGTTTTTTCATTATTATCAAATTGATCAATAAGTCTTGCAGACAATTCTTCTGCTGCTTTTAAATCAGACTTTAATTTTTTATTGATTCTTTTTAGGTCGTTAAGCTGCTTCTCTTTAGAGTTAGCTCTACTAAAATCAAATCTTTTTTCAATGTCAACTTTTGCTTGAATATCGATAATTAATCTTTCTAATTCTGATGGCTGAGCAACAACCTCTTCTTGAGCATTAACAATAATGGAGGAAAGAAAAAAGAAGTTTATAAATAATATTCTTTTAATCATTATATTTTCTCCACTGGCAATTTAAGAAGTGATGGTGGTAACTCTTTGCGTGCAATTTTTAAAGCAATAACAAGTTCGCTATCAATACCCTTCTGCTTAACCCATTTATTTTCTTTTTTGCTATACATGGCGTTGTATTTTCCATCTGAGGTTCTAGCATACAGACCAACCCTTCCTAGTCTAAAAATTTCTACATTATATTGAGAGCCATCTACTGTTATCTCATCCCTGTAAGACTCTATAGTTCTTCCATATTCATTTTCTATTTGGTAAGCCTCAAAGACTCTTCTAAACTTCTCAGAAGTTGAAACATTTGATTGCAGAAGGATATCTTTTAAATTTGCGATCCTGTCATTTCTCTCATCTAGTAAAAAAGGAATATCATTTTGAACAATAGATTCAAGAGTCAAAATCATTTCTTCTAATTTAGGTAAAATACCTCTATTGGTATTATCGAGTTCAACCATTTGTTCATTAATCGACTTTATTTCTTGATTTTGAGAATTAATTAAATCCTGCATCTGTCTGTTATAGATATTTGTTAAATCAAGTTGTTGAGATAAAAACTGAATATCTCCAATTAGAGTGATTATTTGTGAATCAATATTGTCTATATACGACTGTCTATCAGCTGCTGCATTTGCTGAGGAAGCCTCAATCGATATAGCTTCTTCTAGTAAGGCACTATCATCAGGTTCATTTGTTTCTTGAGAGAATAAAAACCCTGTATTTATTAGAATTATTGAAAATATAAAAGTCCTTAAAGAATTCATAAAGAAGCCCCAAATTTTGATTTTTTGATTATATGCCTTTTTTAATTATATATAAATTATATACTTTTTATGCAAAAAAAATCCCCTCTATTGAGGGGATTTTTAATTCATTATTCCCTGATTAGAAGGTATATCTGTATGTTAAGAATACCTCTCTACCTACTGCTGAGTAATAGTAGCTTGAGAACCATGGGAAGCCTAAGTCAGTATTATGCTTAGGTATATCATCAAACAAGTTTGATACGGATACGCCAACAAAATGTCCGTCATCAATGTCATATCTGACAAATGCTCCAACATCAAAGTATGGTTCAATTTTATTAGCACTGTTTCCATTTGGTGCCCATGAACTATAGTATTTCATAGAACCAATTCTTGATGTACTGATACCTGCACTCCAGTCAGACTTAGTCCAGCTAAATGACAGATAACTTCTTGATCTTAATCTTCTTTCTTGATTCATAATTGAAACAAAAGGATCTCCTTCAACATCTTTTCTTCTTTCATCATCAACATATGCGATGCTTAGTGATAAGAAGAAATCACCCATTTCATCAGTTATAAATCTTGAAGACATACCAAAGTCAGCACCTCTGTAGTATCTTCCAGCACCGTTTATGAAACCATATTTCACAGTATCAATAGCTCCTTCTGGAGGTGTTATTGCTGGTGCAGCTCCGCCACCTTGTGGTGTCCATGTTGCGCCACGAACAACACTTGCGTAGATATCTGCGCAATAACCAGCAGAATAGTTATAACCATCTGTTGTTATGCCATCCTCTTGAGCTCTACAAATCATTTCATCTACAAGAACCTGAGTAACAGATGTAACAGTAACGATATTGTCGAGCTCTAACTCAACAAAGTCTAAAGTCATATCTAATCTAACTTTTGATGTGTTAATAACATCAAGAACAAAACCTAAACTATACTGTTCACCTGATTCAGCTCTTAGATTTAAATTACCTGATGAACTTAAATTAGCATTTAGCTGAGTATAGCCACCAGATAAACAATCTGCGCCGTCAATATCAACAACACCAGTGTTTACATATCGACCATAATAGTCACAAGGTGTTCCAAAGCTACCAGACTCACCTTTATAAATATATGGCAAACTAGGTGCGGCAAATGACTCACCCCATCCACCTCTTACAAGAAGATTTTCTGTAGGTTTCCATGTGAATGTAACCTGATCAGTTGTTCTATCACCAATCTGAGTTGATTTTTCATCATAACTATCAGACCTTCTAGCTAGATATAGATCTAAATTAGACGCAAGTGGAATAGATGTTTCAACAGCGTATGAAGTTCTTGTTCTTTCACCACCACCTTTAGTAGTTGAACGACCCCATACATTATCGGCGTCATATTGAGGGCCTGGATCAATCAGGTAATCAGTTGTTGTATCTTCAGCATGGAATGCAAATCCAACTGGACCTGCAGGTAATGTGAATAACTCACCACTTGTAGTAAATTGAATGGTTTCAGAACTTGACTCACCATCAATATAAATATATTGCCATAGTCCGTATGATTCAGCTGTTTCAAAAGAACCCCAGAATGTATCTGGGTTAAACACACCATAACCATATGGGCCATCCGCACATAAAAATGAGGATCCTGAATCAGCTACGCCACCACAAGACCATCTTTCTAGACTGTCTTTGAGTACATCCATTCCGCCTCTTCTATAATTATATTCGTCTTTAACGTATGCAAGCTCCCAATCCCATATTGCATCTTGGAATTCAAAAGTGCTTGAAGCAGCAAGGGTATATGAAAGCGTATCTTCCTCAAAATCACCTTGCCAGTTTTTCTCAGCAAAGAATCTCTGTCCAGATAAATATGCTCCACCAAATCTAAACATAGCAGGATGAACACTTCTTCCACCAATTCCCGGACCTGGGTTACCAGCGCCGTCAGCAATAACAACACCGTCATTACCTATAACAGCAGGAGCATAGTATGATTGCTGAACAAAATAAGGGTAATAAACATTATTTGCTTCTGTTTCCCAATAGTGAACGTCAGCATTAATTTCAATACCATTTTCTAAAGTTGTTGTACCAGCAACATATATAGAACCATTATCAAAACCATTTCTTATGGTTCTATATTTAGAGTTATCGATATTACAATATTTAAAATTATCTGAGTATGAAGTATTTCTCGCATTCCAAACTGTACCATCTGGACCTATATAGTCTTCAGTGCCCCAACCATAATTGGACATTTTGTCTGATATTAAATTGAGATCTTCACAAGTATTTAAAGATCCAGACTCCTCAGGTAAGAATGCATAACCACCATATCCTCTTGCACCTAAGTAACCAGCCCATGAACCATAATGGTAATAACCAACAGGCTCATCAAATCTATCATTATATTGTGGTCTGTCTGTTCCGTTTAGGGGATTAACTGAATTAAATTCAAGACCATATACCATACTTCCGTTTTCAAAGTACTCACCGCCACTTATTTCAATAGAAACAGACTCACCTGAATCTCTTCCTGTTAGAGGGTGGTGAACACCAGCTCTAAATTGTACTGATGTGTCTTCCATGCCATCTACAAGAATAACGTTCACAACACCAGCAACAGCATCAGCACCATAAATAGCAGATGCACCAGCTGTCAAAATTTCAATTCTTTCAACAATACCTATTGGAATTCTATTCCAGTTAAATGAAGCATCTCCATCACCAGAAGGATAAGGGTAATTAGCTCTTCTCTTTCCATTAACAAGGACAAGCGTTCTTCCAGGCCCAAAGTCACGAAGGTTTAATTGGTTAGAAGCACTATCATTACCGCCTCCACCAAGACCATCCATAACAGTTTGACCAGTATTTTGTGCTATTGAAGCAACAGCTTCATAAACAGATAAGAATCCACCTTGATCAATATCATCACTTGTAATAACAACAAGCGGTTGTGGACCTTCGATATCAGTTCTTTTAATTCTCGAACCAGTAACACTCACTTTAGTAAGTTCAACTGTATCTGAATCAGATGCACTTGAGCTTACAGGAGCAGAAGCAGTAGCTTCTTGAACTGTTTCTTCTTGCTGAGCTTCTACAACTTCAGCAACAGGAGCAACCTCTTCTTCTCCTGGATTATCAGCATTTACGTTTGTAGTCATTAAAAGACCGAACGCAAGTGCATAAAAAATATTTTTATTTAACATAACATTTCCCCTTGTATGTTTACAAAATGGTTATTAACACCTTATTATTCAATAATAATTTATATTGTGCAAACCTTTTTATAGTTTGTTTACAGTATTTATTACATTTTACTAATGTAAAGCATACTTGACATAAACAGCTCAAAACTGTTAAATATGTCTTAATAAAATTTATATAGGAAAAACTATGAGAAACTATTTATTACCTGTTTTGCTACTAACATCTTTCTATGCATTTGAAACTAATGCAGAAAGTAAGATACCTGTAGAACATTTTTGGTGTGAATCTGCTATGACAAGCGGGACCTTATCCCCAAATGGAAGATATTTTGCTGCAATGGTTCCAGCGTCTGGACCTAAGTGTTCAATTGACCCTGATGCTGATGATGCTCAGTCTGCAAGAGTACTGTTAGTTAGGGATTTGCAAACAAATAAATCAGAAGTTTTAAGTGGAACATCTTCTAAAGCAAGAATTGTTTGGTTTACTTGGTTAAGTGATTCAAGAATTGCATTCTATAGACAGCCACAAGCTGGTTTAGATGCATACAGCATGTGGGCAATAAATGTTGATGGAACAAAACCAAAACTACTAGTACCAGGAAAATGGGAAGATGGTCGTCCAACTGGAGCCAACTTGATGGATATCCTATACGATGATGATAAACATGTTCTTGTTTCTTATAACAAAAGAAGGCCATCTGTTACCGATGTTTATAAATTAAACATTTATACTGGAAAATTGACTATGGTTGCCAAAGATCCTGTTATTGATGGGCAAACTGCTTTAGGTTGGGCAGTTGACCAACAAGGTAATGTAAGAGGCTATCAAGCTGTTAAAGGCTTATATACCTATCTTTATCATAGAAATGATGTTGATTCTGATTTTAAATTATTAAGAAAGTTTAAATTTCAAGATCCAAGTTTCACTATAAGCACTTATGACTATGATCCAAGATACGCATACATGAGAGGTCAAGCAGTGGCAAAAGATGGATTAGTAATAGATGATTCGGATACAGATGCGCTTTGGCTTTATGATACTTATAACGATGAATTTATTGAGAAAATTTTTGAACATCCAAGATATGATGTTGGCGGACTTGCTATTTCAGAAAAAACTGAAAAACCTGTATATATCTCTTATTATGGTGAAAAGCCAGAGAGGGTTTGGTTAGACAAAGACTTAGAAAATGTCTATAAATCAATTGAAGCATCTTTTCCTAATGACAAGGTTAGCATCGGTAGTTGGACAAAAAATGAAGATAAAGCGATTGTTACAACTTGGAGTGATAGGAATCCGGGTGAAATGTATTACTATGATAGAAACCGTGGCTCTATCTCATTAATTGCTAAATCAAGACCTTGGATAGATAAGAATGAAATGTCACCAATGATTCCGATTGAATTTACTGCGAGAGATGGTTTAACTATTAGCGGTTATCTAACCGTTCCAGTAAATTCTGATGGTAAAAACCTTCCTTTAATTGTGAATCCTCATGGAGGCCCTAATGCAAGAGACTATTGGGGTTATAACAGAGAACATCAGTTTTTTGCTTCAAGAGGATATGCTGTTCTGAGTATGAACTTTAGAGGATCTACAGGATATGGAAGAAGTCATGTTAAATCTGCAAATAAAGAATGGGGAAGAAAAATGCAGGATGATGTTACTGATTCTGTTAACTGGGCCGTAAGTCAAGGGATCGCAAATCCAGATAAAATTTGTATTCATGGAGCTAGTTATGGTGGTTATGCAGTTATGGCAGGTATAACTAAAACACCAGATTTATATAAATGCGCTGTTAATTATGTTGGTGTTACTGATATGAAACTGCTCTTTACTGAAAGACCTAAAGTATGGGAAATATGGGATGAGCAACAAAAAGTAGAAATTGGTGATTATGAAAATGAGAAAGAATATTTAGATGAAGTCTCACCAATAAAGTTAGTAGATAGAATTAAAACTCCTCTGTATATAGTTCATGGAAAACTAGATTGGAGAGTTGATATCAAACATGCTGAAGTTCTTAGAAAAGAACTAAAGAAAGTTGGTAAAAAAGAAGGAGAGGATTATTTTTGGATGGTTAAAGGTGATGAAGGTCATGGATTTGTTAAACCTGAAAATAATCTAGAGCTTTATTCAGAGCTAGAAAAATTCTACGCTACTTATCTTAATTAATTAAAAAGAACTTAACCCAGTTAGGTTCTGACCAAGAATTAAGCTGTGAATATCTGAAGTGCCTTCATAGGTATTCACAGCCTCTAGATTCATTACATGCCTCATGACATGGTACTCATCACTGATGCCATTTCCGCCATGTATATCTCTTGCTTCTCTGGCAATATCTAGGGCTTTTTGACAATTATTTCTTTTTAATAACGAAATCATTTCTGGTTTAAATTTATTCTCATCAATTAACCTGCCAAGCCTTAAAACTGAATGAAGACCTAAAGTAATTTCTGTATGCATATTAGCTAATTTTTTTTGAATAAGCTGTTTTCCTGCTAATGCTTCTTTAAATTGCACCCTTTCTTTTGTGTATTCAATAGATGCATTTAAACAAAATTCTGCAGCACCTAAAGACCCCCATGCAATTCCATATCTGGCCATATTAAGACATGAAAACGGACCTTTAAAACTTTGAACTTGAGGCAACATTTTATTTTCATCTACAAAAACCTCATCCATAAAAATCTGACCTGTAACCGACGCTCTTAATGAGAATTTACCTTCAAGCTTAGGGGTTGTTAAACCTTTACAGTCTCTATCAACAATAAAACCCCTTAATATGCCCTCTTCATCTTTTGCCCAAATAATTAAAACATCTGCTATAGGCGAATTAGTTATCCAAGTCTTTGAACCATTTAGTATATAACCGCCTTCAACTTGTTTAGCATTTGTTTTCATTGATGCAGGATCTGAACCAGCATCAGGTTCGGTCAAACCAAAACACCCAATCAAAGAACCTGAGGCCATTTTTGGTAAATAGTTTTCTTTTTGTTCTTCTGATCCAAATTTATGTATTGCATGCATAGCTAGTGATGTTTGAACACTGTATGCAGATCTATAACTTGAATCAACACGCTCAATCTCACGAGCGATCAGGCCGTATGAAACATAATTAACTCCTGCACAACCATAACCATCTATTGGCGCTCCCAAGAAACCAAGTTCACCCATCTCTTTATATATTTCTTTGTCAAAAACCTCATTTCTATTTGCTTCTAATATTCTTGGCATAAGATGATTTTGACAATAATCTCTAGCAGTTTGTTGAATACTTAATTCTTCTTCAGATAAAAGATCGTCGAGTAATAAGATGTCATATGTATTCATTGTTATATTCCTTCTACTCTAATAATACCAAATCTTGGTGAAGAGTATTTGATTGTATTTTTATCCAATTCTTCAGTAACAATCTTAATCATTTGATTGCTATTTCCACAAATAATTATTAATGGTATTTCTTTTTGGTATTGAAGAACAAAGTCTAAGATCATTAGAGTAACATCGAAGTGTCTTTCACCATGAAGATCTAGATGTGTAATACCCCTTTCTTGAAAAACATTCATGAACTATTATTACCTACTTGTTATTTAAATTAAAATTATGGCTAAACTTCATTTTTTTTACTCAACAATGAATGCAGGAAAATCAACTTCTCTGCTTCAGTCTAATCATAATTACAAAGAAAATGGTTTAAATACAATGATTTTTCTTCCTAATGAAACAAGTAAATTATCAAAGGGTCAAATTGTTTCGAGAATTGGTTTAAAAGCCAAAGCGATAATAGCCAATAAAGATTTTAATTTTTTAAATTTTATCAAAGATAATAAATCAGAAAATCTAAGTTGTATTCTAATAGACGAAGCTCAATTTTTAACTAAAGAACAAGTAAGACAGTTAGGGCAAGTTGCTGACAGGCTAAATTATCCAGTAATGTGCTATGGGATTAGAACTGATTTTAGAGGTGAGTTATTTGAAGGCAGTTCAGAACTTTTAGCATTAGCAGATAATTTAATTGAATTGAAAACTATATGCTCTTTATGCAGTAGAAAAGCAACCATGGTTGTTAGAAAAGATGACTCTGGCAACGTAGTAATTGAAGGTTCTAAGGTAGTAGTTGGAGGAAATGATATTTATATGCCCGTTTGCAGAAAACACTATAGGAAATTAACAAAATTAATCTAAATATTAATTTCGCCTTTTAAGTATTCAACAGCATTGCCACCAATAAAAACTCTATCACCCCTGTCTTCACAAAATAATATCCCACCTCTCTCAGATAGTTGCTGGGCCTTTAACGAAGTCTTGTTTAGTTTTTCTGACCAGTAAGGTATTAATGTTGTATGTGCAGAACCTGTTACAGGATCTTCATAAACTCCTGCAGATGGTGCGAAGAATCTTGATACAAAATCACAACTCTCGCTCTCGCCTCTAGCGGAAACTATCAACCCCCTAACTGATGAGGTTTTTAATAATTCAAAATTAATATCAAGATTTCTAACTATGGTTTCAGACTCTGCTATTGCTAATACATCATTTCTTCCTATGAATAATTCAGTAGGTTTGGTATTAATTATTTTTTCTATAAAATTAAAGTCATCATATTTAGATAGCGAGTCTTTAGGAAAATCTAGAATTAACAAATTATCTTTTTTTGTTACTGTTAAAGTACCATTTTTTAGAGATTGGACTTCAAATCTAGTGCTTTCTGGCTGGATATATTTAAAGTAAATAAAAGCAGATGCTAACGTTGCATGACCGCATAAGTCTATTTCGCATAAGGGAGCAAACCACCTTATGTGATAAATACCATTTTCTTCTCTTATAAATGCAGTTTCTGAAAGATTATTTTCAGCTGCAACTTTCTGCATTAATTTTTCATCATTGATTTCTGAAAATATTACAGCAGCTGGATTCCCTGAAAAAAGCTGATCAGTAAAAGCATCAACATAGTATATTGAAGTAGTCATTGCTTATGCTGATAGTGCTTCTTTAACTCCCTCGTGGACAACTTCTGAGTCTTTAATATTTAGGCCGTTTTCTAAATGCTTATTCTCATATAAAGCTTTATCAATACCTTTATTTGCTAGCTCAAGAATATAAGGCAAAGTTGCTTCATTTAATGCCTGCGTCGCAGTTAAAGGAACAGCGCCTGGCATATTGGTTACGCAATAGTGAATAATTCCATTTTTTTCATAGGTAGGATTGTCATGTGTTGTTGGTTTGCTAGATTCAAAACACCCGCCTTGATCAATTGATATATCAACCATAACCGCACCTGGTTTCATATTTTCTAACATAGAGTTTTTTACCACTTTTGGAGCCTGCTTACCAATAACATAGACAGCACCAATTACAAGATCTGATTCCTTTAATGATTCTTCAATTGAAGAATCTGTTGATAAAATATATTCAACATTTTCATCGCCATATATCGCATGCAGTTCATCCAACCTCTTTTGAGATAGGTCAATAATTTTTACATGAGCATTGTTGTTAATTGCTTTCTCGATAGCCATAGTTCCAGCAACCCCAGCCCCAATTACCGTAACCACTCTTCGGTCAACATCACTCATAGCTCCTATTAAAGTACCCATACCTCTATTAGGTTTTAATAAATGATATGAGCCAACAACAATACTTAATTGTCCTGCAATTGAGCTCATAGGTGAAAGTAATGGCATAGTTCCATCATCAGCAGTTACTGTCTCTAGAGCAATACCTGTGATTCCAGTAGCAGCTAACTCAAGACCTGTTTTTGGATCTCCTGCTAAGTGTAAATATGCGAAAACTGTATGTTTACTATTCAGATAATTAAATTCTTCTCGAATAGGTTCTTTTACTTTAACTATAAGTTCTGAGCACTCATAAAGCTCTGCAGCAGTATTAATTATAAGAGCTCCAGCTTCTTTATATTCAGAATTACTGAATCCTATACCAGTTCCTGCATCTTTTTGGACATAAACTTCATGGTTATTTTTAACTAATTCATGAACTGAATTAGGAGTTAGTCCAACTCTATATTCATTGTTTTTGATTTCTTTAGGGACACCAATTTTCATTAGAAAATTATACACTTTATTTTTAGTTAATTAGGCTGAGTATTTAATTATATATATTTGTAATAATTAAAATTAGTCATTAAAAATGTATTAATTAAGCTATTTATTTCATAAGATATGTATATAAATTTAACATTTAACTAACGAGGTTTTTTATGGGCGTAGGTAGTATTGTTTCAATTGTTCTAGTTGTTTTAATAATTTATGTAATTTACTTAGGAATAAAAATTGTTCCGCAATCTAAAGTTTATGTTGTTGAGCGATTTGGTAAATATACAAAAACTTTAGAATCAGGTCTTTCTATAATTGTACCTTTTATAGATCGTGTGGCTTTTAAGGTTGATATTCTTGAAAGACAACTACCTCCTTTCAAAATGTCAGTAATTACCGAGGATAATGTTGAGGTTGAGCTAGTATCTACTGTTTTCTTTAGGGTTTTAGATGCATCTAAATCCGTTTATAGAATTAGGAATATAGATCTTGCACTTGAAAATACAGCTATTTCTGTAATCAGATCAGCCGCAGGAAAACTTCAATTAGATGATCTTCAATCAAGCAGAGAGGCAATGAACCAAGAGATAGCAACACGCTTATCAAAAGCAGCAGAAGTATGGGGTGTTGAAGTTACAAGAACTGAAATTTTAGATGTATTAGTTGATGAAAAAACAAAGGAATCACAAAGACAACAACTAAATGCTGAAAGGGAAAGAAGAGCAACAATTGCAAGATCTGAAGGTGATAAAAGAAGTATTGAATTAAAAGCTGATGCTGAGCTATATGAGGCTGAAAAACAGGCTGAAGCAGTTAAAGTTGCTGCAGATGCTGATGCATATGCTGTAAAAATTAAAGCCGAAGCTGATGCAGAGCAAACAAGGCTTGTAGCAGAGGCAATCAATAATGATGGTCAGCCCGCAATTAATTTTGAAATTATGAAAAGGCAAGTTGACGGTTTGTCACAATTGGCATCTTCCAATCAAACCAAAACCTTAGTGGTACCATCAGATATTACTAAAGCACTAGGTACAATTGAGCTATTTCTTGATACAGTTAATAAAAAGGATGAAGTAGATGGTTGAAGAATTTTTATTTTCTGGAAATGCATGGCTTATTATTGGTTTAATTTTAGCTATCATAGAACTCTCCAATGGCACTTTAATCGTCTTTCTACCTATGGGAGTTAGCGGCCTTCTTACTGGATTATTATTAAAACTCCAAGAAAATGGAACTCTTTCGAATGTAATCGAAAGCTGGTCATCTGCATTAATCTTTTGGGCGGTTGTATCTCTTGTTCTATCCCTTCTTTTAAACTTTATTGTAAAAAAGAAACAAGTTACAAAAGACGTTAACGACTATTAAAGCTTTATATTAAAAAATTCTTCAACAGTTGAATGAGCTATTTTCTGTAGAAAGATTTTATCTGAATCACTAATTTCATCAAAATAGTTATATTTAATTCCAATAGGAGTTTTTTGGGTAATACTGGCAAAAACAACGCATGAGGCAAGGTATGTTCCAAGAAGACTTGGATGACTGCCATCAAATGGTTTGTGTAAAACAATATTAGGTTGAGCTTTATATGCATTTTCAAATGCAATACCAACGGGAATAACTAAAGCATTATTTTTATTGCCTGCCTCAATATACATTTTTTTTATATCTTCTATCATTTTAGGATTTGTATTCTTGTGTGGCTCTACATATGCATGAATCATATATAAAGCTGCTTCCGCCCCTGATTTATGGATTGTATTAATTACCTCTTTGGTGGTATCAGCAAAAATCTTTCTTTCAGCAACAGTATCAGTTTCCCCGCTACCTCCTTGAAAAATAACAAGTTGAAAAGGGTTTTTAGCGCCCAGATTTTTATACTCAATCGGATAATCAATATTATGATGCCATGATCTTGATCCGCTTATTGTTACTAGCTTGTAATTACTTGTATCAATTTCATTTGCGTAGAATTCTTCAAGCATGCGCCTGACATGATTATGCAGGCTGTCATTGTAATAAAGATAGCTATTACCTAAATATAAAACTCTCTCAGGATTTTTATTTTTTAAACCAGTTACTTGAACTTCAGAGGAAAACAAAAAATTAGAAAAAATGAAAATAGATAGTAATATATATTTCATAAAAAAAATTTTAACTTAAAAATAATATAGGTCATAACTATTTTAAACGTTCATAAAGATGTTGTTGTTGTAGGGGCAGGCATATCAGGCATAGCAGCAGGATATAATCTAAAAAAAACATGCCCTAACAAATCCTTCTTAATTCTTGAAGGCAGGGATAGTATTGGCGGAACATGGGATCTCTTTAGTTACCCCGGTATAAGATCCGATTCAGACATGCATACGCTTGGTTATAGATTTAAACCATGGATACACGATAAATCTATTGCTGATGGGCCTTCTATTCTTGAATACCTAAAAGAAACAATAACTGAGAATAATTTGATGAACAATATTCTTCTTAACCATAAGGTAAGCTCTGCAAATTGGAATTCAGAAAAATCACTGTGGGAACTAGAGATTGATGAAGGAACTCTTAGTAAAAAAATGACATGTAATTTTTTATTTTTATGTGGTGGATATTACAGTTATACACAGCCTCATATGCCCTACTTTAAAAATCAAGAACATTTTCAGGGCCAAATAATACATCCTCAATTTTGGAATGATTCAATAGAATATAAAAATAAAAAAATTGCTGTAATTGGAAGCGGCGCTACTGCAGTAACGATTGTTCCAGAAATTGCTAAAGAGGCTGAGCATGTGGTAATGATACAAAGATCACCAACATATGTTGTATCAAGACCAAGCGAAGATATTATAAATAAATTTTTAAGAAAAATTCTTCCAGTAAAACTTACTTATTTTTTAGTTAGATGGAAAAATATTTTATTTCAAAGTTGGACTTTTTTTATAGCAAGAAAATATCCTGAAGCTACTAAAAATCGAATTTTGGATTTGGTAAGGGATGAATTAGGAGAGGATTATGATGTTGAAAAACACTTTACCCCTTCATACAAACCATGGGATCAAAGAATATGTTTAGTTCCTGATAGTGATCTTTTTCAATCAATTAAAAATAAAAAGTCCTCTGTGGTAACTGATACTATAAATGAGTTTCAATCTGATGGAATTCTTTTAAATTCCGGTACAAAAATTGAAGCAGATATTATTATTACTGCTACAGGTATTGAACTTAATTCACTCAATGGAATTGATGTTAATATCGATGATATTAAAGTTATTCCTAATGAAAGGTTAACTTACAAAGGAATGATGTTGAGCGGAGTTCCAAATTTTGCAATGTCCTTTGGATATGTAAATGCATCATGGACACTTCGTGCAGATCTTACATGTGAATATGTTTGTAGGTTATTAAATCTAATGGATAAAAAAGGTGTGAGTTGTTGCGAACCAATTGATGATAAAGATGCTCATGGAGACGATAGATTAATTGATTTCACTTCTGGTTATTTTGAAAGAGGCTTGAGTCAAATGCCAAAACAAGGCAATAAAGCACCATGGAAAAACTATCAAAATTATTTAAAAGATATCTTCGCTGTCAGAATATTTTCAATTAAAGACTCAAATTTAAATTTTTATAATTAAATTAAAGAATTAATCAACTTTAATCATAATAGGTTGAGCATAGCTCATGCGCAGCCCCTCCATAAGCATTTTCAATTAGAGTGCCGCTTTGTGAATCAGAAACTCGGCATTCGGTTAGAAATGTAGAATAATCAAAATTTACAGACTTATCATTAATATTTTTTTGTAGATGAAGACTATCATCATCCATCATATAACTCTTTAGAGTTTCAATAGATGACCAATTAAGAGGTAATGCATCAAGGATGTTAAAAATATCATTTGCAGATGCTATATCAACCCCATCTACAATTCCATCAATATCATAAGGTATTAAATTGTTTAAAGGATTATTAACTACAATAATAAATCTAATGGAGTCATCGAACTGCCTATAGTGGTATAAATCATTTGAAATCTCATTAGTAAAACCTTGTTGTAAATAGGTAATACTTTTTTTATTTTGCGTTTCTCTTTCTTGATTATTGTTATAAAAAATTGCCGTTGAATCAATTAATTCAAAATTAAGTGTATCTTGAAATACTGAGTAAACATTTTGAATTGCATGTAATGATGATGCTGCTGAGATGTTTTCATAAGAAATATCGATGGGAGAATTATTTAATAACAATTGCCCTTCACTATTTACAATTAAATCATTGTAATGAATTCTTTTCCTCCATCCCTCTTGCTCTTCCTCTACCAATAGATCAAAAGTTAAATTTTCAAAATTTGGATTAGAAAGGATTTCTAACAAGGTCTCCTGATCTACTCTGTTCTGAATTGCCTCTAAGTTATTACTCAATGAAACAATCTCTTTAATTTCATATACAGTAGATAAATGATCCACAATTCTTTCAGCCTGCAATCTCTTAACTTCATCGCCTGATGCAATAAAATCTTCGTAAAAAAAGTTACTACTAATACCCAGCTGGGACTCAATAATATTCATCAGGGTAATAATTTTATTTGTGAAGGGATTAATTTCATTCCACCATTGCGCTGAGCAAGCAAGAGATATTTCCAAAGGGACATCAGCAGATTCTATCCCTTGAAATAATATTGTTGTAAAGGGAGTTATGTTCTCAAACTGCAAAGATTCTGCTCCAGAACCAAAGTTGTAGTAAAGACTATATGGACTAGTAACACTCCCTCTTATGCTATCAAAAGCGCCAACAGGAACATCCGCAATTTTTAAAGCATTATTAAAGCAACTTCTTGTATATTCAGATATCCCAGTATTCACAAAGTTTACTTCACCATTTAGTTCAGGAAATGCTTCGGCTAACCACTCATCCCTTGTTAAACCAAGATCATTTAATGTGCTTGCATCTGGAATTATTAGGTCGTCTACAAACCAATAATAATTATCTGGTGGGTCTACTGTAGTTGTATTTAAGCAGGAGTTATCATCAGTATTCCACTCTACACAAACTTCAAAAGGCTCTGTAACACCAGTCCAGTATGCAGAGAGTTCTCCCTCATCCTGAATATTATTAAAATTCCAATCAATATATAAATTTGCTCCTTCAATATAACCATCGATAACATTAAATTTTTTGGATTGATTCCAATATTGAAAATTAATTGGTGCTGAATTTAACTCAAGCTGGTCTAATGAATTATCATCATTATTAGAAACAGAACAGGAAGAAATTAATGCAAGAGCAATTAGAATATATGTATTATTATCAGTCATACTTTATTGTATGAAAAAATTAATAGCATAATCAAATAATTTTAATTTTTAATTAACATTATTACTGGTATTTTTATAAATAAATTGGTGGAGCTACGCGGGATCGAACCGCGGACCTCTTGAATGCCATTCAAGCGCTCTCCCAGCTGAGCTATAGCCCCA
>CACEBI010000004.1 GCA_902557705.1 uncultured SAR86 cluster bacterium
AAATGAAAAAACACCCTCACAAATTGTCAGTGATTTTGAATCAAATCAATTAAAAGAAGATATACCATCATTCAGACCAGGCGATACTATTGTAGTTTCTGTTAAGGTTAAAGAGGGTGATAGAACAAGATTGCAAGCTTTCGAAGGTGTTGTAATGGGTATTAAGAAAAGAGGCCTAAATTCTTCATTTATTGTTAGAAAAATTTCAAGCGGTATTGGCGTTGAGAGAACATTTCAAACGCACAGTCCACTTATTGACTCTATAAAAGTTAAAAGAAAAGGTGATGTAAGACAATCCAAACTTTTCTACTTAAGAGACAGGTCAGGTAAATCAGCCAGAATTAAAGAAAGATTAGACTAATTAGATGATCAAAGATAATAAAAAGGATCATTTACTTAGGTCCTTTTTAGATTCTCTATATATCGAAAAAGGACTTTCAAAGAATACTGTTTCATCATACAAGAATGATATTTCATCTTTTTCTTCATGGTGTGATAAAGAACATTTAGATCGATTGAAAATAACCGATCTCAATTTAAATAATTACATTTCAAATTTATTTAGTATTGGTTTAAAAAGTTCCTCAATAAATAGGAAGATTTCTTCTATCAAACATTTCTATCTTTTTTTATTAAAGAAAAAAGTTATTAAGAACTCTCCAGTAGATGAAATTACTACTCCAAAACAAGAAAAATATTTACCAACATCAATGTCTGAAGATGAAGTTGAAAGCCTTTTAGGAAGTCCAAAATCTAGTATAAAAATAGAAAGAAGAGATAAAGCAATGATAGAAATTCTTTATGCAACTGGTATGAGAATTTCTGAGTTAGTGAATCTTAAGCTTACAGATATAGATTTTAATAGATCTGTACTTAAAGTTTTTGGTAAGGGTTCTAAAGAGCGTTTAGTACCATATGGTGAAAAAGCAGCAGAGGCTTTGAGAATATATCTTGAAGATAGAAAAAAGTTAGATTCTAAAGATGTTTTTTTAAGTAACAGAGGAACTAGAATAACTAGGGGAGCTTTTTGGCAAAGGATAAAGATTTATATTAAGCGTGAAAACCTTAAATCATCTATTTCACCCCATACACTTCGACATGCCTTTGCTACACATCTTTTAAATAGAGGTGCTGATTTAAGATCTGTACAAATTTTACTTGGACATAGTGACTTATCTACCACCCAAATATATACTCACATAGCAAAGAAACGATTAGGCGAAATTCTAAAAAAACATCACCCAAGAGGCTAAAATGAAAAAATTTAATATTTCATTTGTTTTTATTTTATTTTCCTTATTCATTGCATCCGATGAAGAGATAATCCGAAATAGTTTAGAAAAAATATTACCTGCAGGCGCAGAAATTGAGAGCATTCAAGAATCATCTATTCCTGGACTATACTCAGTTTATTATGGTGATCTGGAACCAATATATGTTACAAAAGATGGCAATTTTTTTATTTATGGTGATATCTATAAAATAAACATAGACTCTATTTCTAATATTACAGATTTAGAGATTTCAAAAAGAAGATCTATAATCCTATCGAATTTAAAACCTAGTGAATTAATTTCATTTAAATCTAAAAATGAGAAATATAGCGTGACTGTTTTTACTGATGTAGATTGTGGATATTGCAGGAAACTTCATAATCAGATTGAAGAATATAATAAGCTAGGAATTACAATAAACTATGCTGCTTTTCCAAGATCTGGTCTAGGTACTGATTCCTTTACAAAGATGGTCAACGCTTGGTGTTCAGATAATACTAAATTAAGCTTAACAAGACTTAAAAATAATAAAGAAGTAGATACTAATTTTTGTGACAATCAACCAGTTTCAAAACATTATGCTATTGGAAAAAAATTAGGAGTTACTGGAACCCCCGCAATTTTTACAACTGATGGAAGTTTAATACCAGGATATTTATCTCCTGAGGATTTATTAACAAAATTAAAATCATAGAGCTATGCCTGATCAAGATTTTTCTAATGCACAAAAATTACCTCCATATATTTTTGGTCAAATAAATACTTTGAAATATGAAGCAAGACTTCGTGGTGAAGATATTATAGATTTTGGGATGGGCAATCCCGATCAACCTACACCAAATGTTGTCGTTGATAAATTAATTGAAACGGTTAAAAATCCTGTTACCCATAGATATTCTCAATCAGCAGGGCTACCAAAACTTCGTCTAGCCATAAAAGATTGGTATCTAAGAAAATATAATATTCAATTAGATCAAGATTCTGAGATTGTTACATGTATGGGCTCTAAAGAGGGTATAGCCCATCTTTCCTTAGCTACCTTATCTCAAGATGATACTGTGATAGTTCAATCACCAACATATCCTATACATTCTTATGGCGTTGTAATTGCAGGCGCCAATTTGCATTCGGTTACTTTAAAAGATGATACGGACAAGTTTCTAGATGATGTTGAGGAGGCAATCAATATTTCTAAAACCAAGCCAAAAATGATAATAATTAATTTTCCATCTAATCCAACCACGCAATCTGTAACTGTTGAATTTTTTGAAAAGATTATAAAAATTGGAAAAAAATATGATATTTGGATAATCCATGATCTTGCATATGCTGATATTGTATTTGATGAATATAAAGCACCTTCAATTTTAGAGGTTGATGGCGCAAAAGATATAGCAGTAGAATTTTTTACATTATCAAAGTCATATAATATGCCTGGATGGAGAGTTGGATTTTGTTGTGGAAATAAAAATTTAGTTCAAGCACTAACAAAAATTAAATCATATATGGATTATGGAACTTTCACCCCAATTCAAGTTGCTGCAATTAAAGCAATAAATGAATGTGATAAAGAAGTAAGTGCAATTCGTGAAATGTATGAAAGCAGAAGAAATGAATTATGTGATGGACTTAATCGTATTGGCTGGGATGTTGAAAAGCCAGTTGCTACAATGTTTGTATGGGCAAAGATACCTGAAAAATATATTAAATTAGGTTCTTTAGAATTTAGTAAATTGCTTATTGAACATGCTCAAGTTGCTGTTTCTCCTGGAGGAGGTTTTGGTGAAGATGGTGATGAGTATGTTAGATTTTCACTTATTGAGAATGAGCAAAGAATTAGGCAAGCAATAAGAGGCATTAAAAACTTTTTATCAATGGAAATATAATGGAAGAATTAAAAGTAGGAATTTGTGGGTGGGGTAATGTTGCAACTGGATTATTTAGTGCGCTAGAAAATAATGCAGATATTATTGCTTCAAACTCAGGTGCTCAATTTACAGTTAGCGTCATAGGAGCAAGAAGAGACAATCCTAAATGTGATCCAGGTAATACACCTATCGAGAGGGATATATTTGATGTCATTAGTCATGATATTGATGTAGTGGTAGAACTAATTGGAGGAGTTGAGGTAGCAAGAGAACTTATTATTACAGCAATCAAGAATAAAAAACATGTTGTAACTGCAAATAAAGCTGTTATATACCATCATGGAGATGAAATCTTTAAATTAGCAAAAGAAAACGGAGTAAGAGTTCTTTTTGAATCTGCAGTTTGCGCTGGAACCCCAATTATAAAATTATTAAAAGAAGAGTTAGCTGCAAATAGAGTTTCAAAGATTTCAGGAATGCTAAATGGCACATCTAATTTTATCTTGTCAAATATGGAAGAAGGTGCTGAATTTGATTCAACTCTTGAATTGGCCCAGAAAGAGGGATATGCAGAGCCTGATCCAACCTTTGATATTGAAGGTATGGACGCCGCACATAAGATTGGTATTTTATCAGCTCTAGCCTTTGGAACATCTTTGCCTCCAAAAGATTTTTATGTTGAAGGCATCACAAAAATAGAAAAAAGTGATTTTACATATGCAATGGATATGGGTTATACCGTAAAACATCTTGCAGTAGCTAAAGTTGATGAAAATCTTCTAGAGCTTAGGGCGCATCCTGCATTAATAAAGCTTGATTCACACCTTGCCAACTTAAAGGGTGTAAGAAATGGTATGGAGATAGATACGGACTTAATTGGAAAAATACATATAGCAGGCTCAGGAGCTGGACAGGAGTCAACTGCTTCTGGATTAATTTCAGACCTTATTAATTTAGCAAATTCAAAAGTTATAAATGATCAACCAGAAAACAATAATATTACTTCATATAAAGTCTCAGAATTTTCTGAACTTATCTTTCAATATTATTTTTATATAGAAGCAGAAGATAAACCAGGTGTTATGGCATCAATAACATCTTTAATGGCATCAAAACAAGTAGGAATTGAATCAATTGTTCAAAAAGAAGAATTAGATGAAAATTGTGTTCCTATAATATTAATAACTGACCCATTTAAAGAAAGCGATCACTCAGAACTTCACAAAGAGTTATTAACTATAGAATCGGTTAAAAATATCAGATCTATTAGAATAGAATCTAACTAATAATGTTATTCCACAGCACAAGGGGCAAGGACCACAACAGAACATTTGAGGATGTTCTTATGCAGGGTTTAGCTGCAGATGGGGGTTTATTTATGCCTGATGCTTGGCCACAAGTTGATATTGAGAAAATAAAAACCCTTGATAGTTTTATTGATGTGGCCAAATGTATAGTTCCTTTATTTACAAAGTCCTCTTTCTCAGACGATGAGGTCTTGGAACTACTAGATGATACTTGGCATGACTTTTCTAAAGAAAATTTTGCCACCATTCATCAGCTTGATGATACAAAATCTATTTTAGAGTTATTTCATGGACCTACAGCAGCCTTTAAAGATTTTGGACTCCAATTAGCTGCAGCATTTTTTAATAAATCATTATTAAAACAAAATAAAACGGCAATAGTACTAGGTGCAACTTCAGGAGATACTGGATCTGCTGCTATTGATGCATGTAAAAGATTTGATTCTATTAAAAGTTTTATTCTTCTTCCAGATGGAAATATGTCAGAAGTTCAAAGAAGACAAATGACCACAGTTGATAGTCCTAATGTTTTTACATTAAGAGTTAATGGAACATTTGATGATTGCCAGGATATTGTCAAACAAGCTTTTAGTGAAAGGTCTTTTCTCAAAGACGATCAATTTTTATTAGCTGTTAATTCTATTAATTGGGTAAGAATTATTGGCCAAATTTGTTACTATTTTTACGCCTCATTAAAAACCAATCAATTGAGAGAGCCCCTCAATTTTTCCGTTCCAACTGGAAATTTTGGAAATGTATTTGCTTGTTATTCTGCATACAAAATGGGCATGCCTTTAAATAAAATATTGGTAGCTGTAAATGATAATAATATTCTACATAGATTTTTTTCAGATAATGATTATTCGAAATCTAAAGTGTCAGAAACTCTTTCACCTAGTATGGATATAAGTATTGCAAGTAATTTTGAAAGATTGCTTTATGATTTTTATGCAGAAAGAAACTCGTCAATTTGCGATCAGTTTTATAGAAACTTTCCTAAAACTCCAATTAATCTAGAAAAACACATGTGGGAGAAATCTAAGGATCTATTTATGAGTTACTCAGTCGATGATGTTTCTACAGTTAAAGCAATGAAAGATACTTATGCTTCTTATAACTATTTAATTGATCCCCATACAGCTGTAGCAATTGAAGCAGTTGGTCAAATTAATGAAAAACTTAATGGAAACACATTAATTCTATCTACAGCTCACCCAGCTAAATTTCCTGAAATTATTAAGGATGCAGATTTAGAATTATCAGAAATACCCAAGACTCTTTTAGATGTATATAATTTAAAAGAAAGAGCTTCACATATGCCTGCATCCAAAGAATTAATTTTTGATTTTATAATTAAGAATAATTTATAAAATGGATTCCTCAGAACTTAAGAATAGCCTAAATGATCTTAAAATACGCCTAGATGATATTAAGGATGGTGTTTTTGACATTAACTCCAAAGAAAAACGACTTAAAGAAATAGAGAGCGAGCTTTCTAAAGAAGAAATTTGGTCAGATTTAGATTTATCCCAAAAAATTAGTAAAGAAAAAACAGCTCTTGAAAAAACACTAAATTCATTCAAATCCGTTGAAGAAAAAGTTACTGATGGTCTTATGTTCATTGATATTGCTGAAGAGGAGGGAGATGATAAATCTATATCTGAAATATTGGAAAGCTTCCAAAGTTTAGAAGAGTCTGTTGTTGAGCTTGAATTTAGTAAGATGTTTACAAATAAAATGGATTCTGCATCGGCTTATGTAGAAATTCAATCTGGATCAGGAGGTACTGAAGCTCAAGATTGGGCTGAAATGTTACTCAGAATGTATACAAAGTGGTCTGAAGGCCGAGGTTTTAATTCTGACTTAATTGAAATTTCTCATGGTGATGTTGCCGGCATTAAATCTGCAACATTGCACGTAAGCGGTGAATATTCTTATGGTTGGTTGAGAACTGAAACCGGAATACATAGATTGGTCAGAAAATCACCCTTTGACTCTGGCAGCAGAAGACACACATCTTTTGCATCTGTTTTTATTTCTCCTGAAGTTGATGACTCTATTGAAATAAACATAAACAGTGCTGATATAAGAGTTGATACATACAGAGCATCAGGTGCTGGAGGCCAACATGTTAATAAAACTGATTCAGCGGTGAGACTGACTCATATGCCAACTGGAGTTGTTGCTCAATGCCAAAGTGATAGATCTCAGCATAAAAATAAAGAAAATGCTCTTAAACAATTAAAATCTAAGTTATACGAGTTAGAATTACAAAAACAAAACCAAGAAAGACAAGAATTGGAAGAAAGTAAATCAGACATAGGTTGGGGAAGTCAAATAAGATCATATGTTTTAGATCAGTCTAGAATAAAGGATCTAAGAACTGGTTATGAAACAGGAAATACATCGGCGGTTTTAAATGGTGATCTCGATGAGTTTATGAAAGCAAGTCTTAAAGCGGGAGTATAAATGGCTGAAGAAAATATTGGTGGAGAAGAGGGTATTATTGAAGAAAGAAGAAAAAAACTTCAACTCCTTAGAGATAAAAATACAGCATATATAAACGACTTTTTAAAAGAGCATTATGCTAATGAACTTCATGGTCAATATGATGAGTTTTCAAAAGAAGATCTAGAATCAAAAAATATTGATAATATTTCTGTTGCTGGAAGAATTGTACTCATGAGGGTAATGGGTAACGCGAGTTTTGCGACCATAAGGGATTCCAGTGGCGATATTCAGGTTTATGTGAGTAAAAATACTGTAGATATTGATATATATGAAGATTTTAAAACTTGGGATTTAGGAGACATTGTTGGCATTAAAGGAAAATTATTTAAAACAAAAACAAATGAGCTAACAATTGAGGCTAGCGCGGTTAGTTTGATTACAAAATCAATAAGACCTATGCCTGACAAATTTAAAGGTCTTGCCGATATTGAGACAAGATATAGACAAAGATATCTTGATTTAATGAGTAACGAAAACCAGAAGCAAGTATTTTTAAATAGGTCAGCTATTATTGAATCATTAAGAGAGTCTCTTAAAGATAGAAATTTTGTTGAAGTAGAAACACCTATGATGCATCCAATACCAGGCGGTGCTGTGGCAAGACCATTTGTTACTAAGCATAATGCTTTAGATAGAGAGTTATTTTTAAGGATAGCTCCTGAGCTGTATTTAAAAAGACTTTTGGTAGGTGGTTTCGAGAGAGTTTTTGAAATTAATAGAAGTTTTAGAAACGAGGGCTTATCAACAAAACATAATCCAGAATTTACTATGCTTGAGTATTATGAGGCTTTTACAACTCTAGAAAATACCATTGAATTTACTGAAAACATGATCAAAAAAGCATGTGAGCTTATTAATAATTCATTAAATATATCTTGGGGAGACGATCAAATTAATCTATCAAAATTTAGAAAAGCAAAACTGGCCGATCTAGTTTTAGAACATAATGATTCAATTAGTGAAGATCAGATAGAAAAAATGGGTGGCAAAGAATTGCTTGAATTATTTGAATCAAGTGTAGAAGAAAATTTAATTGAACCAACTTTTGTCATTGGTTATCCTGTTGAAGTTTCACCTCTTTCAAGAAGAAATAATGAAAATCCAGAAATAGCTGACAGATTTGAACTATTTATTGGCGGTAAAGAAATAGCTAATGGCTTTTGTGAATTAAACGACCCAGATGATCAAGCTGACAGATTTAGAGAACAAGTCAAAGCCAAAGAAACTGGCAATAAAGAGGCTATGTCATTTGATGAAGATTATGTAACTGCACTAGAGCATGGAATGCCTCCTGCAGTTGGAGTGGGTATTGGAATTGACAGACTGGTAATGATGATTACTAACCAAACATCAATAAGAGATGTTATTTTATTCCCTCAATTAAAATCTTAAGAATTACCTGAAGGTATGTCTTTGTATGGCATTCCTTTATCAGCTCTTGCATCTTGAGGAAGTCCAAGAACTCTTTCTGCAATGATATTCTTGAGAATCTCATCAGTACCACCAGCAATTCTTAATCCAGGAGCACCAAGCCAAGCATTCTGAAAGCTTTGTATTTCAGGATCATCTGTTTTTAACATACCGGCCATATCAAGCGAGTCCATCCCAAAGGCACCAATATTTTGTAATTTATTTGCACTAACTATTTTAGTTATTGAAGCTTCTGGTCCGGGCGTTTCACCCCTTGATAAAGCAGACATGGTTCTGAGTTTAGTATTTTTTAATCCATTAGCTTCACAATACCAGTCTGCAATAGATGATCTTACTGATTTGTTATTTATAAGAGGCTCACCAGAATCATCTTGTTTTTTTGCCCATCTAAAAGCATCTTCAACATCAGCCCCATTAGCATCACCAACCGCAAGCCTTTCGTTCATAAGGGTTGTTATGGCAACTTTCCAGCCATCACCAACATCTCCAAGCCTTTGAGAGTCAGGTATAACTACATCAGTAAAATAAACTTCATTAAAACTTGAACCGCCTGTAATTTGTTTAATTGGCTTTATTTCAATGCCAGGAGACTTCATATCTAAAAAGAAAAATGTCATCCCTTTATGTTTTTCAAGATTTGGATCATGTCTTACAACTAAAATTCCATAATCTGAAAAATGTGCTCCAGAGGTCCATACTTTTTGACCATTAATAATCCAATTATCCCCATCTTTTACAGCTTTACTTCTCAAACCTGCAACATCTGAGCCTGCTGATGGCTCTGAAAAAAGCTGGCACCATATTTCTTTACCTTCCGCCATTGCTGGAAGATATCGAGCTTTTTGCTCATCAGTTGCGTATTCCATCATTACTGGCCCAGCCATACCTAAACCAATTTCAAAAATACCTTTCGGGACATTAAACTTTGATTCTTCTTCAGCCCAAATAATTCTTTCAATAGCAGAGGCACCAATACCACCAAATTCCTTTGGCCAATGTAACATGGCCCAACCAGCATCATATTTCTTTTTCTGCCAGTCCTTAGCAACTTGTAAAAAATCAATATTTGCAAATTCGTTTTTTTCGACCCCTGTTTTAAGTTTGGCATTTTTTTCCAGCCATTCTCTGCAGGTCTTTCTAAATTTTGCTTGTTCAGGCGTATCTTTAAAATCCATAATTTTTCCTAGTTTATATTTGATTGTTCTAAGTTAGAAACAAGTTTTTCTTTCCAATTAGCGAGTGAGCCAATATTTAATGAAAGTAGTTTTGATCTTTTGTAAAAAAGATGACAGTCGTATTCCCATGTGAACCCATTGCCACCATGAGTTTGTATATTTTCTTTTGAACATAACTCATAAGCTTTTGTTGCACTTACTCTGGCAGTTGCTGCAGCCACGGGCAAATCTGAAGATTCTGATGATAATGCCCAAGCAGCATAGTAAGAATTAGATTTAGCCAAGGTTAAAGCAACATACATATCTGCTAGCTTGTGTTTAATACCTTGATAAGAACCAATTGGTTTTCCAAAGGCATATCTTTCATTAGCATAATTTACTGCCATGTCTAATGCAGCTTGCGAACCCCCAATTTGCTCAAAGCTAAACAATACAGCTGCTTGGTTAATAACTGATTCATATAAAATCCAACCATTACCCTCATCTCCAATAAGTGCACTTGGCGTTTGTTTCATTTCTATCGAATAGTGACCTCTACTACCATCAATATTTTCAACTTGATTGATTGAGACTTCTTTACAAGATAAATCAATCAGCCTCAAATCTATTCCATTTGAAGACTTGCAGACAATAATTGAATGAGTGGCAGCCTCGCAATCAGGAACTGCAATTTTTGTACCTGAAATTAATTCATCTGATACTTCAGTTTTAATATTGTTATTTGTTGGAGCTAAAAAATCTTCAGTAACTGCTATCGTACCAACTACTTCTCCAGTTACTAGCTTGGGTAGTATTTCCTTTTTAAGTTCCTCACTACCATATTTAATTAAGGCCTCAGTAAATAAATAAACTGATGACGAGAAGGGCACTGGTGCAAGATGTCTGCCTAATTCTTCAGCAATCACACATAGCTCAAGATGGCCAAGGCCTAATCCTTCATATTCTTCAGGAATTCTTATGCCCGTCCAACCTAATTCAATTATTTTTTGCCATAAATCACTATCAAACGATTCCGAGCCTTCTAATACTCCTCTGGATCGTTTTACACTTTCTTCTTTTTCAAGAAATTTTTTTGCTTCACTTTGAAGGAATTTTTGATCATCTGAAAAATCTAAATTCATATAAACCCTTATAGTTATTGTAAAATATATTATAGGACGATAATTTAACGACGCTATTGTTCAAAAATATAGCATATAGCGATAATTTTTACATTTAAATGAATAAAGATATAAGACCAGATAAAACATCACCAGCATACTTAAAAAAAACAAAATCTGGAGGCTTGTTTGTTGGTTTTCTTTATGTTCTTTTATTTATGAGTATTTTGGGTCTTGGTATTTGGCAAAGCTTCGAGTCAAGTTATACAGACGCTAAAATAAAAACTAATGAAGATAGGTTAGCTATCATTGAAGAACAAATGAATATAGCTGATGAGGTTAATAATGATTCTTTAACAGATATATCGTCTTCCATTCAATTTCTTGATAAAGAAGTTCGAAAGTTATGGGACCTTAGCAATAAAAGAAATAAAGTAAATATATCTAAATTATTTGCCTCAATAGCTGAAATAGAAGCATCAATAACTCAAATAAATGAATCACTTAATAAGTATAAAACTGATTTATCTTCCAATACTAAGAAAATTAATAAACTTGAGCCATCTTTAAGTAATATCAATGATATACAGCTAACATTGAAAACTATAGAAACTCAATTAATCTTAGTTGATGACTCTGTCCAAGCTTTAAATAATTACAAAAAACAATTAAATCAATCAATATTAGAAATTCAAACAGAAATATCTGCATTACAACAACAAGAACAACTTGAAGAACCTCTAAATTGACAATACTGCAATAAATGTTAGTTTTATAGCTATATGAACAGAACTGTTTTACAAATATTTCTTTTATTAGCTTTTATTCCACTGGCTATATTAGTGGGTTATGGTGTTTTGGTAGTTGCACCTATTTTTTGTTGCTTTCTTGCAATTAATTCTTATAAATTTAAAAACTACAAAGAAATGTATATTTGGATGGGAGTTGGTGCCTTGTCATTCATTTTAGCTTTATATATGCTTGGGGTATTATGATTTTATTAAAAATTATGATTTTCTGTATCTCAGCACTTGCGATGATAGCTGGAATAGTAACGATGGCATCACCAGATGTTAATACTGTTTTTTTACCAGTAGTTGTAGAAGGTGTTCAGGAGTCACATTTTGCTAGATCATATGCTGGATTTGTTGCAGCAGTTGGTTATCTGGCTATGAGATTTTTATATTCCTCATCAAAAGTTCAAATCGGTACAGTCGTCTTGTATATTATTTTTGTAATGATGATTTCAAAAATGTTCAGCTTTATTTACGATGGTTATACAACTATTGCAGTTATATCTTTCTTTATGGGTGTTGTATTTGCAATTGGCCTTTATGCTGTGCAAAAAGCAAGAAAAAATCAGCTTGATTATAATTTGTAAATTTTACAATTAACCTTTCCATAAAATATTAATAGTCTATATAATGCTTCAATCCGGGGATGTGGTGGAACTGGTAGACACGCTTGGCTTAGAACCAAGTGCCGCAAGGCGTGGGGGTTCGACTCCCTCCATCCCTACCAAATTTAGTTGAAAAGTTTACAAAATTAAATTTCTATATATACTGAACATCGATGAATAACTATTTAACACAAGAAAGACGGGTTTCAGCTTTGTAGCTGGATCTATCCTATTGTGAATTAGACCCAGCTTATGCTGGGTTTTTTTTATTTTAAAAAAAGTAATTATGAAAAATTTTATATCTACAACAAACTGGAAGAAACAGGAGCTTCAAGATATCTTGGATTATGCAAAAGATCTTAAGATTAATAGGTTTAATAACGCATTAAAGAATAAATCTGTAGCTCTTTTATTTTTTAATCCATCAATGAGAACAAGAACCAGTTTTGAATTGGGTGTGCAGGAACTTGGTGGTTATGCTGTAGTCCTTCATCCTGGAAAAGATGCATGGCCCATTGAATTTAAGCTCAACTCAATTATGGATGAAGATTCTGAAGAGCACATAATAGAAGTTGCAAAGGTACTTTCAGATTACTGTGATTTAATTGCAATAAGAGCATTCCCTAAATTTATTAATTTAGAAGAAGATTTATCTGACAATGTAATTAATAGTTTTGCAAAATACGCTTCTGTTCCAGTTATTAATATGGAAACTATTACCCATCCCTGCCAAGAATTAGCACATATTCTCACAATGCAAGAAAACTTGGGCGATCTTACTGGTAAAGATTATCTTTTAACATGGACATATCACCCAAAACCTTTGAATACAGCAGTTGCAAATTCTTCTTTATTAATTGCAAGTAAATTTGGTATGAACGTAAAGCTATTATGCCCATCAGAAGAATATATTCTTCATGAGAATTATATTAATGAAGCAGAAAAGAACTGTGCATCAAATAATATGAACTTTGAAATCACACATGATATAGATTATGGCTATGGAAATGCAGATATTGTTTATGCAAAAAGCTGGGGTTCTCTGTCTTACTACGGCAATCCTGAAGAAGAAAAACTTGTTAGAGATAACTTTAAACATTTCATAGTTGATGGAGAAAAAATGTCAAAAACAAATAATGCTCTATTTAGTCATTGTTTGCCGTTAAGAAGAAATATCAAAGCAACAGATGAAGTAATGGATTCAGATTATTGTGTTGCTATTCAAGAGGCAGGCAATAGAATGCATGTTCAAAAATCACTACTTTCAACTTTACTAAAGGAATAATAAAAATGAAAAAAATTGTTTTAGCATTTTCTGGTGGATTAGATACTAGTTTTTGTGTCCCATATCTTATTGATCAAGGTTTTGAAGTTCATACTATCTTTGTTAATAGTGGAGGCACATCTGCAAGTAAAGAAAAAAATATATCAAAGAGAGCATATGAATTAGGAGCAAAAAAACATATAAATGTGAGTATTGAGACAAGTCTCTGGAAGGAGATAATTAAACCATTAGTTTGGTCTGGATCTTTATATCAGGATAAATATCCAGCACTTTGTTCTGACAGGTACCTAATTGTTTCAGAAGCAATAAAGCTTTGTAAGAAATTGAATACAAAGTATATTTCTCATGGCTGTACAGGTATGGGTAACGACCAGGTTAGATTTGATTTATCTATTCAAGCATTTGGAAATTACAAAACAATTACACCAATCAGAGAAATACAAAATAAAGTAACTGATGTAAGAGGGTATGAGCAAGAATATCTTAAGAATAAGGGGTTTAAAGTCTCTACTCTTCATACAAAGTATAGTATTAATGAAAATCTTATGGGCGCTACTGTTTCTGGTTCAGAGATTGATGATTGGAAAGAACCATCAAAAGAAAGTTATATTCTTTGTAATACCCCAGATGAATATCCATCAAAGCCTAAAAAGCTCGAAATAGAATTCTCTAAAGGCGAAGCTAAAAAAATAAATGGCAAATCTATGAAAGGACCAGATTTACTAAGAATGTTAAATAAAATAGGTGGTAAATACGGTATTGGAAGAGAATTATTTGCTGGAGATACTATTATAGGTATTAAAGGTAGATTTCTATTTGAATCACCTGGTATATCTATATTACAAAGGTCGCATAGAGCATTAGAAGAAGCTACTTTTACTGATAAACAAAATAATTTTAAGCCACTTATTGGTAAAAGATGGGTAGAGCTTGTTTATGGAGGATTTTATTTTGATCCTTTAACTAAAAATCTTGAAAATTTTCTTGAGGATATTCAAAAACCAGTAACTGGAAAAGTAACAGTACTTTTGACTGCTGGAAAAGTTGAGGCTGTTGCAGTTGATTCTAAAAAGATTTTGGTAAGTAAGGATGCTGTATATGCTCAATCTGCATCATGGGGTGTTGAAGAGTCAGCTGGCTTTATAAAGCTGCTTGGAAAAAGCACATCGACATGGACAGAAATTAATAAAAAATAATTGAAAATGAAGAAAAGTTATAAAAAAGATACTATCTTAAAGCTGCTCAGTAGTATGAGTAGCGAAAAAGAAATTAGAAAATATCTAGATAGGTTTTCTTCTGATGATTATAGATTTGCTGTAATAAAAGTTGGTGGTGCTGTAATTCAAAGCGATCTTGAAAACCTAGTTTCATCATTAGCTTTTTTAAATGAAGTTGGCCTCAGACCAATAATTGTCCATGGTGGAGGACCTAAGTTATCTGAGGAACTAGATAAAAGAAAAATCGAATTCTCTTTTTTAAATGGCCAAAGAGTAACTACAAAAGACGTATTAGATGTAGCCTATGAAATTTTTAGTGGTGAAAATAAAAAAATTGTATCTGCCCTTAACGATCAACATGTAAATGCAATCCCAGTTATAGGTGATGTATTTAGTTGTAATATTGAGAATAAGGATCTTGGCTATGTTGGTCAGATAAAAGAAACTAATTCTAATAAAATCAAAGATATTATTTCCTCAGGAGGTATACCTGTTATCGCACCAATTGGGTATACAGAAGAGCATCAATTAGTAAATATTAATGGAGACAAAGCAACTCTAGCTTTGGCAAAAGAAATAGTTCCAGATAAAGTAATTTTCTTAAGTGAAATAGGTGGTATTTTTGATGGTAACGATAAGTTAATTTCTAATATCAATATTAAAGATGACTATAACAAGCTCATGGCCCAAAACTGGCTTCACTCAGGAATGAAATTAAAGTTAGAGCAAATTAAATTATTATTAGATTATCTTCCAAGTAATAGTTCTGTATCTATAACAAAACCTCTTCATCTCAATAGAGAGCTATTTACTGATGCTGGCTTTGGAACTCTAGTTAAAGCCGGGCACCAAATAAATAAATTAAAATCTTTAAATAATGACCAAATTAATGTTTTAGTTTCAATACTAGAATCCGCTTTTAAAGGCACTTTAAGTAAAAATTATTTTGAAAATGATGATAAAGAATTTTACATAAGTGAATGTAATAGATCTTCCATAGTTATAACGTCTTACCAAGATATTGCATACATGGATAAGTTTGCTGTGATTAATTCAGCAAGAGGAGAGGGTCTTGGAAACGCTATGTGGAATAAAATGCTTTCTGAACATAAGAAAATTTTTTGGAGATCAAGAGCAAGCAATGCAATAAATAATTTTTATAAAGACGTCTGTGATGGCTTTCAAAAATCTGATGAGTGGAATATTTTTTGGATTGGCATTCATGACTTAGATGAACTCACTGCATGTATTAATTATGCTGTAAATCAACCAGCAACAATTTCATATGAAAACTAGTTTTAACATTTCTATTCTTGGTGGTAGGGGCTATGTTGGCCAAGAGATAATTAAGATTATCAATAACCATCCTAATTTTTTTATATCAGACATTTACTCCAAAACTTCACAAGGGAAGTTGGTTGATGATTACACTAAGACAAAGAGTCTCACCTATAAACTATTAGACAGCCCGGATAAATTAGATTTTACAGATATTGATATTGTAATTATGGCTTTATCAAATAATGAATCTTCAAATTATATTAAAAGCATTGAAGAACATGATTCTAATATTATTATTATTGATATTAGTGCTGATTATAGATTTGATGATGGATGGGCATACAAATTGCCAGAGGTATCTGCTCAAACTAAAGACAAAAGGATTAGCAACCCAGGCTGTTATGCATCTGCAATACAATTTTCTTTATTTCCAATAAAGCATCTGATAGATGGGAAAGTAAGTTGTATGGGTATTTCTGGCTATAGTGGCGCAGGGGCAACTCCAAATGAAAAAAATGACCCAAATAACCTTGAAGGAAATATTATTCCCTATTCATTATCTGGGCATATTCATGAAAAGGAAGTAATGAAGCACTGCTACGAAAAAATATCTTTTAGCCCTCATGTAGCTAATTTTTTTAGAGGCATTCTTATAACGTCTCATATTCAGCTAACTAAAAAATCATCAAGTTCTGAAATATATGATCTGTATAAGAGCTTTTATAAAGACAAGAAACTGATACAAGTGATAAAAGAAATACCAATGATTAATAAGGTATCTAACAGTCATTATGTATCTATTGGTGGCTTTGAAGTAGATGAAAGTGGATATGGCTTAACAGTATGCTGCACTTTAGATAATTTATTAAAAGGTGCTGCTACACAAGTAATACAAAACTTAAATCATGCTTGTAATCTTGATCAATTAACAGGAATTAATTATGAATAAAAAAATATGGAACACTTCAGGTGTAAAAGTATCAGACGAAATATCTTCATTTTTAGCCGGTGAAGACATAGAGCTTGATAATTCTATTTTTATCTATGATATCGATGCAACTATCGCCCACATTAAAGGACTTCAATCAATCAATATTTTGAAAAAAAATGAATTTAATAGACTCAATAAATCATTAAAGGAGCTAAGAAAGAAATTCTTAGAGGGTTCTTTTAAATTGACCAAGAAGTATGAAGACTGCCATTCTGCTATTGAATTTTATTTAACTAAAGAATTAGGAGATCTTGGAAAGAAAGTTCATACAGGTAGAAGTAGAAATGACCAAGTTCTTGTAGCTATGAGGCTATTTGCAAAAAATAATCTAAATGATTTTAAAAAACTAAATCAATCTATAGCTAAAACATTTTTACAAATGGCAAATAAGTATGAACATATTCCTATGCCTGGATACACTCATCTTCAAAGAGCAATGCCTTCTTCATGGGGCTTATGGTTCAGTTCTTATGCAGAATCTTTTATTGACAATATTGATTTAATTAATAGCACCATTGACTGGATAGACTCAAATCCTCTTGGCAGCGCTGCTGGCTATGGAGTTGCTCTTCCATTGGATAGAAAAACGACAACAAAGGAGCTAGGGTTCAAAAGAGTGCAATTAAATAGCTTATATGCCCAAAATAGTAGAGGTAAGTATGAGATGCAAGTTATCAATACCTTAAAACAATCTATGCTTGATGTAAGAAAATTTGCATGGGATATGAGCCTTTTTATGTCGCAAGAGTTTAATTTATTAACTATTGATAAAGCATATTTAACTGGTTCTTCGATTATGCCAAATAAACACAATCCTGATGTTATTGAGATTCTAAGAGCTAATTACTCAATTTTAGCTGGCCAAGCATCAGAGTTAGAAAATATCATATCTCTTCCAAGTGGTTATCATAGAGATCTTCAACTAACAAAGAGAAGTTTAGTCTCTAGTTTTGATATTAGCTTAAAATCTTTAGGCATCCTCCCAAAGCTTATTAAGTCTATCAAAGTAAATAAAAAGAATTCATTAGAATATATTGACGATGAGATGAAAATGACAGATAAAGTTTATGTTTTAGTAAATCAAGGAACGCCTTTTAGAGATGCTTATAATCAAGTAAAAAATTCTAATGATTTATCACAATTTTCAGAAACAACAAGATCTAATTATTCGGAAGGATCACCAGGAAACTTGAAGTTAAATGTCCTTGAAAAAAGATTATCTAAACAAAGATAATCTTTCAATTAAAAGTTAACATTAGCATTAATGATGGTACCAATTAGATTTAGGCTAGTTCTGATGTCTTTCCTAGCAGTTTTTATCTGTTACATAGATAGAGTAAATATCTCTGTTGCAATTATCCCCATGCAAGAGCAATTTGGATGGAGCGAAGCACAAACAGGCATCATTTTTTCAATTTTTTATATCGGATATGTTCTGACAATGATACTTGGAGGAATTCTAGCTGATAAATATGGTGGTAAGACTATTCTAGGAGTAGGAGTTTTGCTTTGGTCAATATTTACAATGCTGACTCCTTTTTTTGCATACAACGGTTTTCTTGCATTATTGTTTATAAGAGTCCTGATAGGATTAGGCGAGGGTATTACTTTTCCATCTTGGCATTCTTTGTATGCACGGTGGATTCCTTTTAATGAAAGGGCAAGGTCGATTGCTATCACGAATAGTGGCATTTCTGTAGGTACAATTTTTGGTTATGTAGCAGCAGCACTAATAATTGCATCATATTCATGGGAATGGGTATTTTACTCTTTTGGAATGTTTGGGTTGATCTGGTTCATATTTTGGCATAAAAATTTCACTTCAGATCCTCAGGACCACAAACATATCTCTGCAGAAGAACTGGGATTAATTATTTCAGAAGCTCCAGCAGATTCCAGGGCAAGCAAACTTCCATTACGAAAATTACTTACCAATCTTCCTTTTATAGCAATTACAGTAGCTACGTTTTGTAATAATTGGGCATTATTTACCTTTATTTCATACTTACCTAAATACGTTAATAGTCCCATCTCAACTGGTGGCTTGGGTATTGAATTAGATTCAGCGATATTTATCATAATGATACTTATACCAAGTATTGTTTCAGTTTTAGCTTTAATTTCTGGAGGTTATTTAGCAGATTCGCTAATCAAAAAAGGGTTTCAAGTATTAAGAGTGAGAAAAACTGTAAATACAATAGGTTTTCTTGGTGGTGCGACTTGTCTTTCAATGATTCCATTTCAAGATTCTCATATATCTATTATTATTTTATTGTCTTTTACAAATGCTTTTAGTGGAATTGCTGTTGGAGGTTATGGTGTAAATCATGCTGACTTGGGTCCAAAATATACTGGTTCTATTGTTGGCTTTGCAGGTGGTATTGGGATGATAGCTGCGATTATAAGTCCTTTTGTTGCTGGGCTGATATTAGAGCTTACAGGATCATGGTTTTTAATATTTAATATATCTACCTTTGTTTTAGTATTTGGAGGATTATTTTATTTATTTTTTGCTGATACTAAGATTCAATTTGAATAAATTTATTCAATTATTAAATTCTGAAAATAATTAAAAATATCTTGCTGCTTTCTGTCTCTGGCAGTTGTCCATTCTTTTGTTGAACTGCTATTTAACAAATTATTATTTTTATCAAACACAAGAACTCTTGGAACTCCTTCTTCTGTTGGGATATTGAAATATTCCATCAAATTCATGTTTATTTCATATCTACCAACATCAATATGAAGAACTTCATAGTGTTTATCTAAAAACTTTTTAATGGTTGGTAAATTAAAAGTGCCAGCTAGCACTCTACAGTCACCACACCAATTACCACCAAAAATAATTATTGGTTGCTTTGAGCTATTTATAGTTTTGTTTATAAATTTTTGAATATCTTTCTCTGTATATTCTTTTTTATTATATGGAAGGGGAAGTGGCATTTTTAATACCTCATCTTTTGGAAGCTCAATATAATCTGCATCTATATTCATACAAAATACTAAAAGAAATGAAAAAAAGATTTTTTTAATTAACTTCATTGTGATAATTTTATATTACAACCAGCTAACAAAAAAGGAGTGCAAAAATGATAATGCTTAAGAAATTTTATTTAGTTTTTATGGGACTTACATATTTTGCTATTGGTGCTTGGGCAATAATAGACCCTGGTTTCACAGATGCTGTTGGTTTGCAAGTTACATCTGATATTGGTTATTCAGAGATAGCTGGAATATACGGAGGTTTAAATCTTTGTATTGGATCGATGTGTTTAATTGGTTTATTTAAAGAGTATATTGGAATATTCTCTATTAAATTTCTGACTTTCTTAACAGGATCTATAGCTTTTGGTAGGATAATCTCCTCAGTGCTTCCAAGCATGCCTGGCTTTTTTAACACCTTCTTTATATTTGAGGTTTGTGCCTGTTTGATTGGATTATTATTGATAAACTCAACAAAAAAATCAGACCAGATTGCTTAGTTTTAAAATATATCCTAGGTAGCCTACAACAAAAATACATCCAATAAGTTTAATTACTTTTAAATTAAATCTTGAAGAGTAATATGTTGCTGTAATCAATATAAATAATATTGATGTTACGGATAAAACAAGAAAGTCTCTCGATAGAATATTTGATTCGAAAGTTGCATCTGAAAACATTCCAATTATAGGAACCACTAATGCAATATTCATTACATTTGAACCAATGACATTACCTATCACCATGTCATTTTTATTTTTACTAATCGCTGATATTGTTGCTGCAAGCTCTGGCAAGCTTGTTCCAATAGCAATGATAGTTAGCCCAATAATTACTTGAGGAACATTCAAGATAGTGGCTATTTTTTCAGCATTAATAACAGCATAATTTGATCCAATAATCAGCGCTAAAAGTCCTAATATCAGCAAAAGAGTTGTTTTTCCTGTTTTTATATTTGAATTATCAGAATCATTTATTTTGTCAGGTATTCTATAAAGATATGTAACATACATAAACGCTGCAAATACAAATAAAAACTCTATACTTTCAGCTTTTGTAATTTTTAAATCTTGCAATCCTAAGCCAAGGACTATTACTGCTAAGATAAATGGAATAAATTGGATTGGATTTGTTTTGGATGGTCGCATTGAAATGCCAATACAAGAGACACCAAAAATTAATGCGATGTTTGATATGTTTGATCCGATTACAGCTCCCATCGCAATAGATTCTGTACTATTTAGAACAGATGAAATACCAACAAATATTTCAGGAGCAGAAGTTCCCAGTGCTATAACTGTTAATCCAATAGTTAATTCACTTAAACCAAGCTTTTTTGCAATCAAAGACGAATTATCAATAAATTTATCTGCCCCCCATATCAAGACCGATAATGAAATAATTAATCCTATTAGATGATAAAAAATCATTGCCTATTCTAACATTTATAATTTAGATTATTTGATGTGTTTTATTGCGCATTTGAAGATAATATAAAACGTATCGTTTTTAAGTATTCAATATATAATTTATACAAAATTTATAGGAACAAAAATGGAAATCAATAATTTATTCAGTGTAAAAAATAAAGTAGTTATAGTTACTGGAGGATCCAGAGGGATAGGAGAAATGATTGCAGCTGGGTTTCTTGCAAATGGAGCAAAGGTTTACATTACAGCAAGAAAGGCACCAGCTTTAATTGAAAAAGCTAAAGAGCTCTCAGAACTATATGGTGGAGAATGCATTCCATTTCCATGTGATCTAAGCACCTCAGAGGGCATTGATTCCTTTTCAAGTATGATCGCAGAAAAAGAAGATGGCATCGATTTTCTAATAAATAATGCAGGAGCTGCATGGGGTGAGCCATTTGAAAGTTTTTCAGAAGCAGGATGGGATAAAGTCATGGACTTAAATGTTAAAAGTCTCTTCTTCTTAACACAGAGAATGAAACCACTGCTTGCAAAAAAAGCTTCACTTGAAGATCCTTCTAGAGTAATAAATATTGGATCAATTGATGGATTAAATGTTCCTGGATTCCCAACCTTTTCATATAGCACATCAAAGGCTGCGGTTCATCACTTAACAAGACATCTTGCTGCTCAACTTGTTTCAGAAAATATTGTTGTAAACGCAATAGCGCCAGGCCCATACCCTAGTGCTATGCTGGGCTCAGCAGTTAATTCTGATTATTCTGAAATAGAAAAACATAATCCAAGAAAAAGAACTGGAAGCCCTGAAGATATTGCAGGCTTGACTATATTCTTATGCTCGAGAGCAGGTGCATATGTTGTTGGCGAGACTATTGCTTCTGATGGAGGGCTTGTAAAGACAGCAGGCCACATATTGAGATAAAGAAATTATTTTTTAGCTTCAATAAATGCGTTAATAATTAATTCTTTCATCCAAATATGACCACCATCACCTTCATCGCTTTTATGCCATATTAAAAAATATTCCATAGATGGTATTTCAGCAGGTATTTCTAGAAACGGAAGGTTATGAGCTTTTGCAAAACTTCTTGTTGCAAAAAGCAGCATATCAGTTGATTTAATAATCGTTGGAGCTATAAGAAAATGTTGACACCTAAGAGCAACATTTCTTCTGTATCCAATTTTATCTAGCTCAACATCAATAAGATGCAATCCTCTTTTTCTACTTGAAACATGAAGATGGTCTTGAGCAAGTATGTCGTCAATAGTTGGATTTTCTATTTCTGAAATTGGATGTCCTTCTCTATGAATAGCAACAAAGTCATCTTCAAAAACTTTAAAAGAACTTATTTCATCTGAAGCTGGGATAACAGGATCAACAACAAAATCTAAATTATTTGTTGCTAAAGCATGAACTTGATCACTTCTTTTATATGCATAACTACCAACAGATATATTCTTAGCATTTTTATCTATTTCTTTCATAATGTATGGCAGAACTCTTCCCTCTGAGATATCACCTAGTGATAACTTAAAAGCCCTAGTAGTAGTTTTTTCATCAAATGTATCGGGCTCATTTACACTATGCTGCATAAGCGTTAAAGCATTTTGAATATCTTTAATAATATTTTCAGTTTTTTGTGTTGGAACCATTCCTGATCCAGTTCTTACGAAAAGTTCATCATTAAATCTTTCACGCAAACGGGACAGAGCATTACTTACCGCTGGTTGTGTTATTCCTACAACTTCAGCGGCCTTAGTTAAACTCCCCTCGGTATATATGGCATTTAAGATTACAAAAAGGTTTAAATCAAAAGAACTTATCTTCATAGTATTATTTTGGACAATTGATATGCATAAGTGCAACTAGCTTTGATTTGTACATAAAGCTATTATAGAGATACAAAGAATTTGTATTATTCATCACGCTTATAATGTTACCAAATATTAGTGTATATAGGGAGTTAAATTTAAATGTTACCTGAACTTAGACCTGAGGCTCAAGATCTTATTGCAAGAGTTAAAGATTTTATTGAACAAGACTGTATTCCTTCAGAACATATTTTTCATGATCAAATAGAAGAAGGTGAAAATAGATGGAACTCATATCCAGAAGTTATTAACGAATTAAAGGATAAAGCTAAATCTAAAGGATTATGGAATCTTTTTTTACCAGAAAGTGAATTTGGCGCTGGATTAACAAATTATGAGTATGCACATTTAGCTGAAGTTATGGGAACATGCCACATTGCATCAGAAGCAATGAATTGTGCTGCACCAGATACAGGAAACATGGAAGTTATCGCAAGATACGGAAATGAAAAACACCAAAAAGAGTGGTTACAACCATTACTTGATGGTGAAATTAGATCTGCATTTGCAATGACTGAACCAGGGGTTGGGTCATCTGATGCAACTAATATGCAGGCTACTGCTGTTTTAGATGGAGATGAGTATGTAATTAATGGTGAAAAATGGTGGACTTCAGGAGCTGGTGACCCAAGATGTAAGATTCTTATTTTTATGGCAGTTACAAATCCTGATGCGGCAAAACATCAAAGACATTCGATGATGTTAGTACCTATGGAATCAGAAGGTATTGAAATTCAAAAAATGATGCATGTATTTGGATATGATGATGCACCTCACGGACATGCTCATATCAAATTTAATAATGTAAGAATTCCTAAAGAAAATTTATTGTTGGGAGAAGGCAGAGGCTTTGAGATTGCACAAGGACGCCTTGGACCTGGAAGAATTCATCATTGCATGAGAACAATAGGTGTTGGCGAAAAAGCTATTGAGCTTATGTGCAAAAGGGGAATAGATCCTGCCAAAATGCCTTTTGGTAAAAATATTGCTAATCTTGGAGCTAATTTTGACTATATTGCTGAATCAAGAATAGAGCTAAATGCAGCAAGACTATTAACACTTGATGCAGCTCATAAAATGGATACTGTTGGAAATAAAATAGCTGCAAGTGAAATTGCTCAAATAAAGGTTTTTGCTCCTAATGTAGTCTTAAAGATTATTGATAGAGCCATTCAAATGCATGGAGGAGAGGGCGTATCCCAACTAACTCCATTAGCTTCAATGTATGCTCATATAAGAACTTTGAGACTTGCAGATGGACCAGATGAAGTTCACAGAAGAGCTGTTGCAAGATTAGAGCTCGGTAAATATATAGTTAGATAAATTGTCATTCAGTAATTTAATTTTTTACGATACAGAGACAACTGGAATTCAAAAAGATTTCAGTCAAATATTGCAATGCGGTTCGGTTTTAACAGACAGAAATCTAAAAACTATTGATGAACAGAATATAGGCTGTGCTCCACTTCCATGGGTAATCCCGCAACCTATGGCCATGCTTACAAATAAAAAAGTTGATCTTTTCAATTCAAATATTTCACATTATCAAATGATGAAAGATATACAATCGCAATGGAAACAATGGTCTGCACAAAGTCCTTCAGTTTTTATTACATACAACGGTCATGCATTTGATGAAGAACTAATTAGAAGGCAATTTTTTTGGAATCTTTTAGAGCCATATACTACAAACACTAATGGTAATGGTCGGCTTGATTTAATGCTAATGATGCATAATATAGCTGCTTTTTTTTCTGAAGAAATTGCAATTCCTCTTTTTGAAGGCGGTCCTGGAATAAGTTACAAACTAGAACATTTAGCCCAGGAACATGGGATTGATGCAGATGATGCACATGATGCTATTGCTGATTGCAATTTAATGATCGAACTATGCATAATTATCCAGCAAAAATTGCCTGAGTTATTCCAGTCTTTTATAGACATATCTACAAAGCAAGGCATTAAAGATCTTTTATATTCTGATGAATTTTTAGCCCTTGGTGAAATTCATAGAAGACAAACTTTTACATATCCGGTTGTGTTGTGCGGTAATGATGCAAGTAGGCCTAATGAAATCGTTTTCTATGATTTAAGCTATGATCCTGATGATATTTTAGATTTAGACTATGCTGAGATAAATAAATTAGTTCAGTCGAAAGGAAGAGACGGACCATTAAAAAAATATAAAATTAATAAAACAATTCCAGTTTGCTCTCATAAGCTATTAAAAAATTTAGATGCTTTTGATATTGAATTTTCTGAGCTGCAAAGACGTGCCGATATCATTAAGGCAGATAAAGATTTTCAACAAAAAGTTTCGCAAGCAATGGAAGATAGGTTAATGGACTTTCCAGAATCAGAATATATTGAAGGAACAATATATTCTGGTGGATTCCCTTCATATAAAGATAAAGACCTAATGCAAGAATTTCACCATAGTTCAGACCCAGCCCACTTAATTAAAATTTCAAGAAATTTTGAAGACGAGAGGCTTAGATTATTTGCTGAAAGAATAATATGCAATCAATTCTCAACAGACATACCTGATGATATTCAAAAAAGATATCAAGACCTCATTTTACAAAGAAATACTGATGAGGGCCCATGGGGTTCTCTTGAAAAAACATTGATTCAGATTGAAAAACTATTAGATGAAAGATCTGAAAAAGAAGATCAATATATTTTACTAGCGACAAAGAAAAAAGTTGAATCAATGAAGGTTTCTTAAAAATTAAATGGAGGGCCAAAGCCCTCCATTTGTGATATCAGCAATTCTAATAGGGGGAGAGGAGTGCTGACACCGCGTATTTTATATATTTATAATTAATTATCAATAATATTTATATTAGTTTTTGAACTTATCGTATGTTGGTTATATGTATATTTTTAATAGCTATTTATGACTGTTACCAACCTATAAAATTTCTGTATAATGATTTCTTTTTTAGACCCGTAGCTCAGTTTTGGTTAGAGCGCCGCATTGACATTGCGGAGGTCGATGGTTCGAGTCCATTCGGGTCTACCAATATTTATAATTGAGATAAATAGCTGTCAAACCTTTCTTGATTCATTACAAAGGTTGCTTTGATTTTTTGTGCTGTCGCTTTAGCTAATTCTAGATTGCTTTTACTTTCACCAACTGCAATAACGCCGACCATTGCCATCATTGCATGCGGAGTACATTGATACCCATATATACCCTCAACATCAAAAGTTATAGTTATATCTTGACTGAGGCTGCCGTTCCAAGTGGAGGCACCTGGAGGAATCATTCCTTCAATAGATGCAGAATTATGTGCTGCATCGGTTGCAATAAATGTAACAGAGTCTCCCTTTTTTATTTTAAGAAAAGAAGGCTCAAATACCATATAACCCTCAGATCCTTGATTTAACATCTTAACCTCATAATTTTCGGCATCGATAAATAAGTTAAAAGAAAGTATTAGAGGTATTAAGAAATTTTTTATATTCATAGCAATGTTCCAGTAATAATTATCAAAGTTGTAACGATTAATAAAAAGATAAAACCTAATATGATAGAAAGTAATAAAATTTTAACCGGAGAGGGTGAGAATGTTGGCTCACTTGAACCGACACCAATTAACAGCTTAATTACTTTATTCAAAAAATATGCCAGTAACACTCATTGATACCAACATGAAAGCAAGCACAACAATTTGTATTATGGCTGGTATAACTACAAACAATACCAATGGATCAAATTTCATACTAAGAAAGTAGTCGTTTTGACTCCATTCTATTGCTTCTTCGGGTGTTGCATTTCTTACTTGTGTATTCAATTTATACTCCTAGGTACTGTAAAATCAACATCATTATATATATTTATAATATGATATCAATAAAAATGATAAGTTATTTTAAAAAATTATATTGAATATCTTAAAGATGCATATATCATCATACACAAAGGGGAATTTCTTATGAAAAACACAGTTTTTAGTATCTTATATCTACCGGTATTTTTATTTTTTTCTATTTTTATACATTCTACTGATAAGTATTATCCTGGTTCATCATGGGATCTTGTTTCTGCTGAAAGCCAGGGCATTGAATCAAAAAATGTAAAAACTTTGATAGATATTGCATTTACAGATAACTCGACCCTTGGTGTTGTGGTCATTAAGAATGGAAAGATTATTGGAGAAAAATATGCTTCTGGCTATGATTCAGATTCACATGGTACATCATGGTCTATGGCAAAAAGTTATTATGCCGCACTAATTGGTATCTCAATAGACAGGGGTGAAATAGGTAGTTTGGATGACAAGGTTGTAAGTTATTTAGAGTATTTTAATGATAAGAGATCAGAAATTACCATAAGAGATTTATTAGACATGTCTAGCGGTCTAGATTTTCCAAGCCACGAGCATGAAAAAATGTTTTTTCAAGAGAGTCATCTTGATTATGCGAAAAAAGTAGGTGTTGAAAAAAAAGCAGGAATAAAGTTTGAATATAATAATGTTAATTCTATGCTAATAGGTGATATTTTATATCAAGCAACTGGCAAGAAAGCTGATGTTCTTTTTGAAGAAAGAATCTTAGCACCGCTTGAAATAACAGACTATAAATTATGGAAAGATGAAAAGGGTAATGTAATGACATATTGCTGTGTAGATATGTCAGCACGAGATTATTCTAAATTAGGATTATTGTTTGGAAGAAATGGAGTCTGGAATGATGAGCAAATTATTTCTAAAGGCTTTGTTGATGAAACATTTCAACTCGTCTGGGATACAACCCCAGAAAGGTTTACTAGATTTCAAAGAGGATACTCCTTGCATTGGTGGGTATCTGCCTATGAAGATGACTTTAAAATTTTTAATACGAGTGGCAAATTTGGTCAATATACTTTTGTTGATAGAGAAAATGACATTATTGTTACAAGAATCACAAAGTATAATCAACAAGATTCAGGTGATGTCCAAAAGTGGGGACCTATGAGCTATTTAAAGTGGGCTGGAGTTGATAATGCAATTAAGGTTGGAAGAAGGTTAATTGAAAATGGTGTTATTGAATCTGGAACCAATGTTATTACGCCATTCACAGATAAAGAGGGTGAGTCAAAAGAGTTTTATCCAAGGTATGGAGACTTCATCGGAGCAATAGAAAATTTAAGTTGCAATTGCTATCCTGAGGATATTTCTAATTAAGATCTATTAATTTTTTTTAGATACGTTTCTTTATCTCTAGCCCATTCTTCAAAGTAATAGCCATCATTGCCTTGTTTATTGAGATACTTAACAAAGAATCTTCCATCTTCATCTATAAATCCTGATTCATATGGCATGCCTGTCAATTTATTTGGTCTTTTAAAGTGATCCTCCATCAAGCTAAGTCCAAACAAATAAAATCATTGGAATTGATACAGCAATAATTAAGATATCTAGCGGTAAACCAAGTCTCCAGTAATCAGTAAATTTATAATTACCAGGACCCATAACAACAGTGTTACATTGATGGCCAATTGGCGTCAGAAAAGCGCAACTTGCGCCAACTGCAACAACCATTAAAAATGGTTCAATATCATAACCAAGTTGCATTCCTATACCAGCAGATATTGGAGCCATAATCACAGCTGTCGCTGCATTATTAATAATATCAGTGGTTGCCATAGTTATTATTAATATTAAAAAGAGCAACCAGAAGAGGCTCATATCTGCTGCAATATTTGAAATATTAGAGGAAATGACCTCACTCAACCCTGTAGTTTGAAGGGCGGTTCCAATTGGAATCATTGCAGCTAACATGATAATAATAGGCCAATCTACATCCCTATAAAAATTACTGTCGATAATTCTAATTCTTGCAAAACCAAGAACACATAACAAAAATGCAGCTGCTGTTGGAAGTATGTTAAAAGTAACTAAAATTATTGATATTAAAAAAAATATAATTCCTTTTAAAAGTCGGCTTCTACTTGGAATTGTTTGAAGTTCTCTTTGCATTAACGGCATCAAGCCTAAATGTTTAATTTTATTTGTAACATCCTCTTCATCTAAATCTCTAATACCTAATAACAATACATCACCAGCTTTGAAAGTTTCTCTAGTAAGCCTAGTTCTATATTTTGAACCTTTTCTCCAGAGACCTAGGAGATTTAATTCTTCATATGCTAGTTTTAAGAAGAAATCATATTTTCTACCTATAAGCCTTGAACCGGGTGTAATCATTGCTTCTATTTCCTCCAAATCATCATCGTCGAAAGAATGTAGCTCTTTAGGAATAGAGAAATCAAAGACGCTTAATATTGAAGATATATCATCAGGAGGAGTTTTGATAACCAAAATTTGACCTTCTTTGATTCTTAAATTATTTTTAACCTTTTTAACACCACCATTCTCATTGACAATACCCAATACCTCAGTATCTTCTCCAGCCTCTTTTTTAAAAGCTGATAATGTCATACCAATTGCTGAGCTAGATTCATTTACCTCTACTTCAAACAAATATCCTTTTAAATCAATTAATGAAGATCCTGAAGTAGAATCATCTCTTAGCTGAATAAACCTATTGCCAACAATTGCAATAAAAAAAATACTTAAAATAGTTACAGAGAGCCCGACATAAGAAAAATCAAAGAAATTAAAGCCCGACTCTGATATTGTTGATTTATATTCAGAAATAATAATATTTGGAGGTGTTCCAATAGTTGTATTCATGCCCCCTAAAATACATGCAAAAGCTAAAGGCATTAGGAATCTTGAGGGATGCCAGTCCATTTTTTGACATATATTAAGAGTTATTGGTAAAAGAATTGCCAAGGCTCCAATATTGTTTATGAACGATGAAAGAATAGCTGCAATAAAAAGTAGAGAAATTAGGAATTGAAATTTAGTAAAACTCCTACCCCCAATTAATTTTCCAACAAGTCCTGTCAAACCTGAATTCTTTAATCCTTGACTTATTATTAGTACAAGTGCAACTGTTATTACTGCTGGGTGAGCAAACCCATCAAAAGCTTGATTTGCTGGAATAACTCCAAGGATTATCAATACTAATAATGCACCAGCCGCTAGTGCGTCATATCTAAATTTACTCCATATAAATAAACCGAGGAGGCTAATAATAGTAATAGAAAGTAAGTATTGATCACTCATGATAAATATTTAACTTTTATTCAGGCATGCTCTCAACATATAAAGAAGTTGATGGGTATGCAAACTCAGAACCATTAGCCTTAACTATCTTCATTATGTTAAAGATTAGGTTTTCTTTAATAAGGTTATATTCAACAAAACCAACAGGTTCACTGTAAGCAACTATCATTAAATCTATAGAGCTTGATCCCAATTCAACAACTCTCACTACATTCTCATAGTCTGAATCGTTTATAAAATCATCACTATCATTAATATAATTTTTTATCTGAGTTCTAATATGTTCAAGTTGCTCTATTGAAGTAGAGTAGATTAAATTTATTCTCCAATTTAATCTTCTTTTTTTCATTTCACCATGATTTATTAGTTTTACATCTGAAAGATCTTTATTTGGGATGGTCATTGGAGCAGTATCGAAAGTTCTTATAACTGTAGATCTAAATCCTATAGATTCTACTATGCCGTGAAGCTGACCAGAAACTTCAATTCTATCTCCTGGTTGGAATCGATGCTCACCAATAACTAAAATACCAGCAATTAAATTTTTAAAAAAATCTTGTGCTCCCAATGCTACAGCAACGGAAAACAATCCAAGACCAGCAACCAGTGGGCCAATTTTAATACCAAAAATATCAAGGATTATTGCAACACCAATCACCCAAACTATAAACCTAGATGCTCTTTCAAGCCACATCTGCATAGATGGTGTAAGCCAAGAGCTTGTTGAAAGAGCCTCAAAAATTGGTTTTATACCATTAGCTAGAGCACTAAAAATTGTAAAAATTACGAATGCTTTAACAATATTTGTCGCTATATCACCAACCACACCATCAAATGGCAATATAAGCGTGCATATATACAAAGCTACCGTTATTGGAATTAATCCTATTGGCCTTCTTAATGCGCTAAAGATTTCATCATCAACTTTAGATTCAGTTTTTTCTGCAAGTCGACTCAAGGAGTTTATGATGACTGATATGATAAAGCCTCTAAAAAGAAGTGAGGCTAAGATTACTAATAATGAGGAGATTATTGCACCAAGGTTGATTCCTAAAAACCCTCTATTCCATACTTCTGTTAAAAGTTCTATAAAATTTTCCATAGTAAAATATGTGTAGTTAATGTTTTAACATTTATAGTATTCACTTAATTTGCTGAAAGTGCAAAAAATTATTTTTTAATTCTATCCTTTATAAAATATGGTGAATAAATTAAGAAAAACATAGTTATAGCCAATGGAATTAATACTAGAAGATGATAGGGTGGTTCTGGAAAAGCATCCATGAGGCTTGCACCAGCAGGTTTTGCCATTAAGTACCAAAAGTTTGCTGGCTCACCTAATATCAAATTTATTATGTAAGTGATTGGTAACAATATACATGCTGTAATAAATGAGACAGTTAGGATGTCCCTAGCATAGGGTCTGTTATTAAGAGCAACAGTTGCATACATTATTCCAATCACAATCATTCCATGACCAATCATAAAAAATGCATAATCAAGATCATGATGAGAAATATCTGGAGTTATTATTGCCATAGTTGCTCCACCAATACCCCAAAAAAATGCACACTTATACAAAATTTTTGGGCCACCCAATAAGAACCATGCCAAAAATATCTCAGAAAGATCGCACATATGAAATGGTAAAACCTCTCTCCAGTTGTATGGGTTTTCAAGAATATATAAATCTTTGTATGGTGATATAACTACATGAGCTATAACGATATACGCGATAATTTTTGTCATTATTGATTTTTGAGAAGTAGATTTGTTTTTATAAATTAATGGTAAAAATATAGAAGCAGCTAAGATGCTTATCATGGTGATGATGTGTATATTTCCAAACAATATAAAAGGACTAGCACTCATATGATTCTCTCAATGAAATATTAATAATTCTGATTATAGTGATTTTTTTATAGATTTATAAAAATATGTTCATTAATTTATTAATTATTTTAGTGCATCCAAAACAATTTTTTCAGTAAGAATAGCTGGAAGAATTTCAGATTTTTGCATCCCAGGTTTCCAATAGACATATAAAGGCACTCCGCTACGATCATATGTGTTTAAAGCGTCTAGGATATCTTTATTTTTATTTGTCCAGTCAGCAACAATATATTCAATATTATTTTCCTTTAGAAATTTTTTTACTTTTGGTCTAGATAGAGCAACTTTATCGTTAGCCTGGCAAGTAATACACCAAGCTGCAGTATAGTTTATAAGGTAAGCTTTATTTTCAGATCTAAGCTCATTTTCTATATCTTTAGTCCAAATTAATACATTTTTATTTTCTTGATTATTATTAAGATCAACTTTTATATTAGTTAGGTTTTTAAGTTGAACTATGAACAAAGAACCTAACAGTAATAATAAAATTATTTTTATAATTTTTTTTGAGGTATTGGTAATAAGCCACATAAGCAGACTAATTAAAAATAGAACTAATAAAAGCTCGATAAGTGCATCAGTCGAAGTTTGTATGCTAAACACCCATAGCAACCATAATGCTGTTGCAAACATTGGGAAGGCAAAAAATTCTTTCAATTTAACCATCCATGTTCCAGAACTAGGAAGGGCTTCAATGAGTTCTGGTTTATAAGATAGTAATAAGTATGGAAAGGCAAAACCTATACCAAGTGAGATAAATATAGGCAATGTTACAAATGATGGTTGTATTAAGGCATATCCAATTGCAGCACCCATGAATGGTGCTGTGCATGGTGAAGCGACAATAACTGCCAAAATACCAGTAAGAAAAGAACTGGAATAAGATGTGTCATTCATACCAATCTTTCCAAGTTTTGTCATAGAAGTTCCTATATCAATGTTCATCAACAAAATAAACCCAATAATAAACATTAAAATTGATAAAAAACCTACAATCACAGGCGATTGAAGTTGAAAGCCCCATCCAACTGAATCTCCTGCACTCTTAAGCACTAAAAGTGATAGAGCAATTAATAAGAAGGAAATAATTACCCCTATGCAAAAGAGAAGAGAGTGAGTTCTTATTTTGCTCTTAGAACTTCCCCCCATGGAAACAAAGCTTAATATTTTTAAGGAAATAATAGGGAAAACGCAGGGCATTAGATTTAATATAATGCCTCCAATAAATGCAAAAATAATTGCTTGAAGAATAGACATGCTTAATTCTTCCCCTGAACTTTTTGTCACATCTGATTTAATAAGATATGACTCATCATTAATCTTTATTACTCCTTCAGCGGAGGAGATTTTCAAACCTTCAGACTGTAATGGAATTTTTAATAGCCAGTTATTCTCTTCTTTTTTTAAAATTTGTTTGCCAGAATGCAAAATCAAATTTTGGTTATCTGAGAAAAAGTAAATATTTCTTATCTGATCATTGAACGAAAATCTAATTTCAAGAAATTCATTTGATTGACTTCCTAAAATAGGCAAAGTGATATCAGGTACTTTTAAAAGCCACTCTTCAAATCTTTCACTAGGCTGAAGATTGTTAAAAGAAGTGTTGATATTAGCTTTTTCAGGTACACAAACATCATCACATATTAAAAAATCAATATCAGCTCCAACTAAACTTAAATTATCAATATCTGTATATGAAACTTTATAGGGAAAAATTACAAAATCTTTATACCCATATGTCATCAACGGGGGATAAGGCAATAACTCTGGAGTTGGCCATAACGGACCTTCTATGGTCACATTTTCAGGTAAATTCCATATAACTTTTATTGGTCCCCCTGAATCACCAGGGTTCTTCCAATAGGTATGCCAGTTTTTTTGCATATCCATCTTAATACCAATAAATAATTCATTCTGTGCAGATGGATTTGTATCAAATTTAACTAAAGAAACGTTAGCATGACCTGTCTCTACTGGATTTCCATTGCTAAAACTAGAAAAAATTAGTAACGATATAAAGTACTTAAAGGCGCTCATACAGTTATATTACCTTAATCAATAAAAATAGGGATGCAGCAAGCATCCCTATATTGCAATATTATTTATTATCCTGAGATTCTTTTTGGAGTTTTAATCTCAATAGTCCTTGGTTTTTTTTCATCAGGAATTATCTTTTCAAGATTAATGGTTAATAATCCATTAATAAGATCGGCTCCCTGGACAACCACATCATTAGAGAGTGTAAATTGCTGTTTAAAAGCTCTTTGAGCAATCCCTTGGTAGACCACCTCATTATTATCATTTACAACTTCAGTACCTGGACCATCATAGCTAACCGACAAAACTCCATCAGCTAATTCAATGTTAATGTCTTTTTTTGTAAGACCTGCAACAGCTATTTCTATAGCAAAATGATTGCCATCTTTTCTAATATTGTATGGTGGATAACTTGAAGATCTATCAGAGGCTTCTGAAAGTCTTTGTAATCTATCAAACAATGGTTCAAATCCTAAAACACGAGTAGTGAAAAACGGATCAGTAAAATTAAGTATCATAATAGTCCTCCTTTTAGCGACTAAAATTAATGCACCCCGAAGGCATGCTTGTTAATATTTGGAGACCCAATTGGCATCTCCTCTAACTAATATTTATGGCTAATATGAGATTTTTCAATAATTTTTACGTATTTTTTTCTAATTGCATAGAACTTTAATAAGTGTATATTGTCTTAATAGTTATGAAGAAATTATTAATTTTTATTGCACTAATCAATATATCTGATATTTCAGCAAGCAATGAGATTGTTTTCAATAAAGGGGATCAATGGGTTCTTGAGGCTAGAAGTAATAGACTATCATCTGATAGCAAAGTTTTGTACCACATGCCAAGCGATGCATACCATACTTACTACGCAAGAGAGTTTGGAGATTGGGATACTTTTTCCATAGTTGACTCAAGAGATATTGAAAGATTGAGTACGGGCGATGTTATTCAAATTATTAAATCTGAATACAACGAAAAGGTCTATAAAGTTAAACTCCTTTCTGGATTTAATAAAGATAGAAATTTTTATGTAATTGCAGAAGACCTTTTAAATTATTACAAGCCATCACAGGAGCAAATAAATGAATAAAAATCTAGTTGCATGTTTTTTACTATTAAGTGCAGTAAGTTGTGTTAATTACTCTTATACTCCAGACGTTGTTTCACGTTCAGATGCACAAAAACAACAATATGTTGTTCTTGGAACTATAAAAGATATAACAACTGTTACTATTGAAGGCGATAGGGAGGCTGGCGCTGCAGCTGGAGCTCTTATCGGAGGTGTCGCAGGAAAAAATGTTACTGAATCTGAAACTGAATCTGATATAGCATCTTTGGTGGGAGGCCTTGTTGGCTCGGCAGTTGGATCTAAGGTAGGCTCAAATCTTACAAAAAAAGATGGTATTGAATTATTAATTGAGACAGACGCAGGAAAGCTAATTTCAATTATTCAAGAAATAAGTTCATACAATTATTCAAAAAACCAAAGAGTAAGAATTATCAAGAGGAATGGCAAATCCAGGGTAGTTCCTTTTGAATAAATGAATGATTATGCTTATAAAGCCATTTATAACAAAGCATTAGATATTATATCTAGAAGAGAACATTCGCAAAAAGAGCTATCAGATAAGCTTATTAAAAAATTTAATATTCCAGAGTTAGTTGACTCAGTAATACATGGTCTTCTTGAGAAAAACCTTTTAGATGATTATCGCTACTCAGAGTCTTATGTTGTTGCAAGAAAAAGAAAAGGTTTTGGTCCAAAAAAAATTGGATATGAATTAGTCTCCAGAGGTGTTAATGAAAACACAGCATCAGAAGTAATTGATGCTGAAGGTGGCTGGAATGAAGCTGCTTTAAAAGCTTTTAATAAAAAGTTTAAAGCGGGCATAGGTGAAGATTTTAAGGAACAAAACAAGCAAAAGGTTTTTTTGCAAAATAGAGGCTTTAGTTTTCAAGAAATTGACTCAGTTTTTAACTAGCTCATGTTATGATTTATCGCTATGTCATACGAGGTTTTAGCTAGAAAATATAGACCATCAAGCTTTGAGGAGGTTGTTGGCCAAGAACACGTAATTCAAGCATTATCAAACAGTATCCTTCAGGATAGAATTCACCAAGCTTTCATTTTTTCAGGCACTAGAGGTGTTGGAAAGACAACTCTTGGAAGAATTCTTGCTAAATGTCTTAACTGCACTTCATCAGATAAACCAGTTGCTGTCCCATGTAACGAATGTGTTAATTGTGAGGAAATTAAATTAGGAAGATCATTAGATTTTTATGAACAAGACGCTGCATCTCAAAGAGGTATAGATGCAATGAAAGAATTGCTTCAAACAGTTCCTCATTCTCCAGCGAATGGAAGATATAAAGTATATTTGCTTGATGAGGCACATATGCTGACCACAGAGAGTTTTAATGCATTATTGAAAAACCTTGAAGAACCACCAAAACATGTTGTTTTTATCTTAGCTACAACAAATCCTGAAAAACTTCCAAAAACAGTTCAATCCAGATGCCTACAGCTGAATTTAAAAACAGTTGGTGGAACGGTTTTATCAGAGCATTTACAAAAAATCTTAAAATCAGAGAATATTAGTTATGATGAGGAGAGTGTTGATTTAATATCAGAGGCTGCCTCAGGATCAGTAAGAGATGCATTAACATTATTAGATCAAGCAATAGCTCATGGTAGCGGTATCCTTAAATCAAATAATGTTAAGGAATTACTAGGAACAATTGATAGCTCATTTTTAGTCACTATGGTTAATGCCATTATTGATGGAGATGGTGTGGGTGCATATGAGGCATTATCAAAAATAGAAGAGCTATCCCCAGAGTATGATGTAATATTAAAAAGTTTAATTTCAATTTTACATAAAACCTCTGTAGAAAAAGTTTTAAGCAATTCATCAGATCAAGATATTAAAAATTTAGCAGCAAATATTGATGATGAGTTTTGTCAGCTACTGTATGAGATTGCAATTAACTCATACTCAAAATTTAATGCTCATCCTAGCCCTAAAGAGGCGTTAGAGGTTTGTATTTTAAGAATGTTGGCATTTAATCCTATACATAAAATTGATAACAAAAATACTTCAAACGATACAGAAAAAAAAAATTTAAAAACACCTAAAATCGATACCCCTAAGACTTTAAAGAAAGATACAGAAAGTAAAAAAACTGAAACTGTTAATTCAAAAAATAAATGTAATTTAAAAAATAATAGTGACTGGCTAGAGCTCTTTGATTTGTTGTCTCTAAGTCCTTTTGCTAGAAATTATTTTGGAAATCTTTCATTTTTATCATTTGAAGAATCTTTAATTACACTTGTGCAGCCTGAAGAGGAAAGTAATATTCCAGAAAATGTTTTTAAAGAGTTTCAAACCGTATTAAATGCATATTATGGTTATGAAATAGAAGTTGAAATAAAACAAGGCGACAACAACAATTCTCCATTAAATCATAAAAAGAAAATTGAGTCTGATAGACAGTCTAAGGCAGAAAAAGATGTTTTGTCGGATCCATCAATTCAGAAGTTTCTTGATAAGTATGATGGTAACATTAAAGATGGATCAATTAAGCCAGTGAACTAGCATGCATCAAGACCTTCTAAATGATTTAATTAATTCTTTAACAATACTTCCAGGTGTAGGAAAAAAATCAGCCCAGAGAATGGCACTTTATTTGTTAGATAAAAATAAAGATGGTGCAGGAATTCTAGCCAAAAATCTTGAGAAAGCCATTGATGAGATTGGTAGGTGCTCAAGATGCAGAATGCTAACATCCAATGATCTTTGTAAGATTTGTTCAGATACTAGTAGAGATATGAATAGTATTTGCGTGGTTGAAAATCCATCTGATGTCTTAGCAATAGAATCAACAGGGGGTTTTAAAGGAAGATATTTTGTTTTACTTGGTAGATTATCACCAATTGAAGGAATTAGTCCGGATGATCTGGGCATTAACGATTTTTTAAAACTCATAAAGATTGAGAATATTAAGGAGGTTATATTAGCAACCAGCTCCACTGTTGAAGGGGATGCTACAGCAATATATATTAAAGATCATATCAAGGATATTAAAGTATCAAGGATTTCTTATGGGATTCCAATTGGAGGTGAATTGGAATATGTTGATGGAAATACAATAGCAAGAGCTATTCAAGGGAGAACTGAAATAAATGTCGATTAAATCAGATAAATGGATAACAGAAATGTCTAAGACCCAGTCAATGATTGAACCTTTTTCGGAGAATCAAGTAAGACTCGATAAAGATGGTGAAAAGTTGATTTCATATGGCGTGTCTAGTTATGGCTATGATGTTAGATGTTCAAATGAATTTAAAGTCTTTACCAATATTCATTCAGCAATTGTAGACCCTAAATCTTTTGATGAAAAAAGCTTTGTCGACATTGAATCAGATATTTGTGTCATACCACCCAATTCTTTTGCATTAGCAAGGACAGTTGAGTATTTTAAGATTCCAAGGAATGTTTTGACTGTTTGTCTTGGAAAATCAACTTATGCTAGATGTGGAATCATTGTTAATGTTACTCCTTTAGAACCAGAATGGGAGGGACATGTTACCCTTGAATTTTCTAATACAACAAATTTACCTGCAAAGATTTATGCTGGAGAGGGTGTAGCCCAAATGCTCTTTTTTGAATCTGATGAAGAGTGCAGCGTAAGTTATAAAGATAGAGGCGGAAAATATCAGGGTCAAACGGGAGTTACATTACCCAAAACTTAATAACTCTTTTAATTCAAGTTTTTGATACTCTTCCGGGCTTTCATCAATGACTTTATAAAACATATATGCAAGTTCTGGAATTAGATAGTATGTCGTGATTCTATTATCCGACTCTCTAAATCTTTTCAGAATAACACAGTCATAGTTTTTATCTTGCAGTGTGCATATAGCTTCACCATCTAATTCATAAAAGTTTTCTTGGATTTCACCCGTCTCCATCTTTATTAAATTTATGTAAAACTTTTTCATTCCACTAATCAAATTTAGCCTAATTTGGATTTGGGCATTCAATGGGTCTGTTAAAAAAGCAGTCTGATTGAGAGAGGCCACCCAAGAGTCTCTTCCAGAAGAATTTATTTTTAAATTATCATAGTCATAAGAGATTTTTTGATCTCTATCAACGGACTTAGGTCTTATTTTGACTTCATAATTTTTAGATATTATTTTGGAATCTTTTATTTCAAAGATTGATTCAAAATTCATGGACACAATTAATAGTGTGTTTGCATTAAATTTAAAAATGAAATCGTCATTATTTGATTTTTTTAGCTCTCTAATTCCAGTAATAGAAAAGTCGTCTCGTTCAAATTTATATTTAGCTTTATATTCGGGTATAACCGAAGAACTCAGGTTTATAGTAAATATAATTAATAATAGCGTTCTAAATATCATATTTTTTATATATGTGCGTATTTTCTAAAGATAGATTTTTAAATATAACTTCATTTGAATAAATATTAATTTGATTATCGCAGATGTATTTAATAATTTCAGGATAAAGTTCATGTTCAAGTCTATGAATTCTCTCTATTAAATTATCAATATCATCATCTTCTGATGTCATAATCTCTCCTTGCGCAATTACTGGACCACCATCAAGCTGAGATGAAACGAAGTGAATTGTTATGCCATGAGTCATATCTTTGTTATCTATAACTTGTTGATGAGTATTCAGACCTGGATATTTTGGTAGCAGAGACGGATGAATATTTATTATTTGTCCATAGAAATTTTTTGTGATTTTTTCTGTAAGTATTCTCATGAAACCAGCCAACACTATTAAATCAGCATTTTGATCTTTTAAAATTTTATAAAGATCATTATCAAATAAGTCTCTTGATTGATATTCTTTGTGATCGATAACAAGAGTTTTAATACCAGCAGATTTTGCTCTTTCAAGGCCATAGGCTTTAGGGTTATTTGAAATTACACATACAATTTCTGCATGAATATATTTTGATTTGCAATTATCTATGATGGCCTGAAGATTAGAGCCACTTCCAGAAATTAAGACAACAATTTTTTTCATAGATTATGAATAAATTACCGATTCACCATCTTTTTTTATAACTTTACCAATATCAAAACATTCAAAGGCATTGTTTTTAATTTCTGATTTTACATTTTCTGAAATATCCTCATTAACCACAAGTACCATCCCTATGCCGCAATTAAAAATTCTTAACATATCATCTTGTGTAATACTGCCATTATTCTGTAGCCATCTAAAAATTTCAGGTAATTGCCAAGAATCTAAATATATTTCAACTGCTAAATGTTTTGGTAATGATCTAGGTATATTTTCTGTTAACCCTCCGCCTGTAATATGCGCCATCCCATTTATTTTAAATTGATTAATTAACTGCATAATTAAATTAGGGTAAAGATGAGTTGGTTTTAAAGCTAATTCAGTTATTTTGTTCAGATCATTTTCTTTCATAGACGATTCTTTAATTATTTTTCTGATGAGAGAAAATCCATTTGAATGAGGTCCGCTTGATTCAATACCAATTAGAACATTGCCTTCTTCTATAGTATTACCGGTGATAATATTATCTTTCTCAACACATCCAACTGAAAATCCAGCTAAATCAAAGTTTTTACCAACATAGTGACCTGGCATTTCAGCAGTTTCGCCTCCAAGTAGAGCGCAATCAGAATTTTTGCAAGCATCTGCAATACTTTTAATAATTCTTGATGCCTCATTCACTTCAAGCTTTGAAGAAGCAAAGTAGTCTAAGAAAAATAGAGGCTTAGCTCCACAAACAATAAGATCATTTACACACATTGCTACGAGGTCTTGACCAATACCATCAACTTGATTAAATTCTTGCGCTAGAGCAACTTTTGTACCAACTCCATCTGTGCAAGCAACTAATACAGGCTCATTATAATTCTTGCCTAACTCATACATACCCGCAAAGCCACCAATATTACCTAGGACATTTTTGTTGTGAGAGGAGGCTACATCCTTTTTAATTTTATCGACTAAATCATTTCCGGCATCAATATCAACACCAGCTAACTTATATGGATCATTTTCTATAATTTCTTTTGTCATTTAGAATACTCAATGTGAGTCAAATGCATAACAGCTTTATTAAACATTTTTTAGTAATACTTATTATCTTTTCTAATTACTCCTTTGGGAAGGAATTTGAAGAACTTTTTACTATTTATGTACCTATCAAAAATTCTAGCAAGATAGAGTCTTCAATTAATAAATCTTTTAATAATTTAGTTTTTAGAATTAGTGGCTCTAAATCACCATCAAACATCTGGAAAATAATAAACTCAGGATCATCCAGAAAAGATTTTATTCAAAGTTACTCAATTAAGAATATAAATATGAGTAGCTATTTGGAAGTTAATTTTGATCAAGAATTAGTCATAAATAAGTTTAAAGAGTTATCAATTCCTATTGTTGGCTATTCGCGACCTGTAATATTTTTTTTAGTTAATATAGAGTCTGGCTCTGAAGAGCCTTACTATGTTTCGCAAGAGTCAAACAATGAGATAGACGGCCTAATCAAAGAAACTTTAGCCGAACTATCAAATGAAAGAGGTTTATTCCTAGAATTACCTGTTTTAGATCTAGATGATCAAAGATATATATCTAACACTGATATCTTGTCATCACCAAAAGAGCATCTAATTTCAAAATATGATTTTGATGAATTAGTGGATGTAAAATTAACAAATTTGGGTTTAAATCAGTGGCTTTTCTCTGGTGATATAAAAGAAGATATTCTTGCAGAGAATTATCTAGAAGATATCAAAAAGGCTTTAACTGATTATGTTGAATCTAAGATTCAATCAATTTATAAAAATTTGATTGTTGATACTTCTAAAACTCTATTGCTTGATGTGACCATAGAAGGTATAAATTCTTATGAGGAGTATGAGATTTCAAAAGATAAGTTATCTAAAATTATTGCTATCTCAAATTTAGAAATACTTAATTTAAATAATAATACTATTTCATACCAAATTAGTCTTATGGGTAACTTTGATACCTTTAAAAATACTATTGAAAATAATACTTTTTTTGAAATTATGGCTGAAAATTCTAACCAAAGTTTAAGTTTAAGGTTTGTAAAATGAGCAAGTATTTTATTTTTATTCCAAATTTATTATCCATAATAAGAATTGGTCTTGTTTATCCTATTTTAAATAATATTTTTATTGGTAATTTTATAATCAGTCTGGGTTATTTTTTGATTGCATCTTTAACAGATGCGCTTGATGGTTTTCTTGCAAGAAAGATGAGGTGGCAAACTTATCTTGGGACTATCTTAGACCCAATAGCAGATAAGCTGCTTTTATCGGGTACTATTTTTATCTTATGGCTTAATTCATACATACCTCTCTATATATTTGTTATTTTTATTGGAAGAGATGTTGCTATTTTATTAGGGGCTGCAGTTCATATGACACTAATGGAGTCTGAAACCCCATTGCCGAATATTCTTGGAAAAATTACTACAGGCCTTCAAATCGCCTATATTGTTGTTATATTATTTTTTCAAATATTTGAGATTAATCTTTCATTAATATTGCTCGATGTATTTATTATCATAGTCACCTTATTAAGCTTAATTGTATATTCTAGAAACTGGTTGCTAGATATTAATAAGTATCATAATGAATAAACCCAAACAACTTACTTTTCCATGGAACAAGGTAAATAAGTCTTCATTAGAGGGCTTCTTTACTAGCCAAGAAAACTCTCATCTGCTTTCTCTACTAAAAGATAGTGATTTCTTAGATGACTTATTCATATATGGAACTAAAGAATCTGGTAAAACTTTTCTTCTTCAAGCAATGTGTAACTCTTATAGCTCTGTGAGTAAATCATCTTTATATATTCCTCTCAAAATGGTAATGAATTATGGCGTTGAGATTTTTGAATCCTTAGAAAATATCGATTTAATATGTGTTGATGGCATTGAAGAGGCAATTTCTAAAATAGAGTGGGAAAAAGCAATTTTTAATTTAATTAATAAAGCTCTTATTTCAGAGACTAGATTAATTCTTACTTCTTCAAAAGATCTAAAATCTTTAAATTTTTCATTACCAGACCTTGAATCAAGAATAAGAAAAATTCAAAGCTATGAACTTCATCCTATAAATGATAAAGACATATTTGATGCACTTAAATATATTTCGAAATTAACTTCAATAAATTTAGGTGATAAAGAGGCAAAGTACCTAGTGACTTACTCTCAAAGAAACATTTCTAATTTAGTTCATATCCTTGAGAGCCTAGATCAGCTCTCAATGGAAATGAAAAGAAAAATCACGATTCCTTTAATTAAAGAAGTTATTTAACTTCGCACTCAAAGCAATACATCAATATATTCCTTTTTTCAGGATCAATTAATTTAAGATGTTTTTCTAGTTTTGAATTAATTAGCTTAAGTCTTGGATCGAGGTTAATTTCTATATTGATGTTTTCAAGCAATTCATTTAAAAAAACATCAAATGGATCCATTGGCTTTTTGTAATTCTTGACTGCAAAGTCTTCTATACCAGCTCTTTCTGCTGCAGATTTTAGGGCTTCATCAAGACCACCAATTTTATCTACCAAGCCGAGTTCTAGGGCTTTATATCCTGCCCATATCCTTCCACCTGCAATTGGCAGAACATCTTCGTAGGTCATGTTTCTATTTTCAGCAACTTTTGACACAAATTTATTGTATGTATGATCTATACTTGCTTGAATACCATTTTTAACATATTCAGGCATGGCATATCTTTCATCCCATTCACCTGCTTTAGTAGAGCTGACACCATCAACCTTTATTCCTGCCCAATCATATATTCCATCTAGTGTGGGAATAATCCCATAAACTCCAATAGAACCAGTTAGAGTATCCTCTTCTGCAAATATTTCATCGGATAGAGTAGTGACCCAAACACCACCTGATGCAGCGATATCTCCCATTGATGTAACAATAGGTCTGCCAGTTTCTTTAAATTCATTTAATGCGTTAGTAATTAATTCACTTGCCCAAACACTTCCACCAGGACTGTTAACTCTCAACACAAGCGCTTTAACAGATTTATTTTCTGTAGCTGACTGAATGTTATCTACTATGGTATCTGATCCGGCGACACCATAAGCAGCTTCACCTTCCATTATGGCCCCCTCGACATTAATAACTGCTATTTTATTTTTACTAGTATTCTCTTCTTCATCTTTTTTAATATCTGAAAGATAGTCATAAATTGAAATACTGTCTGGAAATGAGTATTGATCATTATCTTCATTTGGAAATTCTTCAAACATATATGCTTTTATTTCCTCTCGAGTGACTACCATATCAACCAATCCTAATTCAAGTGCTACCTCTGCCATTTCTGGATTTTCAGTACTTAATTTCCAAGCATTATCTCCGTAATTTTGAATAGATCCTTTTTCTAGATTTCTAGCATCTTCCATCATATCTGTCATTTTGACCCACATTGGATTAGCAAATTCATTCCATGCTAATTTATCATTTTCAGACATTGAGTCTCTGGTGTATGGTTCAGGTCCAGATTTAAAATCACCCGCAGTAAAGACGTTGTAATTTAATTTAAGATTTTTATATAAATCTTTCATGTACTCTCTTTTTCTTGAAAAACCAAATGCTGAAACTTGTCCATATTCATTTATAAGAACCTCATTGGCTTGAGAGCTAATTAGGTATGAGTTGTTATTATATTGTTCTGCATAGGCTATAACTCTTTTCCCATTTTCTCTAACAGACCTTAACGCTTCAGCAATCTTAAAAGCTGAAGACCAATACATGCCTAATTCAGAAACATTTACATATACTGCAGCAAGGTTTTCATCATTAGCTGCATGGTTTAATACATCTAATAAATCTTGAAGTTCATGTTGCTCAACAGTATCACCACTTAAAACAATACTATTAAAATCAAAATTTCCAGAACTATTAACCTCTGAATCGACAACAACACCTATTGGTTTAAACCAAAGAACTTTATCTTCTGTATCAATTTCTTCGGGACTGCTAAGCATCGAACCTATCCCACCTAATAACGAAAATGTAATAACAACTAAAATTAATGCAGTTAATGAATTAAGTATTATTTTTCTTGTTGTTGTTAAAAAGCTATCTGCTTTTGACCAAATTGATTGTTTTTCTGACATGTAAATCTCCTATTAAGGTGAAAGATAATAATCTAGGAAAATCATAATGTAAAGCTTACTTTACATATTACTCTTAATTGACCGAGGAGAAAATATACATACTAAAAATAAAGTAACTATTAAAATGATTTCTAAAAGGTCATTAATTAAGGGTTTTATACCGAACACTCTAAGAGATGCTGATAAAAAATATATCAATAGTATGAAACTAAAACCTTGAAAAGATTTAATAGATAACTTATTTCCCATATAGATAAAAACACCAAAAGGAATCGACCAAAAAACAAAAAAGAAAAATGTAATGTCGTTATTAAAAAAGGAAAATAGTTTCAATATTATTAAAGAGCTGCATATTAAGTTAATAGATGTTCTTATTCTTGAGTTAGTTAGCATCTAATTTATTGATAAATTTTGCAATTCTTGAACCAGTCTGTTTAGCAATTTCATATTCATCTGGAGTTAAATTATTAGAATCATTAAAGCTTTCTACATGAGACGGACCATATGGACTTCCTCCAGATTTAGTCTTATTTAATTCTTTTATGGAGTAGGGCGTGCCTAAGATTATCATTCCATGGTGAAGCATATATGTTAATAAGTTAAATTGAGTTATTTCTTGTCCTCCATGCATGGATCCTGTAGAAGTAAATGCAATTCCTGGAATATCTTCTAAAGCATTTGATGCCCATAAGTCTCCAGTTGAATCAAGGAAGTATTTAAGCGGTGAAGCCATTGATCCAAATCTTGTTGGAGAACCTAAAGCAAGGCCTGAACAATTAATTAAATCTTCTTTAGTGCAATATATTTCATCTTTTTTAGGAATACTTTCTTCAGTTTGCTCAGCAACTGATGAGACCTTGGGAACTGTTCTTATCTTCACACTTAAGTTTTCTTGCTCTGCTCCATCAGCAATAGCATGTGCAATATTCCTAACAGAACCTCCAGCAGAGTAAAAAAGAATTAATAAATATTTATTTTCCATATTGATAATTTAGCCTATTATGTGGTTCATGAAAGCTAAAATTATACCCTTGTTATGCATTTTCATATTATTTGGGTGTCAAAAAAATGACATTGATGTATTTAACGGTAAAGATACATCATTTGAAAAATTAAAGGGTCAGTGGGTTATAGTGAACTATTGGGCTGACTGGTGTGCTCCATGTATAAAAGAGCTTCCTGAGTTATTTGAATTTTCTGAAGAAAACAATGATGTGCTCGTTTATGTATTTAATTTTGATGAATTAGATGCTGAAGATTTAGCGCCTGTAGCTAAAAGATTTAATCTAAAACTCCCATCGCTAATATCTCATCCTAGAGAGATTTGGGGTATTGAAACACCCCCAGCTGTTCCAGCTACTTTTTTTATTAATCCGGAAGGTGTTGTAGTTGAGTCTTTGTTCAGACCTCAAACAAAAGATAGTCTTAATTCTATTCTTGCTTCAATTAAATAATTTTTCAAAAAAATTTTCAGCGATCAAAGATTCTGGGTTTATTCTTTGCTTTTCTAAGTAAACAGACCAGTGCAAATGAGGCCCAGTGACTCTTCCAGTTGAACCAACTTCGCCAATAATATCTCTTTGATTTAAATAGTCACCAGCTTGGACATGAATTTTTGACATATGACTGTAAGAAGAGAGTAATCCAAATCCATGATCTAGAATAAGGTAATTTCCAGAATAGAAAAAATCACCAACAAGTATTACTTTTCCTGATGCTGGAGCTATTATTTCTGTCCCTTCAGCAGCCGCTATATCTAATGCTAAGTGAGGAGATCTGGGTTGATCGTTTATATATCTTTGTTTGCCATATCTGCTAGAAATTATTCCATCAACAGGACTAATAAACTTAAGTGATGGTTTGATATCTATTGAATAACTATTTAATGACTCTCTGATCAGTTGAGATTCTTTGTGTGCTCTTTGGGAATCTTCTTCACTGAGATTAACTTTAGAAACGTCTAAAATTGTAATTCTAGATTCACCAAAATCTTTTTTATTAATTTTAATTGGAACACAGTAGCTATTTATAACCTTACTATTTTTTGAAAAAGGTGAAGGAATTATTGCGTACTCAATCTTATTAAAGGTGTAAAAAAATATTTCTTTATTTTTTATATCAGGACAAGTCGATATTTTGATTGCAACCATCTCACCAGGATCAACAACTATCTCACTTTTTAATTCAGATGAAATGAAAAAGATAAGAAGAAGAAAGACCTTATAATGCATCTTTTTTGTTTTTAACTTCTATATCTATAAATCCTTTATTTAATCTTGCAGTTAAGTTTTCTCCAATTTTTACATCAGCATTAGACTTTATTGATTTACCAGATTGATTTTGAATAATTGAATACCCTCTATCAAGTATTGATAATGGATTAAGGATTTCGAGATTTTTCTCATATTCTTGAACGAAGATAAGATTTCGATTTAAACAAGATTTAATTTCTTTTTGTATCATATTCTTAATATTGCCTAATTTGATATTCAATTCCTGAATGTAGGCGCTTGGACTTTTTTCTTTAAATCTAATTTTTAGAAGATTTAATTTTTGTTTGTTTTGATTGAAGCTAATTTTAATATTCTGTTTTAACTGTAACTCATAGCTATCAATTCTTTGATTTTGTTCTCTTAATATCACTAACGGGCTTCTAATTTTGCTTCTAAGAAATTCTAATTTTTGCTTTTGAGTTTTAAATGAGTTAATCAATGCTCTTTTAAGGTCAATATGTAATTCATTAATTCTATCCATAGCTTTAAAGTAAAACTCTGTAGCAATTTCTGCAGAAGCGGTCGGGGTAGGCGCTCTCATATCTGATACGAAATCGCAAATTGTAAAATCTATTTCATGGCCTACACCTGAAATAGTGGGGATCGGAAATGATGCTATTTCTCGTGCAAGATTTTCATTGTTAAAACACCACAAATCCTCAATCGATCCACCACCTCTAGATAAAAGCACTAAATCAATTGGATTGTCTTGATTATTTTCATTAAATTTTAGAATCCTATTTAATGCTTGAATAATTGTATTTGGTGCAGTATCTCCTTGAACAACAGCTGGACTTAAAGAAACTTGGGCAGATGGAGCTCTTCTTTGAATTGTGCTCAAAATATCTTGAAATGCTGCTGTAGATGATGAGGTGATTACTCCAATATGTTTGGGTGACTGAGGAATAGATAATTTCTTTGACAAATCAAATAATCCTTCAGATTCAAGTTTCTTTTTTAATTGTTCAAACTGGTGCATTAAATTTCCAGACCCAGCTTGTTCAATAGATTTAACAATGAGCTGATAGCGACCTGTTGCAGGATATAAACTCACCTGTCCTTTAAGAATGCATTTATCACCATCTTCAGGGCGGAAGTTTAGCTTAGATGCTTGTGAACGCCACATCGCACAACCTATAGCACCATCCTGGTCTTTTAGCGTGAAATAAATATGACCCGAGCTAGGTCGAGACATATTTGATAGTTCACCAATTACAGCGATATTTGAGAATGCATCTTCTAGCAGATATTTAGCAGACCTGTTTAACTCACCAACTGAGATAATTTCTTTATTCTGCTCTACAATGTCATTTTGCATAGTCAAAGTATAACTTCATGATTAAGAATTTACAGGGAACAAATTATTTTCTTATGCTTGCATTGGGGGCTACCCTAATTGGCTTTGCACCTATATTTGTAAAGTGGAGTGATTTGTCGCCTGCTGCTATCACTTTTTGGAGAATGTTTTTAGCGCTTCCTCTTTTAATAGGTTTTAATTACGTTGCCAATAAGAAAATATTTTTTAAGGTAATAAACAAAAGGACCATTTTATATACCGCGATCGCATCATTAGCATTTACAACCGACTTAGTTTTATGGCATTTCAGCATCAATATTACATCTGTGGCCAATGCAACAATTATTGTAAATTCTGCACCTATATTTGTAGCTCTTTTGGGCTTTATTATTTTTAAAGAAATTCCCTCTAGGGGTTTTGGACTATCATTTCTGATTACCTATGTTGGGATAATAGGCCTAATCATTTTTTCAGATAACTACGATAATGGAAAAGTTTTTGGCGATTTATTGTCTTTGTTTGCTTCACTATTCTATGCAATTTATTTATTAATAATCTCTAAGTTAAGTAAAGAAACTTCTTTAAACATTATTTTTTATACAACATTTTTTTGTTGCTTATTTTCTACAATGCCTATGATGATTGATTCTAGTTCTTATTTTCCTGCTACTAACTTTGAATGGATCAATCTTCTACTTATGGCTTTTTTATGTCAATTTGGTGGCCAATTCCTGATTACTTATGGCATTGGAAAGATTTCTGCATCTAATGGCTCAATAGGTTTATTAATGCAACCCTTAACAGCAACTTTATTAGCTGCATTTATTTTTTCTGAGATTTTAAATTTAATGCAGATAATATTTGTCTTCATAACACTTATAGGTATATATCTTGCAAGATTAAGCATTGTAAAATAATTTCTAAAGGTACCGAATATGTCAAAAATCTTAAAAGAAGTAATTATTTCAAACGAACAGTATGCAAAGAACTTTAATAAAAAAGGGGAGTTGCAAGCTGCGCCAATAAAAAAATTTGCGATTCTTACTTGTATGGATGCAAGGCTAGATCCAGCTAAGTTTGCAGGGTTATCTGAGGGAGATGCTCACGTGATTAGAAATGCAGGGGGAAGAGTTAGTGATGACGCTATTCGCTCTTTATTAATATCGCATAAATTATTAGGCACTAAAGAATGGTTTGTTATTCACCATACTGATTGTGGTTTGGAAAAATTTTCTAATGCAGATATTGATAAAGAATTTAATCTGGATTCTAAAAATAAAATAGATTGGCTTACATTTAATGATAATGAAAAAAGTGTTATTGACGATGTCCTAAAATTAAAAAATCACCCATTAGTGCCAAACTCAATACAAATATATGGTTACATATATGATTGCAAAACTGGCAAATTAAAAGAGGTATTTTAAACAACAAAATTGGGCGCTAAATTAAATTCAAGTATTTAATAAGAAATAATAAAAATTTCTTTTGTATACTTTGAATTAATCAATATAATACGCAACGTGGGTGATTAGCTCAGTTTGGTAGAGCATCTCGTTTACACCGAGAGGGTCGGCAGTTCGATCCTGTCATCACCCACCAATAATTAATAGTTGAATTATTATTTTTTAAATATATTATTCGAATGTTAATAAGTGGTCCGGTAGTTAAACGGTTATAATTCCGCCCTGTCACGGCGGCGTTCGGGGTTCGATTCCCCGTCGGACCGCCACTTAATTATGAATATAGTTATTTTAAGTCTTTTAATATTATGTTACTCATTGGTTCTAGGCATAATATTTGCTCAAGTACTTCTTACTGCACCAGTAGTCTTTAAAGTTTTAGATGACCAAAATGCATCTAATTTTTTAAGAAAAATTTTCCCAAGATATTATTTATTAATCTTATTAATTGCATTGGTAGCCTTATTGATTAGCTATCTTTTCTTTAAGACTACAGATGTTTATTTTGCTCTTACCGCTGTCGTATTTGCTTTTATTGGTTATATCATCATACCCCTAACAAATATTGCTAGAGATAGAGGTTGGGAAAGGTTATTTAAGTTTTTTCATAATTTAAGTGTATTTAATACCCTTGTAATTTTTATAGTCTCTGTAGTTCAAATAGTAAGAGTCACATATCTATAAACCCAATTAACACTTGAATTTTCTTTATTAAATATTATTTAAAGAACATTAGAGAGGATTAACATGGCAAGATCAAAAACTAAATCATTTCAGACAGAAACAAAGCAGCTTTTAAAGCTGATGATTCATTCCCTTTATTCTAATAAAGAAATTTTTATTAGGGAGCTTGTATCTAATGCATCAGATGCAATAGATAAACTTAGATTTAAATCTGTAGAGGATAAATCTATTGCTAAATATACCAAGGATCTAAAGATTGAGGTTCAAGTGCTTAAAGAAGAGAAGAAGATTATTATTTCTGATAATGGTATTGGAATGAATGAAGATGAAATAGTTTCAAATATTGGAACAATTGCAAGATCGGGTACAGCATCTTTTCTAGAAAACATTACAGGTGATAAGAAAAAAGACTCTAATTTAATTGGTCAGTTTGGTGTTGGTTTTTATTCAGTGTTTATGGTTGCCGATAAAGTTCAAGTTATTTCTAAATCTGTATTCGAAAAATCTGACTCAGCTATCATGTGGGAAAGTTCTGGTGAAGAAAAATATAAACTTTCTGAAGTTACAAAAGATTCAAATGGTACTGATATTGTTATTTATTTAAATGACGATAATACAGAGTTTGCTGAAGAAGGGAGAATCAGATTTTTGCTTGAGAAGTATTCACAGTATATTAATTTCCCTTTAAATTTAATTGGCGAAGATGCTGAATCAAAAAGAATAAATGATGCTGATGCTCTATGGCTAAAGTCTAAAAGATCAATCAAAGATGAAGAGTATAAAGAATTCTATAAATTTATTACTTATGACCAGGAAGACCCTTTGCTTTGGGCTCACAATAAAGTTGAAGGTAAAAATGAGTATACAAATTTGTTATACATACCTGCAAAGCCACCTTTTGATCTTTGGAACCGTGAATCCCCAAGGGGTGTAAAACTTTACATCCAGAGGGTATTTATTATGGATGATGCCTCTAACTTCTTGCCACTATATTTAAGATTTGTAAGAGGTATTATCGATACTAATGATTTGCCATTAAATGTTTCTCGAGAAATTCTTCAAGAGCATCATCTTGTGGATACCATAAAAAAAGCGGTAACAAAAAGAATGTTGGATTCTCTTAAGGCGCTTAAAAAAGAATCTTTTGATAAATATAAAAACTTTTGGAACGAATATGGATTAGTTTTAAAAGAGGGACCAGCAGAAGATAGAGAAAACAAGGATACGATAGCAAGTTTATTGTTATTTGCTTCAACATATGCAAATAGCAAAGATTGTGATCAAACTCTTGATGATTATTTAGAACGAATGGGCGATGACCAGGATAAGATATATTACTGCGTAGCTGATACATATGAAGCAGCGGCTAATTCACCACATATTGAAGGTTTAAAATCCAAAGGAATAGAAGTTCTCCTCTTAACAGATAGAATTGATGAGTGGGTTATGGCTGGATTAATAGAGTACCAAGGCAAAGAGCTTATTAATGTAGCCAAAGAAGATATTGCTGATGATGAAGAGACAAAAAAAGTTTCCGAAGGAGATCAGGAAATTATCTCTAAAATCAAGAAGCACTTAGATGATAAAGTTTCAGATGTAATAATTAGCAAACGTTTAACAGATTCTGCTTCCTGTATTGTCTTGCCTAAGCATGAGCCTGGAGCTCAGTTAAGAAAGATACTTGAAGCTTCTGGTCAAACATTAGGATCATCTAATCCAATTTTTGAAATTAACATGAAACACAAATTAGTTAAAAAGCTTAAAGATATGAAGGGTAAGCAATTTAATTCATTTGTAGACTTTCTTTATGATTATGCTGTCATAGCTGAAGGTGGATCGCCTCAAGATCCATCAAAATATTTGAGGCAGTTAGACAAGTATCTATCTTAGTTATGAGCGCAATAAAAAAAATTGCAGTTTTAGGTGGTGGAAGCTTTGGAACTGTTTTGGCAAATATAGCAGCATCTAATGGTAATGATGTTTCATTATGGGTTAGAGACTCAGAACAGGCTCTAAGAATTAATTCTGAAGGAGCAAATACTACATACCATCCTGAGCTTCAGTTATCATCTAATATTGAGGCCTCAGAAAACTTAGACATTGTAGTTAAAGATGCAAATATTGTTCTGATAGCAACACCAAGTTTAATATTTGAAAATATAGTAAAAAGAATCACACCCATAGTAGAAGAGGGAGCCCATATTATCTCTTGCACAAAAGGAATTAAATTAGATCCTTTTAGATCAATGTCTGACATTATTAAAATGAATATTAATTCTTCAAAGAATAGTGTTGGGGTATTAAGTGGTCCAAACCTTGCTAGAGAGATTGCTGAAGAAAAGGTAACTGGAACAGTAATAGCAAGCAGTGATGAATCATTAATTCTTAATGTAAAAGAAACACTCTCATCAGAAACATTTAAGATATATTCTTCAGATGACATTCAAGGTGTTGAGCTAGCAGGAGCACTTAAAAACATATATGCAATTATTTGTGGTATTGCTGAATCTTTGAAAGTTGGTGAAAATGCTGTTGGATTGATTCTTACAAGAAGCATGGCTGAAATGAGCAGATTTGCAGTAGCAAAGGGAGCTAATCCTATAACTTTTCTTGGACTTGCTGGGATGGGTGATTTGGTAGCAACCTGCACCTCTAATTTATCTAGAAATTTTCAACTTGGCATGCATTTAGGAAATGGCTTAAAGCTAGATGAAGCAAAATTAAAAGTTGGCCAAGTTGCTGAAGGAATAAGAACCTTAGAGGTTATAAAAACAGAATCTGCTAGCTTGAATATAAGCATGCCATTAGTAGATTCTTTATATAATATTGTCTTTAATGACGCATCATCAAAAACATTTATTGACGATCTTGTGAATAATCCACATGAAGTTGATGTAGAATTTACTTACTAGGATAAAAATTATGACTCAAATAGAAATAGATAAGGAAGAAATTTTAAAAGGAAGCAAGTGGATAAGATTATTGTTCATGATTCTTTATGGTTTTGTTATTAATTTTGTAATTACTATATGCATTGGGTTGGCTCTAGTTCAATTTTTATTTTATTTGTTTTCCTCAAAACCAAATGCATCAATAGCAAATTTTAATTCCCATCTTTTAGAGTTTTTTCATGATTCTTTAGCATTTTTATTATTTCAAACTGAAGATAAACCATTTCCTTTCAAAGAAAATGAAAGTGATGATGTTAGTAATGAAGATGAAGGCGAGGTTATTGAAGGAGAATTAGACACAGATACTTCTGAAGAAACAGAAGAAGTGAATCTGAAGAAATAGAAGAAGTGAAAGAGCAATTAATTAGTCAATAATTTTTTTGCAGACTGCATGGTATGCAGTATTAATGTGTTAATAGTCATTGGACCAACTCCACCAGGAACTGGAGTATAAGCAGAAGATATCTCATCCATTTGATCTAAATCAATATCACCACATTTTTCAGGATGAAAACCTGCATCAATGACAATAGCACCATGCTTAATCCAATCAGTTTTAATGAATTTAGGTATTCCAACGGCCCCAACAATAAGATCTGCATTTTTAATTATGGATTCAATATTTTGGGTTCTTGAATGACATATGGTTACAGTTGCATTTAAATTTAGCAGCATCATAGCCATTGGCTTTCCTAAGATAGGACTTCTTCCTACTACAACCGCATTCAAACCTTGAACCTCAAGTTCATAATGTTTAATTAATCTTATAATTCCAGCAGGCGTACATGAACCATAAGAATCAATGCCCATTGACATATTTCCAAAGCCTAAACAAGTTACTCCGTCCACATCTTTTTCAATATCAATTGCATCAAAACATTTTCTTTCATCAATTTGGGATGGAACAGGGTGTTGTAATAAAATTCCATGGACATTTGGATTGTTATTTAAATCATTAATAGTTGCTAATAACTCTTCTGTAGTTGTAGATTCTGGAAGCTCAACAGCTATTGATTCCATTCCAACTTTTTTACATGTATTTCTTTTCATTCGAACATATGTTTCTGAAGCTGGATCATTGCCAACAAGAACAGTGGCTAGAGTTGGATTTATGCCTTTCGATACAAGCTCTGAAACTTCTGCTTTAATCTCTTCTTCGCTTAGAGAAGCTAATTTTTTCCCATCTAAAATTTTCGCTGTCATAAAAATTATTATCGCATTTATGAATATTTATTCATATGATGATTGCTTATTTTTTAGATAAACTTTAATATTTGCAACCTCGGGGTATAGCGCAGTCTGGTAGCGCACTCGCTTTGGGAGCGAGTGGTCGTAAGTTCGAATCTTACTACCCCGACCACGCGCCTGTAGCTCAGCTGGATAGAGCAACTGCCTTCTAAGCAGTGGGTCAGGAGTTCGAATCTCTTCAGGCGCGCCATTTTCTTGTAGTAAAATTATGTCATGTACTCTATAGCTGCGCTTTATAAATTCTCTTCCATTGAAGATCCAAACAATCTTCAAACTGTCATTAGAAAAAAACTTAAACAACTTAAGATATATGGAACTATTTTAGTTGGCAATGAGGGATTAAATGGAACTATATCCGGACAAGATGGTAATTTAAAAGATGCAATAGATTTTATTAAATCGATACAGGGTTTTAATGATATAGATATTAAATTTTCTTATGCAAATATTAATCCTTTTGTAAGACTAAAAATTAAACTAAAAAATGAAATTGTTACTATTGGCGATAAGACCATCAATCCAAATGAAGTCGTAGGAGAATATGTTGATCCAAAAGACTGGAACAATTTAATTCAAGACAAAAATACTATTTTAATAGATACAAGAAATAACTATGAATATTCAATTGGAACATTTAAAAACTCTATTAATCCAAACACTGTGAAGTTTAGAGAGTTTCCAAAATGGGTCAAAAATCAAAATTTTACTGAAGATGATAAACAAAACAAAAAAGTGGCCATGTTTTGTACAGGCGGCATTAGATGCGAAAAAGCATCCTCAATGATGATAAAAGATGGATTCAAGAATGTTCATCATCTTAAAGGTGGCATATTAAATTATTTTGATAAAATCAATAAAGATGAATCTTTATATGATGGTGAATGTTTTGTATTTGATGACAGAGTTGCAGTTAAGCAAGATCTTTCAGAAGGTTCATATGATATGTGTCATGGTTGTAGGATGCCTATAACTGATGAAGATAAATCATCAACGAAATTCATAAAAGGAGTATCTTGTCCAGCTTGTTTTGATAAAACTACTGAAGAACAAAAAGCAAGATATATGAGCAGGCAAAAGCAAGTTGATCTAGCAAAGGAAAGAAATCAAAAACATATAGGTCCCAAAGACGAAGTTCAAAATTATAAAGCTTAATATGCCAATACTTTATTCGTTTAAAAGATGTCCATATGCAATGAGAGCTAGAATGGCATTATATCTATCAAAGACCGTTGTAGAACTTAGAGAAGTAAGCCTAAGAAATAAACCTCAATCTATGCTGAAAATTTCTCCAAAGGGGACAGTGCCGGTGCTCTTATTTGATGATGGAAGAGTTATAGATGAAAGCATCGAGATAATTGAGTGGTGCATAAAAGAAAAAAAAGATATATTTAAAGACACTCTTAACAAAGATCAAGAGTTATTTGCAGAAGATGCAATTATGCTATTTGATGAAAAATTTAAATTCCATTTAGATAGATATAAATATGCTACGAGATACAAAGATGTCGATGAAATTTCACATAGAGAGTCATGTGTAGAAATTTTAAAAACTATGGAAAAAAAAATTAGTAACAAAAAATTTTTTTATACGAATAACGTCAATAAGATTGATATATGCATTCTCCCATTTATTAGACAATTTAGAATTGCCAACCCAGAATGGTTTGATCATCACAATGAATTTCCAAAAATTCAAAAATGGCTAGATAATTTTCTTAAGAGTTCATTATTAAAAGATATTATGGTCAGTCATAAAGTATGGAAAAAAGATAATCTAGCAATATTTTTCCCTACAAACCTATAGAGTCATACGCCATTGCTATTTTTTCTATCGCTACTAGATATGCAGCTGTTCTAAAGTCGGTAATTTTATCATTTGAAATATAAGCTTTTTTAACCTCTTGAAAGCCATCTATCATCATGTCATCTAATCCAGATCTGACTAGGTCAATCTCTTCAATACCTTTCATAAAATTTTCTTTATATTTCACTGGCATGGATTTTCCTGTCATTTGTTCAATAGCTTCAATTAAAGTATTTAGCTGAAACTGATTCCTTCTTTTTTCCAATCGACCAAATCTAATATGTCTGATATTTTTAACCCATTCAAAATAACTAACAGCAACGCCTCCGCCATTTGCAAGGATATCTGGTATGACGAAGATTTTTTTTCTATTAAGTATTTGATTCCCTTTATAGCTAATTGGTCCATTAGCCGCCTCAACTATTAATTTTGCAGATATATCTTCAGCATTTTTTTCTGTAATAACGTTTTCACGCGCTGCAGGTATCAAAATATCACATTTTCTCTTTAATAAAAGTGAAGAGTCTTTGACAAATGCTGCCTTAGGATAATTATTAAATGACTTATGTTTTGTAAAATACTTTTTTGCATGCTCAACATCAATACCATCTTCGTTATATATACCACCGTTATATTCCGAAATGCCAATTAAATTTATCTGGTCATCTTGTGTAAGGAACTTTGAGAGGTGATAACCTACGTTTCCAATACCTTGAACTATCATTGATTTAGTTGACAGGTCCTCATCAAGTTTTACTATTTTAAGAAGATCAGGATTTTTAAAAAATTCTCTTACTATGAATTGAACACCTCTTCCAGTAGCTTCTTCTCTTCCGGGTAGGCCATTTTTGTTTGGTGGTTTTCCTGTTACACATGCTGCACCATTTATATCGCTTGGATGAATTCTTCTATATTCATCTGCAATCCATGCCATTTCTCTTGAGGACGATCCTATGTCAGGAGCAGGGACGTTCATCGACGGGCTAATTAAATCTCTTTTAATTAGCTCTTGCGCAAATCTTCTTGTAATTTTTTCAAGTTCTCTTTTTTCCCAGTCTGCTGGATTAATCTTAAGACCTCCCTTCGAACCACCAAAAGGAACATTAATGATGGCACACTTGTAAGACATTAATGCTGCAAGTGCCTCCACCTCTTCAGAATTCGTGTTTAAATCAAACCTTATGCCTCCTTTTGTTGGTTCCATATGCTCAGAATGGACAGAGCGCCAGCCTTCAAATGTAAATATTTTTCCTCTAAGTCTTACTCCGAATCGAACGGTATATGTAGAATTACAAATTATAATTTTGTTTGATAAATCTTCAGATAGTTCAGAAAACTTTAATGCTTTATGAACATACTTGTTGGTATCGTCTAAAAAATTAGCCATTAATTATCTCCCCATAATAAACGATATACACATTGTATATCTTTTAATTATCATAATAAAAAAATTAATAATTGTATTTTTTAATCTATAATAGCTCGTTTCGTGGCGGGCGTAGCTCAGTTGGTTAGAGCGCTGGATTGTGGCTCCGGAGGCCGTGGGTTCGAACCCCATCGCTCGCCCCAATATATTGGATAAAATATGACTAGTAAATTAAAAAAACTAAAAGATTTAGAAAGAAAGCTTACAGTTTCAATTCCAGTTGAAGACTATAATTCTAAATTCCAAGCAAAGCTTAATAATATTAAAGGTAAAGCTAAACTCGATGGTTTTAGGAAAGGTAAAGTTCCTAATGATGTTCTTGAGCAAAGATATGGCCAGTCAATTCATGCAGATGTTGTTAATGACCTCATTCAAAGTTCATACCCTCAAGCGCTTTCAGAGAATAAAATAAGACCTGCTTCTGCTCCAACAGTCAACCTTGAAAGCGAAGATCCTAAAAAACCAATAACTTACTCGGCAACTTTTGAAGTTTTTCCGGAAATTAAAGCCAAGTTAAGTAGATGGACAAGTTATGAAAAAGTATCAATTTCTATTACAGATAGTGATATAGATTTAGCCATTGCAGATATTTTAAAAAGATATGGTGAATGGAAGGATGTAACAAGAAAATCAAAAAAAGACGATCAGGTAATTATTGATTTTATTGGAAGTATCAATAACGAAGAATTTGAAGGTAATTCAGCTAAAGATTTCAAGCTAGTCCTTGGAAGTAACTCAATGATTCCTGGATTTGAGGATGCTATTTTAGATAAAGAACCATCTGAATTTTCCATAAAAGCTACATTCCCAGAAGATTATTTTAAGAAAGATTTAGCAGGTGTTGAGGCTGAATTTAAAATTACATTAAAACAGATACAAGAGTTGCACGAAGCAAAAATAAATAAAGACTTATTTGAAAAACTAGAAATGGATGTCAAAGATGAAAATGCATTTAGAGAAGAAATTTCAAAAAGAATGGAAAAAGAAGTTGAAGTTCAAGAAAAAGACCTAACAAAAGAATCAATTTATGAAACATTATTAAAAACAAATTCATTCAAGGTTCCAAATGTAACTGTTAAAGAACAAGCAGAACTAATGAGAAAGGATGCATTAATGAGAATTGGGCAAACGGAAGATCAAGCAGGCGATGATTTGTTCCCGATTGATACATTCATGGAAAATGCAGAAAAAAGAGTAAAGCTTGATTTATTATTTGCAGAACTAGTCAATCATTTTGAATTAACTGCAGATGCTGTAATGCTTGATACCTTTATTGATAAAGAATCACAGAAATACAAAGATCCTGAACAGTTTAAACAATGGGTTAAGGGTCAGCCACAACAATTAGAACAGTTCAGAATGATTGCATTGGAACAACAATTGATTGAAAATTTAGAAAATGCACTTAAATCAAAGGATAAGGTGATAGAATTTTCAGAACTAGCAAATAAATAGATGTTTATGAATGAAATAGAGTCAGCATTAATACCAATGGTAATCGAGCAAACTCCTCGAGGTGAAAGGTCGTTTGATATATATTCCAGACTTCTTAAAGAGCGTGTTATTTTTTTATCAGGTCCTGTTGATGATTATATGTCCAACTTAGTAGTTGCTCAGTTATTGTTTTTAGAGTCCGAAAACCCAGAGAAAGATATATCAATTTATATAAATTCACCTGGAGGTAGTATTTCTTCAGGTTTAGCAATATATGACACCATGCAATTTGTTGCACCTTCTATTTCAACGCTATGTATTGGCCAGGCTGCAAGTATGGGTGCGATACTTCTTGCTGGAGGAGATAAAGGAAAAAGATATGCTTTGCCAAATTCAAGAATTATGATTCATCAACCATTAGGTGGTTTTCAAGGTCAGGCATCTGATTTTGAAATCCATGCAAAAGAAATTTTACATATGAAAAAAGTTGTGAACGACATACTTGCAAAACATACAGGTCAATCAATAAAAAAAATAGAAAAAGACACAGATAGAGATAATTTCTTAGATGCACCTGCAGCAGTTAAATATGGCATAGTAGATAATATTTTAGAACAAAGAGACTCAAAGAATGGTAAGTAAGGCATCAACAGATAAACTAAGTTGTTCATTTTGTGGCAAAAGTCAGGATGATGTAAAAAAACTTATTGCTGGTCCGAGTGTATATATTTGTAATGAATGCGTAGATCTATGTAATGACATAATTGAAGAAGAAATTAAAAGTGAAGAAGATACTTCTTTAGAAGAACTACCATCTCCTTTAGAAATTTTTAATAAGCTTGATGAGTATGTAATAGGTCAAGAGAAGGCTAAAAAAGTTCTCTCTGTGGCTGTTTATAATCATTACAAGAGGTTAAAGAAAAATGATCTTAAAGATGCAGTTGAGCTTCAAAAAAGTAATGTATTGCTATTAGGACCAACAGGTAGTGGCAAGACTTTATTAGCTCAAACTCTAGCAAAAATTTTAAATGTTCCTTTCACAATTGCTGATGCTACTACACTTACCGAAGCTGGTTACGTAGGTGAAGATGTTGAAAACATAATACAAAAGCTTTTACAAAAATCTGACTACGATCCTGAAAGAGCACAGTTAGGGATAGTGTATATTGACGAGATTGATAAAATTGCAAGGAAATCTGATAACCCGTCTATCACAAGAGATGTTTCTGGAGAAGGAGTTCAGCAAGCACTCCTTAAGCTCATTGAAGGAACTGTAGCTTCAATACCTCCTCAGGGCGGTAGAAAACACCCTCAACAGGAATTTATTCAGATAGATACTTCAAATATATTATTTATTTGCGGTGGAGCTTTTTCTGGTTTAGATAAAGTTATTGATCAAAGAACAAATAATATTGGAATTGGTTTTGGAGCTGATGTGAATACTACCTCAAATGTCCAATCAATTTCATCAGATATTGATAATTTAGAACCTGAAGATTTGGTTAAATATGGATTGATACCTGAGTTTGTTGGAAGACTTCCAGTAATATCAAACTTGCATGAGCTTGATGAAACCGCACTTGTTAGAATTTTAAAAGAACCAAAAAACGCTTTAGTAAATCAGTATAAACATTTATTTGAAATTGATGATGTTGAATTAACATTTAGAGATGAAGCGCTTCTTGAAATTGCTAAACAAGCAATAAAAAGAAAAACTGGTGCAAGAGGTCTTAGATCAATTATGGAGGATATACTGATGGAAACTATGTTTCAGCTTCCTAATGAAGATCTTGAAAAAGTTATTATTGATGAGAACACGGTTGTCTCCAAAACAGAACCAATTAAGCTTTTAAAAACTGCTTCAAAAAAATCATCTGCTAATTGATATTTTATTATCTATCCCTATATTGGGTATATGAATGAAATAAAATCAGACCTACCCGTAATTCCTTTAAGAGACGTTGTTGTCTTTCCTGGAATTGTTACAACCTTATTTGTTGGCCGACCTAAGTCCATTGAAGCATTAAATGTAGCCATGTCTTCAAATAAAAAACTTGTTTTAGTTTGTCAGACTGATCCTGCAATTGATAATCCTGAGTTTAAGGATGTATACAAAAATGCATCTATTAGCAATTTATTACAGTTAATTAAATTACCAGATGGAACTATGAAGGTTCTTGTTGAAGGCCATAAAAGATGCTCTATAGATAAGTTTATTGAAAAAAAGGGTTATGACTTAGCAAGAGTAAGTTCTATTGATGACGTGCCGCTAAAAGAAGCTGACACATCTAATTTAGTTAGATTTATTAAAGCTAAATTTGAAGATTATATTGGCATTACTAAAAGAATTCCTCCTGAAATAGTTTCTACTGTTGATTCGCTGGATGATCTCTCAAAGCTTATCGATACTATTACAGGACATTTGCCAATAGAAACAGCTAGAAAACAAGAAATTTTAGCTATAGCTGATCTGAAAGAAAGATCGGAAAAAGTTTTAATGTTTATTGAATCCCAGTTAGATGTCGTTGATGTTGAAAAGAAAATAAGAGAACGTGTTAAAAAACAGATGGAAAAATCTCAAAGAGAATACTACTTGAATGAACAAATCAAAGCTGCTCAAAAAGAGCTTGGAGAAATAGGCGAAGAAGGTGATGAGCTTGATGCACTTGAAGAAAAAATTAATACAGTAGGTATGCCTAAAGATGCTTTAAAGAAAGCAAAAAGTGAATTAGCTAAGTTTAAGCACATGTCACCATCGTCTGCTGAAGCATCAGTTGTAAGATCTTACTTAGATTGTTTGGTTGAAGTTCCATGGAAGAAAAAATCTAAGGTAAAAACTGATATTCAGGCTTCTTTGGATATTTTAGAAGAAGACCATTATGGGCTTGAAGAAGTCAAAGAAAGAATCATCGAATATCTTGCTGTACAAAAAAGGGTTAAATCAATGAAAGCTCCTGTCTTGTGTCTTGTTGGTCCTCCTGGGGTTGGTAAAACCTCTCTTGGTGAATCCATTGCGAGAGCAACTAATAGGAAATTTGTAAGAATGTCACTTGGTGGAGTAAGAGATGAATCTGAAATCAGAGGACATAGAAGAACATATATAGGCTCAATGCCAGGAAAAATTATTCAAAAACTATCTAAAGTTGGTGTTAAAAATCCTTTATTTTTATTGGATGAAATTGACAAGATTGGAATGGATCATAGAGGTGATCCTGCTTCTGCGCTTCTTGAAGTATTGGATCCAGAGCAAAATAATACATTTAGTGATCATTATCTTGAGGTAGATTATGACTTATCAGAAGTTATGTTTGTTTGCACAGCAAATAGCTTAAATATTCCAACTCCACTCTTGGATAGAATGGAAATAATTAGAATTCCTGGATATATTGAAGATGAAAAAATAAATATTGCTTCTAAATATTTACTGCCAAAACAAATGGAAAGAAATGGCCTTCAAGATAAAGAAATAAATTTAAATAAAGAAGTTATTCTCTCCTTAATTAGATATTACACAAGAGAGGCTGGAGTGAGAGGGCTTGAAAGGCAGATAGCTAAGATATTAAGAAAAGTTGTGAAAGAACGTCTTTTAGCAAAAAAGAATATCGACAAGCCTACATCCATAACAAACAAGAATCTTGAAAAATTTTCAGGTGTTAAGAAGTTTAAATACGGTATTGCTGAAAAAGATAATGCAGTTGGACAAGTAACAGGTCTTGCATGGACTGAAGTTGGCGGTGAGTTATTAACTATAGAGGCTTCTCACATTGATGGAAAGGGTAGGATTATTAAAACTGGTTCATTAGGAGATGTAATGCAGGAATCAATTCAGGCTGCGTTTACTGTAGTTAGATCAAGAGCAGATTCGTTAGGCATAAAACCTAACTTTTATGAAAAATATGATGTACATATTCATGTACCAGAAGGCGCTACACCTAAGGATGGGCCAAGTGCCGGAGGTGCAATGGCAATATCATTAATATCTATCTTTACAGGAATACCAGTCAAATCTGATACGGCAATGACCGGTGAAATTACTCTAAGAGGACAGATATTAAAAATTGGTGGATTAAAAGAAAAACTATTGGCAGCTAAACGGGGTGGAATTAAGAACGTTATCATTCCTAAAGAGAATGAGCCTGACCTTCAAGAAATACCAGAACAAATTCTTAAGTCACTTAATATAATTCCAGTTGAGTGGGTTGATGATGTTATTTCTCATGCTTTGGTAAGAGAACCAACTCCAATAAATAAACCTACAACTAGTGCTAAAACTAAAACTCAAAGAGTTAGAAAGACAAAAGCTGAAAATAAGCAAGCCCATTAAAACCCTTTATTTACTTGACTTTTAGGGATAAAAAGCTTTTCATAGAAGAGTATTTATATAAATAAATTTACACAGAGGAGTATTTAATATGAATAAATCAGATTTGATTGATGCGGTCGCAGGTGACGCAGATATTTCTAAAGCTTCAGCTGGAAGAGCAGTTGATGCAGTTCTAGGTGGAATTGGAGATGCTTTAGGTAGAGGTGATTCTGTATCACTAGTAGGTTTTGGAACATTTTCAGTAAGGCACAGAGCTGCTAGAGAGGGTAGAAATCCTCAAACTGGCGCATCAATGCATATTGCTGCTTCAAAAGTTCCAGGTTTTAAAGCTGGTAAAGGCCTTAAAGATAAGGTTAAACACGGCTAAGTTTTATTAACTTCAAAAAAGGGTGCTTCCGCACCCTTTTTTTATTTATAATGTCACCACTATGATGGAATCACTAAGAAATTTTTTAACTGGACCTAGATTATTTATTGTAATTGCAGCATGTGCACTGCCTTTTGTTTTTCTTGGAACATCCTCACTTGGATCGACATTCCAGCCATCTTTTGGCTCTATTAATGGAGAAAATATTTCTGAAGCAGATATGCAAGCTGCCTCAAATACAGTCGCTCAAAGATTTAAAAGTGTTTATGGAGACGACTTTGATTTTAATGAACTTGACGAGTCAATACAACTTGAAACTGTCAAACAAGAATTAATATCTCAAAAAGTTTTACTATCAGAAGCTCGAGCACTTGGTTTTATCAACAAAGAAACTACCAAACAAGTAAAAAAATCTATTATTAGAAATCCTGCTTTTCAGCCTAACGGAGTATTCGATGAAGATGCCTACCAAGCGCGGGTGAATGCAGCAGGATACACCAAGGACTCATATGTGGATATGATGACAAACATTATGGCATCAGAGCTATATAGGCTTTCAATAGCTTCATCAAACTTTGTTACAGATGTCGAGGTAAGAGAACTTGCTCAAATTCTTGAACAATCAGTTGATATTAATTTTATTAAACTAGATTCACAATTATTAAATCAACAAATCGAGAACTCTGAAGAAGAGATTAGAGATTTTTATAATAATAACCAGATTATGTTTTTCTCAGAGGAGAAGAGATCTTTTAAATATTTAGTTTTAAAGCCTGAAGATTACAAAAATTTAGTAAATATTCCTGAAGGATATGTTGAAAACGCTTATAAGGAATATTTATCTAATACTGGCGAGAGATTAGAAATTCGTTTTTCTCATGTAATGGTTGAAAAAGCTAATTACGCTTCTAATGAAGCTGCCTATCAAAAGATATTAAACGCTAAAGATGAGCTAAACCAAGGAATAAGCTTTGAAGATGTAGTTATGGCTTATAGTGATGATATTGTATCTAAAGATTCTGGAGGAGATTTAGAATATTTTGATGCAGATATTTTTCCTCAAGAATTTGGTGGTGCCTTGGAAGGCATGAATGTTAATGATATCAGCAATATTATAGAACTTGATGACACATTTCATATTTTAAAAATGACTGAGTTTAATGAATCTGAAGTTATGACATTAGAGGAAATGCGAGATGACATCGTTAACGATTTGATTAATTCAGAATCCATTGCTTTGATGAATGATGACTATGATTTAATTGATGAAATGATTTTTTCAAATGAGTCTATTGAGTCTGTGAGCCAATCAATATCAAAAACTTTAGGCGAAGCCTCTGCTAAAGTGGCAAGTAATTTTAATTTTGAAATTGATGATTTTAGAGTTAAAGATTTTGTGTTTTCGCCTGACTCAGAAATTGATGTTCCTGTGGCAATAAACCTTGATGATTCAATAATTGTTATATCTTTGACTGCTATCATTGAACCTGTTTTACAAGATTTTGATGAGGTTGCAGATGAAGCTAATGAATTATTGTCAAACAATAAAACTGTCGAAAAGAGAAACCTTCTAGTATCTGAATTAGATATGGCAAAAGAAGAAAATACACTGCAATCTTTTTTTAATGCATATGACTTCATATCTGAAGAATCTTTTATAGAAGTCAAAAGATATTCCTCTTTGTTGCCTAAAGAAGTTATATCAGAGGTATTTAAAACTGCTCCAGGAAATTCAGTGACTATTAATACACAATCAGGAGATGTATATATAGTTGATCTATTAAGTTTTAATAAACCTTCATTAGAGTCAATTGATACACTTTATGATCAATATAATAATTTTTCAGAAGAAAGAGTGGCTTCAAGTATCTCGTCAATTGTTAACGAAGATATATTTGAATCAGCCAGAGTTAATCTAAATAATATGGTTTTTTAATATGAAGCATTTCTCAACATTTTTGGTTTTATTTTTTCTAATAGGTTGTTCTTCAAGTGTTACGCCTGTTGATAATGGCTTAGAGAAACAGATATTTCATTTTGGGAACGGTTCAGAGCCTCAAGGTATTGACCCTCATATTGTTACAGGGGTTCCTGAACACCATATATTAATATCATTATGTGAAGGTTTAACAATCCCTAATGCATTTGATGATGAAAATCTTCCTGGAGCTGCAGAATCATGGTCGGTAAGTGATGATGGAAAAATTTATATTTTTAAATTAAGAAAAAATGGCAGATGGTCTAACGGAGATCCTGTTACAGCAGATGATTTCGTTTGGTCTTGGCAAAGAATATTAACACCATCGTTAGGCGCTCAATATCCTGACATGCTTTATTATCTTGTCAATGCAGAAAAATATTATGTTTCTCAAGATCTCCCCAACGTTATAGCAGGTTTACTTGAATTTATTATAAAGGATGAAGAATTGTCTAATTATCACAGTGAAGCTTCTTCGTATTTTGAACCTGATTCATTGGAAGACGGTAGCTATGTATTATTAAATAATTCTAATTTAAATAATATTCTAAAACTTCTTGAGAATGTTCATAGTGATTATGAATTAAGAAAAGTTATAGTAACTGACGACAATGATGAGAAATTTATTAAGCCAAAAGATGACTTAATAAAAAATATAAAAAAATGGAACATTAAAAAATTATTTAATGATATTAATTTTGATGACGTTGGAGTCAAGGCACTAGACAATAATACATTACAAGTTACATTATCAAATCCAACTCCATTCTTTACAGGACTTTTAAGTCACTATAGCACTTGGCCAGTTCATAAGGAGACTGTTTTGAAGCATGGCTCTATTGATGACAGAAATGGTGAATGGACTAGACCAGGTAATTTTGTATGTAATGGGGCTTTTAATCTTAAGTCATGGGAGTTAAACAACAAAATAGTTGTGGAAAAAAATCCTATGTATTGGGATGCGTCAACAGTTCGATTGAATGAAATACATTATTATCCTGTATCAAATGTGATGACAGAAGATAGAATGTTCAGAGCAGGACAACTTCATGTCACCTCCACACTTCCTTCACAAAAATGCCCAGTTTATATTGAAGAAAATAATCCCGATCTAAGAATTGATCCATACATGGGCACATATTTTTATAGATTAAATACTAATAATTCATATTTAAGGGATGTAAAAGTAAGAAAAGCATTAGCATATTCTATTGATAGAAAACTTTTGGTAGAAAAGGTAACTAAGTGTGGACAAATACCTGCCTATTCCTTTACACCTCCGGGTTCTAATGGTTATGAGCCAACAACATCAATACCTTATGATCCTGAATTAGCAAAGCAATTGCTTGTTGAAGCTGGTTTTGATTCAGAAAATAGTTTTCCTAAACTAGAAATACTTTTCAATACAAATGAAGATCATAGAAAAGTTGCTTTGGCTATACAGCAAATGTGGCAGAAAAACTTGGGTATAGAGGTTGAATTAGTTAATCAGGATTGGAAAGTTTATTTAAGCCGTGAGATGGTAGGCGATTTTCAAGTTTCAAGGGCAGGCTGGATTGGTGATTATGATGATCCTAATACATTTCTTGATTTAATGAGACCAAACAGGGGGAACAACAAGACTGGTTGGGAAGATGGTAGCTATGATACTTTAGTAGCAAAAGCAAACTCTACAAATAATCAAGTTGAGAGATATCAATTATTAAATGAAGCTGAAAAAATGTTAATAGATAACATGCCAATAATACCCCTTTATACATATGTAAGATCATATCAATTATCTCCTGATGTAAAAGGATATAATCCTCACATCTTAGACCACCATCATCCTAAGTTTATATATTTAGAAAGAGATTAGACTCTAGTGTTAAATATTTTTATTAGAAGGTTATTGCTTGCTATTCCAGTCTTATTGGCTGTAGCAAGTTTAACCTTTTTCTTAATAAAATTAGCTCCAGGCGGACCATTTGATGCTGATAAAGCTGTTTCACCTCAAGTTTTAAAAAATCTCAACGAGGCATACAACTTAGATGCTTCTGAATGGGAGCAGTATGTTGATTATATGTCTGGAATACTTAGAGGTGATTTTGGTCCTTCTTTCAGATTTCCAGGAAGATCTGTCTCAGAAATGATTGCAACTGGGTTACCAGTAACTTTTGAGTTAGCATTTTACGCAATATTAATCGCTCTATTGATTGGAGTTTCTTCTGGAGTTTTAGCAGCTTTAAAACGAAATACTTTTCTTGATTTTATTCCAATGGCTATAGCAATGATTGGTATATGTGTACCAACATTTTTAATGGGGCCGCTTTTGGTATTAATTTTTGGCATTAATCTAGAAATTCTTCCAGTTTCTGGTTGGGGCCAACTTCCTGGAGATAAAATCTTACCATCAATTACTTTGGGTTTTGCATATGCAGCTTATATAGCAAGGTTAAGTAGAGGGGGGATGTTGGAAGTATTAAACCAAGATTTTATTAGAACAGCTCGAGCTAAAGGTTTGACTGAAAGGAATGTAGTCATCAAGCATGCAATGCAGGGAGGTTTAATTCCTGTTGTTTCATTTTTAGGCCCTGCAATTGCAGGATTGTTAGCGGGATCTTTTGTTGTTGAAACTATTTTTCAGATTCCTGGACTTGGAAGATTTTATGTTGAGGCAGCATTTAATAGAGATTACACAATGATATTGGGTACAACAATATTCTTCTCTGCCATGATAGTTTTCTTTAATTTGTTATCTGATCTTGCTGCAATGTGGCTCAATCCTAGATCAAGGGATGCTTCATGAGTAATAGTTCGACATTATGGTCTGATGCAATATATAGATTAACTAGAAATAAAGCTGCTATGTTTGGGGCATTTATATTATTAATTTTAATTGCAAGTGCTGCTCTAGCACCATGGATTGCACCGTATTCTTATTCCTTTCAAAATTTAGAACTAGGAGCATCTCCGCCATCAGCAGATCATATTTTAGGAACTGACGTATTGGGAAGAGATCTTTTAAGCAGAATACTATATGGAGCTAGAATTTCTCTGTTGGTAGGTTTTGTTGCAACTGGAGTTGCATTAGTTATAGGTGTCTCTTGGGGAATTATTGCTGGTTATGCTGGTGGTAAGGTAGATTCGATAATGATGAGAATAGTTGATGTCCTATATGGCCTTCCTTTTATAATTTTTATTATTTTATTAATGGTAATCTTCGGGCGGAATTTGTGGCTATTATTTGGAGCTATTGGCGCTGTTGAGTGGTTAACAATGGCAAGGATTGTAAGAGGACAGGTTATGGGACTAAAAAACCAGGAATTTGTTATGGCTGCAAAAGCTATGGGAGTTAGCAATTTTTCAATGTTTAGAAAGCATTTGTTACCAAATATCTTAGGACCTATTGCCGTATATGCAACATTAACAATTCCTCAGGTTATGCTTCTAGAAGGATTCTTGAGTTTCTTAGGTTTAGGTATTCAACCACCAATGAGTAGTTGGGGCACTTTAATAAAGGATGGTGTTGAATCGATGGAAGAGTTCAGTTGGTTATTAATCTATCCAGGAATTACTTTTACAATCACGCTATTTGCTTTGAATTTTTTTGGTGATGGTCTTAGAGATGCCCTTGATCCAAAAACTACTGATAACTAAAAAGCTCTAATAGCTATTTTTATTATTTGTCCAGGCATAAGGTCTGAGGATTCAAATTCATTTATTTGTTTAATACTTTCTACACTTACATCAAAAATATCCGAAATTTTATATAAATTATCTCCTTGCTTTACTGAATATAAAATAGTTCTTTTTTTTGATTCAATATTTCGATGAATATTTTTATTACCGATAGTAAGTTGTTGTCCTAATCTTAAAATAGAGTTTTGATTTAAGGAGTTCATTCTAGTTATATCTCTTATGTCAATATTATATTTATTTGAGATACTCCATAAAGTGTCACCTTCAGAAACAATATGCATTTCATAAGGAATAAAATTATTTGATTTAGTGCTGCTAAGAGGAATTAAGAGGGTGTCTTTTAATGATAATAAATCAGATTCAAGGTAATTAATTTTTTTAATAATTTTTACCTCAGTATCGTATTTATTAGCAAGTTTCCATAAGCTATCACCAGGCTCAACAATATGAGAAATCCAATTAATTTGATTCACATTATCAAATGGACTATCTGGACTATCTAACAGATATGTTTTCTCAATTGGAACATAAAAAACACTTTTATCCTTGGGAGCAGATGCCCATTTTGTATACCCAGCATTAAGCTTATAAATAAGCTCTGGCGGTATTTCTAAATATTCACTTAATGTTAGTATTTCTACTTGACCAGGTATCTCAATCCTCTTAACAACCGATTCGATAGGTATATCCGGTAAAGCAACCCCGTATTTTTCTGAGTTAAATACAATTTCTCTTATAGCAATATATTTTGGTATGTATTCAGTGACTTGTTTATTTAAATCTAATGACCAAAAATCATAATCTAAGTTTCGTCTTTTATTCTTATTTATTTGCCTATCTAAGTATGTTGGCCCGGCATTATATGCAGCCAAGGCAAGATATAAATCATTATCAAATCTGTTTAATAAATATTTAAAATAACCTATAGCTGCATGCGTAGATCTATAGGGGTCGTGCCTGTCCTCACTCCACCATGATTTCTCAAGATTAAACATCCTTCCAGTTTTTGGCATAAATTGCCAAAGACCAACTGCTCCAGAGGGGGATATTGAAAAAGGATCATAATTACTTTCTACAAAGGGTATCAATGCTAACTCTGGAGGAAGATCAGCGGCTTCAAGTTCTTGAATTACATAGTAAATAAAATAATAAGATTTATTAAGAAATTCATTAAATTTATCAACATCTTTTATGTGATTGTTAATGTAGCTAATAGTTTTTTCATCAAACTTAATCTTATGATTATCATTATTGTTGATGATCATATATTCCCATACATTTTTAGCTACTGGTTTTGGCTCTTCGACTGATATAACTACTTCGTTGAAGCATTCCGCATCCACAGAATCTGGATTACACATAGAATCGTAATTGCTTGATGAAGTTGGATTAGACTGGCAACTTGAAAGCCCAAGCAGGAAAAATAGAGAGGCTGTTAAAAATTGTCTTTCCATTGTCTTACTGCACTAAATATATCTTTTTCGTTTTTTGGTGTATTAAATTTTTTTGATATTGTTTCTTGAATTTCTTCTAAATCTACTCTGAAAAAAGGGTTTGTCTCTAATTCAAGTTTTATAGTTGTTGGGAGTGTGGGTATTCCTTGTTTTCTTAGCTCAATGACATCATTATATCGTGAAACTATTCTTTGATTAAGCGGTTCAACACTTTTAGCAAATTTAAGATTTGACTCAGTATATTCATGACCACAATAAATCTTAGTATTCAAGGGAAGGTTTTTTAAAATTGATAAGGAATCATGCATTTGTTCAAAGGTACCCTCGAAAACTCTTCCGCAACCTCCAGCAAATAAAGTATCACCACAAAATAAAATAGGATGACCGTTATTTTCTGAATAGTAGGCAATATGATCTAGTGTATGCCCTGGAATTTCTATAATTTCAAATTCAATACCTAATAAGCTTATTTTAGACTCATTAGTCACTCTTATATTAATAGAATCAATATCATTATTGGGTCCATACACATCAATAGATTTTTCTGAAAGAATTTCATTAATACCACCAGTATGATCAAAGTGGTGGTGGGTAATTAGAATAGCTTTTAAATTAAGATTATTTTCTTTAAGAATTTTCAATAAATTTTGACTTTCACCTGGATCAATTACTATTGACCCTTCATTAGTTGTAAGTAACCAAATATAATTATCGCTAAATGCTTCAATAGGCTCTATATTAATCATATGCAAATTCTAAGTTAATTTGATGAAAACAGTAAATATTTATACAGATGGTGCTTGCAGAGGAAATCCTGGAGTTGGAGGTTGGGGTGCGCTCATTGAGTATGGCCAAACTAGAAAAGAGTATTTTGGTGGGGAGCTTAATACAACTAATAATCAAATGGAGCTTAAAGCTGCCATTGAGGGTTTAAAAGCTTTAAAAGAGCCATGTGTCGTCCATTTAACTACTGACTCGAAATATGTAATGCAAGGCATAACTTCTTGGATTGATAATTGGAAAAAAAATAATTGGAAAAGCTCTTCAAAAAAAGACGTTAAGAATAAAGACCTTTGGATTGAGTTAGATAAATATGTTGAAATGCATAATGTAAAATGGTCCTGGGTTAAAGGTCATTCTGGTCATGAACAAAATGAAATAGCTGATCAGCTTGCAAATAAAGGAATAGATACCTTATAAGAAAATTATGGCTAAAAAATTTATAATTCTAGATACAGAAACTACAGGCTTAGAAGTTCAACAAGGTCATCGGATTATTGAAATTGGTGCTGTGCTACTGAATGATAGAAAAAAATCTGAGGAACATTTTCATACATATTTAAATCCATCAAGATTGATTGATGAAGAAGCATCAAAAGTTCATGGAATAATGAATGAAGATCTTTTGGACAAACCATACTTTGAAGAGGTAGCAGAGGAATTTTTAGAATTTATAGATGGATCTACTCTAGTTATTCATAATGCTGCTTTTGATGTAGGTTTTTTAAATAATGAGCTTAAATTAGCTTCATCAAAATATCCAATGCTTGAAGAGATATGTGAGATTGAAGATTCTTTAGCACTTGCTAAAGATAAGTTTCCAGGACAAAGGAATTCATTGGATGCTTTAGCTAATCGTTTTGACATTTCTGGCTATGACAGAACATTTCATGGAGCCTTGCTAGATGCAAATATCTTAGCTGATGTCTATATGTCATTAACAGGCGGACAAAGTAAATTTGAATTCGATTCAAACAATCTATCAAATACTGAGAAAACTTCTTCCAAAAATACTGTCTTAAGAGAGGGCATTGAATTAATTTCTATTGAAGCAAACAAGGGTGATATAGAAGAACATGAGTCTAGACTTTTAGATATCGAAAAAAGAAATTCTATTGAAACAATTTGGAGAAAAATACATTGAAAAAAGTCATAACAAGGTTTGCTCCAAGTCCCACAGGCACCTTGCATATTGGTGGAGTGAGGACAGCTTTGTTTAACTATGTATACGCTAAAAAACATTCTGGAAAATTTTTAGTTCGTATCGAAGATACCGATAGAGAAAGATCTACCCAAGAATTTGAGAAGAATATTCTCGATAGCCTGGATTCCATTGGACTCTCGCCAGATGAAAAACCTATTAATCAATCTGAGAGAGGGGATGTATATCAGGCTGCTGCTCAGAAAATTATAGATTCTGGACAGGCATACTATTGTAATTGCTCTGTTGAGAGGCTTGAAAAAATGAGATCTGAACAACGAGCTAACGGTCAGAAGCCGCAATACGATGGAAAATGCAGGAATCTAAATCTAAAAAAATCAAGTGATACGGTTCTAAGACTTAAGACACCTCTTGATGGAGAAATAGTAGTTAAAGATTATGTTCGTGGTGATATTGTTTTCAATAATGCAGAACTTGATGATTTAATTATTCTAAGAAGTGATGGAACTCCTACCTATCATTTATGTAATGTAGTTGATGATTTTGAGCAGGGTGTTACAACAGTTATAAGAGGCGAGGATCATATAAGTAATACTCCTAGGCAAATACATATTCAAAATGCTCTTGCTTACCCTGAGCTTGAATATGCACATTTACCCTTGGTACTAGGGTCTGATAAAAAAAGACTTTCAAAAAGACATGCTGCAACTAGTCTTGAAGAATACAAAGATGAGGGGTATCTTGATTCAGCTATTCTAAACACTTTAGCAAGGCTTGGCTGGTCTAGAGGAGATAAAGAAGTTTTTTATCTTGAAGATTTAATTAAGGATTTTGAGATAACAGAAGTTCAAAAAGCAGGAGCAATTTTTGATGTAACTAAGTTAGATTTTCTTAATTCCCAGCATATGGCTAATCTGTCTCATGAAGAGTTCATTAGTGCTATAAATCCATTTCTTATTGATATGGGTATAAATCTTAATAAGCATATTAAAAAAGATTTATTAATTGAATCCATGAGATCTTCATCAAATACTTTAAAAGGGGTATGTAATAATTTAATTTGTTATTTTAAAGATATTGACGAATACAATCAGAAAGCTATTAATAAATTTATTGGTGATTCAGATAAAGTTGTAAGCGACTTAAGAAATAAAATTAATGATTTAAAGACTTGGGATGAATCATCGTTAGATACGCTTCTTCAAAAATATAGAGAAGAGCATGATTTGCCTATTCCAAAAGTTAACCAACCTATAAGAATAGCTTTAACTGGTTCAACAAACTCACCATCTTTAGGAACCACTTTATATTTATTTGAGAAAGAAGAGGTTTTAAATAGATTGGATGCTCTTATATCTTTTCTTCACAAAGATAATTAAAGAATTCATTGCATTCATACCTAACAATATCTTTCTTGATAGCACTAATCCTATATTTGAAATCTTTATCCAAAATCTTTGAGATTTTTACTTTTTTTCTATCAGCCTTTAAAAGGCTATTTTCGTCTAGAATAGAAATAGCAATACTATCATGAACGATTGATAATGCAGAGCTATAAGAGTCTGTTTTTACAACTGTATTCAAATTAATTTCATGAACTTTAATATAGTTAGAAAGGCTGGTTTCCTCATAAAAAGATAGCAAGTTTGTTATCTCTACGAATGGATGTTGCACAATATCTTTTAAGAAGACCTTGTCAGGAAGATTAAATTTTATTGGAGAGACAAGGCTATGATTTCCTTCTTTTATAATTGTTGATCTTGAGCTTGGTTGATTTTTAGAATTAAAACATATTGTTAAATCAATATCAGGTTTATACCTATCTTCAATTAAATCAATGCTATTTAGATTTATCAAATTAAATTTCACATCAGGATTTATCTTGTTATATCTTTTTATAATTTTAGGCACAATACCTTCTGCTAAAGAAGGCGTAGTTCCAATGTTGATAAAATCAGCAGATCTTGACTTGTATGTATTAGCAATAGCATTAAAGCTTTTTAGCTGGCTATGAACTATAGAGGCATGCTCAAATAAATCATCTGCTTCATGTGTAGGAATTAATTTTTTTCCTTGCCTTAAAAAGAGTTTGAAATTTAATTTTTTTTCTATAACACCTAAAGTTTTACTTATTGAAGGTTGTGATATTTGCAGGCCCTCTGCAGCAGCTGTCATTGAGCCTTGCTTATAGACCTCATAAAAAATCTCTATTTGTTTTGCTGATAACATATATAACTAAAAGTTATATATATCTTAATATAAATATATTATTTATGGTAGACAACAAAAGTCTTACAGCTATATACTAATTGTAAGTTTTAATATTTATTAGGGGATTAAAAATGTTTAAAAAACTACTATTAGTATTTCCATTGGTTATATCAATCAATATTTTTGCTCAAGATTCAGAGTCAGCTTCAGATGTTGAAGAAGTTGTTACTGTTGGATCACAGATTAAAGGAGCAAAAATTACTGGAGCTCTTCCAGTAACAGTTATTTCTACAGAGGATATAGAAGGTATAGGTGTCGAATCTGGAGATGAGCTTTTTGCTGAACTAGCTGAAATGGGTAGTAATAACTTTAACCAGACAGATTTTAGTGGTGGATATAACGCATCAAGAGGTGATGTAGGATCATTAGATCTTAGAAATATCGGTACTGGTAATACATTAACATTGTTAAATGGTAGAAGACTTGTTCAATCTCCTGGTTATGCAACTGAGTGGGTTGGAGGAAGTTACGTTCCTGTTTCAAGTGTTAACTCAAATTTAATCCCGGTTTATGGTTCAGAAAGAATCGAAATCCTTAGAGATGGTGCTGCATCAATTTATGGTGCTGATGCTGTAGCAGGTGTTATCAACACTGTTCTGAAAGATGATTTTGAAGGCTTAACAGTAAGGTTAAGAACTAATTGGTATGATAGTTTTGAAGCTCAGGATAATAAAGTTAGTATCCAATGGGGTAAAGATCTAGCTGATGGTACTAACGTGTCGGTTTATTATGATGGATATATTAGAGAAAAAATAAGGGGAGCTGAAGATCCAAAGTGGGTTAATGGAGACTTAAGAAGATATCTTCCAAGTCCTACCAGTAATGATCCAGACGGACAATTTAATGACACGACTTGGAGAAATCAGAGCGCGAGTTCAATATGGGGTCAATTCTATACGGGTTCTGGTTCAAATGTTCATTCAATGTACAGACCTGATGATAGCTATTGTCAAAGCAACTCAACAACAAATTTATATTCTATACCTGGCTTATCTAATATGTGTTTATATGATGCTAGTTCAATTAGGTCTGAAAATAGAACTAACTATGGTGAAACATATGATAAAAGAGGACCATTGGATAGACATAACTTTGTGATGTTTATAAACAGAGAGCTTGATAATGGTATCGAGGCTTATACCGAATTAAGTTTTTATCAATCAAAATCTGAAAAGGTTTTATATGCTGGAACTAATTTAGGTTTAGGATCATCTTCTAAACAGGGTGGTAATACTCAACCATTACTAATCCCTTCTACTAACTATTGGTTAAATCAACTCCAAAGAGGTCCAATTGGTTCAACGGGTGGAGATTTATTTGTTGATAAAGAAGCGGATCACTTATGGGCTAGATATTTTAGATTCTCAACTCCAAGATCTTGGGATTCTACTCGTCAAACCTGGAGAATTGTTCAAGGTTTTAGAGGAACATATGGAGATTGGGATTGGGATTCAGCTATAGTTGCATCAAAAGCTACCTCAAAAATGAATAACCATGGTAGAGCAAATTTAACATTATTAGATGCTGCTTTAGCTAAATCAACTCCTGATGCATACAACCCATTCTGTGCGGGATTAAATTGTGGTGAAGAGGCATTTATGACCACAATCTTCAGAAATAATACAACTGAGTTATATATGATTGATTTCAAAATGAGTAATCCATCAGTATTCTCAATGCCAGCTGGTGATGTAGGTATGCTTGTTGGAGCAGAAATAAGAAAAGAAACAATGGATGATGCAAGAGATCCTAATATAAATGGAACTATTCCTTATTCAACAGTTCCAGAAGCTGCAAATCAAGCTTCATTCCCATATATATCTAATATCTCAAACAGCAGTCCATCACCAGATACTTATGGTGACAGAACAGTTACATCTTTATTTGTAGAAATGCAGATTCCTTTAGCAAACAATGTTGAATCTCAGTTAGCTGTAAGAGGTGAAAATGCTGACGATTATGGAAGTAATGTTGTAGGAAAATTTGCAGTAGGATATACACCTACTGATTGGTTAAAACTAAGAGGATCTTCATCAACATCTCATAGAGCACCCAACTTAATTACTGTTAATGAGGGTATGGTTGTAAGAAATAATAGTCTTCAAGATTACTTGTATACAAAAGCTAACGGAGAAGATGGAGATAGTTATTCAATTCAAAGGGTCGCAAAAGGTAACGACGATCTTGAAGCTGAAGAAGCAACAAATACTAATATTGGTATTGTCATTACGCCAATTGATGATTTGATAATCACTGTTGATAAGTGGGAAATTGCTACAGAAAATACAGTTGGTTTGTTTGGTGAGGTTAACCACATATTACTTGATACTCTTATAAGAGCCCAAGGTGGTGCAAGTGAGTGTACTGGTAATCCAAGAGTTGTTAGAGGTGCATATGTTGAAGATAATGATCCTGAGTCATTAACTTACAATGCTAATTGGGATAGTAACTTTTGTAAGTCTGGTATGGTTCAAAGAGTTGAGGATGTTTACACAAATCTAGACGATAGAACTCTTACAGGAACAGACTATGCGATTGAGTACTCTTTAGATACAAGCGTTGGATCATTCTCAGCTAAATTAATGAGTGTTCAGTTTGATGAGTTTCTTCAAGAAGCATCTGGTGATAGCTTAAAACTAATAGAAGCATCAAAGCCTGGTGGAGCTTTAGCAGGACTTCCTTCTCCAGCTGGGTACGGTGACTTGTTAGGAACTTTCAATAGAAGAGCATATCCTGAAATTAAAAATACTGTTCGTATCTCATGGAAAAACGGACCATGGAATGCTTATTTATCTCAAACTAGAATTAGTAGCTTCCAAGAAATGGGTGTTACTGATAATGCAAAATCAGTTGACGTTTCAGGTTCATCAAATGACATATATGCGTGTTCTGGTACGAGTAAATACGACACAAGCTATGCAACATGTGGAGACACATGGAAGGTAGATGCCATGAGAACAGTTAATTTAACTATAGGATACATGTTTGATAATGGTCTGCGTGTTAGAGGAACAATTAGAAATCTTGAGGATGAAAGAGCTCCTTTAGCTGATGAATATACTTGGGGATTTGTTGCTGACCAACACAGTGACTACGGTAAGAGTTATTCATTAGAGCTTTATAAGAAGTTCTAATCTTATTAGAAAAATTAAAAGGGAGCTTTTGCTCCCTTTTTTTAGCTTAAAGGTTAATATATTTATATGCATGTATATCAAAAGAAAGGTTTTTTAGTAGGGCTAGTCCTTTTTACATTAATGCTTTTTCTTCCAACGCCATCTGGTCTAAATGCAGTTGGTTGGTCAGTAGCAGCAATTGTTGTTTTAATGGCAGTTTGGTGGGCTACTGAAGCTATTCCTGTTGCAGTCACAGCATTACTTCCATTAGCTTTATTTCCATTAGCAGGAGTAACTTCTTTTAAAGAGGCTGCATTGCCTTATGCCAATCCAAACATATATCTATTCCTTGGTGGCTTCATGCTTGCTTTAGCAATTGAGAGATCAGGTCTTCATAAAAGGATGGCTTTGCATATGATTATTGCAGCCGGTTCTAGTGGTCCCAAATTAATTGGAGGTTTTATGACTATTGCTGCATTAATCAGCATGTTTGTCATGAACACATCCACAACATTGATGCTTTTACCAATTGGTTTAGCTGTTTGTTCAGTGGTTACTAATACAATTCCTGGACTCACAGAAAAAGAAATAAAATTTTTTGATACCTCATTAATGCTGGGCATTGCCTATGCAGCAACTATTGGAGGAATGTCGACACTTGTTGGTACGGCCCCAAATATTGTTTTTAGTGCATTTATGCAAGAAACATATGGTATTGAAATTTCAATGATTCAATGGATGACATTAGGAGTGCCTTTAGCAATAGTTATGCTTTATTCCGCTTGGATTATTTTAACTAAATACGTTTTCCCAACATCATTTATAACTTCAGATGAAACAAAAATGTATTTAAGAAATATGCTTATTGAGCAGGGCCCCTTATCAAAAGATGAAAAAAAGATTTCTATTATATTTGGATTAACAGCTCTTGCATGGATGTTTAGAACAGTTTTAGATAACTATGATATGTTTGCTGGTCTTACTGATGCAGGAATTGCTATTATATCTGCGATTTTATTATTTATGATTCCATCAAGCTCTTCAAAAGGTGAATTACTTGATTGGAGTCAGTCTGATAAATTGCCTTGGGGTCTGTTAATTCTTTTTGGTGGAGGATTGTCGATTGCAGCTCAAATAAACTCCAGTGGACTCGGAGTCTGGATTGGAGAAGGGTTGAGTGTTCTAAGTACAGTGCCACCAATCTTTTTAATTTTTGCTGTTGCTGCTTTAATTATTTTTCTAACAGAAGTGACTTCTAATGTAGCAACAACCTCAACATTTTTACCAGTTTTTGGTGCCGTCGCTGTTGGTATAGGAGTACTTCCAGTATCACTTACTGTTCCAGTGTGTCTAGCCGCAAGTTGTGCTTTCATGTTGCCTGTTGCAACACCTCCAAATGCCATAGTTTACGGATCAGGAAAATTTACAATAGCCACTATGATGAGAGCAGGCTTTGTTCTTAACATTATTGGTATATTTGTTGTAACTTTATTTGCTTATTTCTTAGCACCTCAAATTTTTTAATAATGTATAATTTTCTTATTACCCTCTTAATTTTTTTTTCATCTATTGTAACTTCTAGAAGTTATATAGATTATGAATCTCCATATCATCCGATTGTCGGTAGCTCTGGTATGGTGGTTAGTCAGAATAATTTATCTTCAGACATTGGGCTAGAAATCTTAAATAAAGGTGGTAATGCCATTGATGCAGCAGTCGCAGTTGGCTTTTCTCTAGCTGTAACATTACCAAGAGCTGGCAATCTTGGTGGAGGTGGCTTTATGTTAGTTTATATTAAAGAAAAAGATGAAATTTTTTATATCGACTATAGAAGTTCATCACCCCTAAATGCAAACTTAGAAAATATTTTTAATATCCATAACTCAAGCGGTAAAAAATATGAAGTAGTTCCTTCGAACTTTGATGAAAATAAATATGATGTTTTAGAAACTGGTTACAAAGCATCTGCCATTCCTGGAACGGTTGCTGGGCTGCTTGAAGCTCATACAAATTTTGGTAGATTAGAGTTAAAAGAAATTCTTGCACCTGTTATTGCTCAAGCTGAAGATGGAATAAAAGTTACCTATGATCTGCATAAAGCTATTGAAAGTACTAAACGTCTTTATAAAGATTCAGAATCTAGAAGAATTTATTTTAAAGAAAATAAGCCTTTAAAAGAAAACTCTTTGATGAAACTACCAGACCTAGCTAATACTTTGAGTTTAATTGCAACGAATGGCAAAGAAGGTTTTTATAATGGCGAGACTGCCAAAAAAATTGTAGAAGCGATGAATAAAAATAATGGCTTAATGTCATTAGAGGATTTTAAAAATTATAAAGTATATGTAAGAGCTCCAATTTCAACAGAATATAGAGGGAATAGAGTTTTTACTGCTGGGCCTCCATCGGGAGGTGGCATAACTCTATTAACGGCGCTTAATATACTTAGTTACTTTGATATGAGTAAATATAAAAGCAGTTCTATACAAACTTATCATTTATTTTCAGAGGCCTTAAGAAGAGGTCATAACAATAGATCATCAGAAGTTGGAGACCCAATTTTTTACGATGTACCGGTTGATGGATTATTATCAAAAGAAAGAACTAAAGAATTAGTTAGGTCTATTAAGTTTAATAAAGCTAGCAAAGCTTCATCAATAAAACCATTATCAGTAATAAATGAGAGTAGGGATACGACTCATTATTCTGTAATTGATTCGGAAGGTAATGCTGTTTCAAATACCTATACTCTTGGTTCTTCATTTGGTTCGGGAGTAACGATACCTGGTACTGGCATTCTAATGAATAATCAAATGAATAATTTAATGTATAGAGAAGGGGATGTTGCTGTTGAGGGAAGAGGTGTAAGTGTTGGCAACCGTTTTAAACCAGGTAAAAGACCAATGAGCACAATGGCTCCAGTGATGGTGTTTAACAAGGATAATCAACTAACACTTATTACAGGTTCTCCGGGTGGATCATATATTCCTGGCGCTATCTTAAGAGTTGTTACTGGAGTGATTGACTTTGATCTACCAATTGGAGATGCAACCATGCTTCCAAGAGTACATAAAGATTGGCCATACATTGGAATTGACTATGAAAAAACCTTAAGTTCAGATATTGTGAAAGGTCTGAATATGTTGGGCCATAAAACATCACCTAATAAAACTATGGGAAGCACACAAAGCATTCAAATAATCGATGGCATTAGATATGGCTATGCCGATTTAAGAAGGCCAAATGCTTCTGTTGCAGTTCAATCAATTAATTAACTCTATAATTTAATGGTGGCTTCCTTTCACCTAATAAAGCTTTATATTTAAAGTCTTCTCCAACTCTTGTTTTAAGTTCTTGTTTCGCTTCATAAATAATTTCAGGATTTTTATAAATTTCTATAGCAGTTGCTGATATTGTTTTTGCAGCTAATTCAGTTCCCTTTAGCCCAATACTAGTCCCACCAGCTGCAACAGCTTGCCATGAATGAGCTGCAGTTCCTGGAACCCAGGTTGCTGTCCTAATTCCAGCAGTAGGAACTACCCAACTAACATCACCAACATCTGTAGAACCATAACTATGAGATGTTGTATATTCACTTACATATTCTTGCGAACCAATTTCTGTTGTTGGTTCTATAAAAGTTTTATATATAGTTTTTGCATAGTCATTTTCTTTTTTTGTATATTTAATACCTCCAAAAGAAGCTAAATTTCTATGCATTATTTTTTGAATTACATTATTTGGAAGAAGAGAATAGTTGCCATGCATAACCTCATAGGTCATTTTAGTATCTGTCCCAATCGCCGCACCTTCTGCAGTTTTTACAACCCTTTTAAATAATTCTTCAACCATTCGCATTTCTGGATGTCTTACGTAGTAATATACTTCAGCAAGATCAGGTACTACATTTGGAGCTAATCCTCCTTTAGTTATCACATAATGAATTCGAGATTCTTGAGGAATATGCTCTCTAAGCATATTAACCATCATATTCATTGATTCGACGCCATCTAATGCTGATCTCCCTTGCTCAGGTGCACCTGCGGCATGAGAAGATATGCCGCTAAAAGTGAACTTTGCAGATTTATTAGAGTTTGAGGTTCTTGAATTAGCTGAATTCACATCATCTGGGTGCCAATGAAGAACGATATCAACATCATTAAATAATCCTTCTCTTACCATATAGACCTTACCCGATCCTCCTTCTTCAGCAGGGGTCCCATAAAACCTAACTCTTCCATCATAATTATTTGCTTCAAGCCATTCCTTGACAACAACCGCAGCCCAGGCTGATGCTGCACCAAATAAATGATGACCGCATGCATGACCAGCTCCAGTTCCATTGTCTATAACTTCTTTAAATGGAGAACTTGATTGTGCTAATCCTGGCAGAGCATCAAATTCACCTAAAATACCTATAACAGGACCTTTTGATCCATATTCAGCAATAAAGGCTGTTGGTATTCCTGCTACATTCTTTGTTATTTTAAAGCCCTCTTTTTTAAGTTCGCTAGCAAGTAAATTTGAACTTTTAATCTCTTGGTATCCCATTTCTGCATGACTCCATATTTTGAGAGCTACTTCAGAAAATTGGTCCTTATGATTGAGTATGTTCTCCTCAACTGATGATGCATTTATATTTGTAATTAGACTGCTAGTAATTAGCAAAATGAAGTAATTTAATTTTTTATACATTATTCCCCCTAAATGTATTTATTTTTTAGCAACTCCCCAGTAATTGTACCCTGCAAATTTAGGCGTGCTTGGAAGATACATTTCTTCCATATTTGAAATTTTCAAACCAGATGATCTGATTAGATTTGGAATATCTCTATTGAGATTACAGCCACCAGCAATTTTTTTCCATATTGGATTAATTCTTTTTTGCCATTTAGCAACATTTATATCAGGAGCTAACCCATGTTCACAAAATAATAGCTTTCCGTTAGGTTTTAATACTCTCATTATTTCTTCATTAGATAATTGAGTATCTGGTATTGTGCATAAAGTGTATGTAATCACTACAGTATCAATTGAATCATTTGGCAATGGAATAGCTTCAGCACCACACTCTAGAAACTCAATTTCTAATTCATTTTTTTTTGCTAATGATTTTGCAAGATTTAATAGCTCAATAGATGGATCTAGTCCATAAAGGCATTCAATTTTTGATTTATTGTAGTAAGGAATATTAAGACCAGAACCAATTCCAACATCTAAAACTGTACCCTCAGCTAATGGAACTATCTTCTCTCTTTGGTAATTAATGGGTTTAGATCCACAAGCACAATTTAAGAATTTAGGAAGAATATATTTATCGTAAAAACTCAAAATCAACTATCTACAATTTCAGTAAGAGGCATGGCTGCAGTATTAAAACCAGCATCTACATAGGTTATTTCACCAGTTATACCACTTGCATAATCTGAGCATAAAAATGCAGCTGCATTACCAACTTCCTCGGTTGTAACTGTTCTTCCAAGCGGAGCTCTAGATGAGTGTTGAGATAGCATTTTTCTAAAGTTTTTAACTCCAGAAGCAGCAAGAGTTTTAATAGGTCCTGCTGAGATAGCATTGACACGAATATTATCAGCACCCATTGATGCAGCAAGAAATCTAGTATTTGCTTCTAAACTAGCCTTAGCCAGTCCCATGACATTGTAGTTTGGGATTGTTTGAATTGCCCCTAAATAAGTAAGGGTTAATAGGGCAGATTTTTCATTCAGCATTGGTTTCGATGCTTTTGCAAGAGCAGTGAAGCTATATGAGCTTATATCATGAGCAATTTGAAAACCTTCTCGGGTAGTAACATCAACAAAATTTCCTTCAAGCTGATCAGAAGGTGCAAAACCTATTGAATGAACAAAACCATCAAATTTAGCCCATTTTTTTGAAAGTTCTAAGAATGATTGATCAATAGATTCATCGCTTGCCACATCGCATTCTATAAGAATATCTGAACCGTATTCTTTTGCTAATGGCTCTAGATTTTTTAAAAGTCTTTCATTTTGATAGGTAAAAGCTAGTTCAGCGCCTTCTCTATGCATAGCTGATGCAATTCCTGCTGCTATAGAATATTTATTTGCCAGACCGGTTATAAGTATCTTTTTATCTTTTAACAACATTGTAATTCCTTATTTATTACAAATATTTAACTTAATGATCATTATAGAAGATAAATGATGTGTTAAATACTAAAGTTTAATAAATGAGTTTTATATATACATAAATAACCCTTATAATTGGATATATTAAAAATAAATAAATTGTTCACATTTGTATACATATATATGTGTTTATGCAATACTTCTTGCAATTGTGACGTGTGCTTATTGTGTGCGTTTAAATTACTTTTATATATAAAGGGGAAATTATGTTAAATACAGAAAGATACCTACTTGCTTTAGTAATGGGTTTTTCTTTTATGACTACAGCTGTTGTAGCTCAGGAAGAAGAATCTGATGTTGAAGAAGTAGTTGTTACAGGTTCTCGTATTGCAACATCAGAATTTACTGGAGCACAGCCAGTTGTTGTTCTTGATCAAGAGGTCATAGCAAGAACTGCAGAGCTTACAATCTCTGATGTTTTAAGAGAGATGCCTATAAACGTTGCTGGTTCTTTTTATGAAAGATCTGGTAGTTCTGCTGGTGGTACATCTACAATTTCACTAAGAGGCTTAGGTTCTTCAAGAACTTTAGTACTTATTGATGGTAGAAGAGTTCCGGCTAACCCAAAAACAGGTGGTGAATCAGCCAACCTAAACTTATTACCAACAGCTGCTATTGAGCGTGTTGAAATATTAGCAGATGGCGCGTCTGCGGTTTATGGTTCTGATGCTATCGGTGGTGTTGTAAACATTATTACTAAGAAAGACTTTAATGGTCTTACTATCAGTGGTACTGTTTCATCTCCTGATCTACCTGGTGGTGAAGAGGAGTCATTCTCAATTGTTGGTGGACTATCAACTGATGATTCTCGAGTTATGTGGTCATATGAGCACCAACAAAGAGATATTATCTATCTATCAGATAGACCATACACAATGGGTACACCTCCAACAGATGGAGATTTAAGCACAGGCTTTAACGTATCTTCATATGCTTGGAACTATCAACTACTAGAAACTTCTACTAAGTATCCACATCTTATTAAAGGTCAGTTCTTACCTGCAGCTGAGTGCTTAGGTGATGAAAGATTTTTAGAGGGTGGTAAAACTTATACATGGGGTGCAGCTCCTGCTGGTGGTTTAGACAATGATTACGTATGTTCTTTTGACTATACAAAAATCATGGCTGAAAATGCTGGTAAGAACTTTGATGCATTCACATTAAACTATGATAAAGACCTTAAAGGTGGAATGAATCTATATACATCATTTGTTATTTCAAGAAATGAGACTTTTGGTAGATATGCGCCGCCTGCTGCTTTCATTAACCCATATCCAGCTGGATTGGCTAATGTTAGAGTTCCTGCACAAGCTGATGGAACTCCAGAGCAAGTTATTTATGGTTTAGATGTCCCAGTAAAATTAAGAAAAAGATTTATTGAGATTGGGCCTAGAGCGTCTTGGAGAACTGACTGGGGTGGAAACGCTGTTGTTGGTTTAACAGGTAACTTAGGTGAATACACATGGGATGTATCAATGCAGTTCAACAAAACTGACTATGATACTTATGAGTGTTGTTATCTACAAAAGCCAGAATATACAGAAGCTGCTACAGCTTTCTCACCAACTGGCTCAGGTACATTTAAAGGTCAAACAGATCTTTTCCATCCTGATGTAGTTGCATACTACACTGCTAGTCCATCACAGACAGCTAATACACAATTCAAAAACATTGAAGCTACTATTGGCGGTCCGTTAAAAATGATTCCAAACACAGACTTTGTTGCTGGTATTCAAGATGCTGAATACAGATATCAAAACCTTTTTGATAAACAAAGTGAGGTTGGTAACGTTGGTGGTTCAGCTGGTAACTCAGATGGTAACTCAAGATCATACACAGCTTTATTTATCGAAACAAAAACTGCTGTAATGGATGGTCGTGGTGAAGTTCAGTTAGCTGTTAGAAATGACGACTATAGTGATTTTGGTACCAACACTTCATATACTATTAAGGGTTTAGTTGAGGTAATGGAAGGCTTAACACTAAGAGCATCAATGGGAACTGGTTTCCGTGCTCCTGGTTTAGGTGATTTAGTTGCTAATACTACTTTTAGTGCTGAGTATCACACTGACTATGTTTACTGTGAAGCTGTAGGTATTGCTAGAGCAGACTGTAACGAAGAGCAGGTTAATACATACATATCAGCTAATCCTAATTTAGGACCTGAAGAGTCTGAGTCAACTAACTTTGGTATTATCTATGAGTGGGGTAACCATTCAGTAGCAGTTGATTTCTTTGAAACAGAAATTGATAGTGTTGTTACTGCAATTACTGTTCAAGATATTATTGACTCAACTATATTGGGTGCAAGTTACTCTCAAGTATTAACATCACAAGGTGCTTATTGTACTAGAGGTGATGCTGGTGCTGCTTCTAAACTAGAAGAGTGTTTCTATAACCCAATTAATGGTAACTCAGTCCTTACTTCTGGTATGGATGTGAAATACTCTGGTTTATTTGAAACTGGTGTGGGTGACTTTGATGTTAACCTTAGTTTAGTAGACATGGATAAAGATGAAGGCGAAGCTTTCTATAATGGTCCTGTTTATAACTTTGTAGGATTAACTTCAACACCTAACTATAGATATACAATGGATGTAGGTCATACTTTACAAGCTATGCCTGAACTGTATTTAACTTTACAGTATGAGTTCATTGATTCTATGGCTGATGATTACTCAGCAACTTATGAGCCAATTGGCTCAGTTGGTGATTGGACACAAGTTAACTTAAGAGCAGTTTACTCTGTTCCTCAAGTTGACGGTCTAAACGTTTCATTAACAGTAAGAAACGCTGAGAAAAATGATCCACCACTTGATTCATCAGGTGAGTTCAATAGACTTCTTCACAACAATCTTGGAATGGTAACAACTCTAGGATTTAGTTGGGATCTATAATTCTTTAAATAGAATTAAAAAGGGTTGCTTCTGCAACCCTTTTTTTTGGAGGATAGAATAAAGTTTAAACTATGACTTCTTTATTTTTTGTTTTTGAGTTTCATCTCTATGCTTCTTTAAGTACCTCATAAAAGGGGTACCACCAGTTCCAGTTATAGTTGAACCGCCTCTACCAAAAGGATTTTTAATTTGAGATTGTTTATGGATGTAAGTAGCTGCAAATTCTAAATGCTGCGCTCTAAATATTCTAATTTCCTCTAGACATTTATTATATTCATTAGTTAATTGTTTTGACTGGTGAATAAAATGTTTGGCATTAGATCTTAGCTCAACCTCTTCAATCATTTTTCGATGATCTGGAGGCATATAATCCCTCATTTCATTGAGATAATGCCTTAAATGATCTTCAGTATGATAGATACCAAGCGCTCCATCTAAATACGGAATTATGCTGCTTTGAGCTCCCGTCTCACCTCTAAAAAATTGTGGTTTATTGTTATATTGATTTTCATATATTAATCCTTTTTTTAAATCTGGGTTATCCTTTGTACCAAATATAAATGGCCTAACTCTATGGTAATAAACATAGGGATCGCATTTTTCAGGCATTCTAGAAAAAATATCATTAACTTGCCTTAATGATTTAATAATTTGTTTAAGGTATTTTGAATATGTAGCAATGGAGTCTGATTCTTTTAATTTTGATAGTTGAGATGCGGCATGAATAGCATCTGAAGCAGCATTTTCTATGCAAACATGAATTGTTACAAACCAATCTTCGTCAACACCGCCTAAAAAATTAGTAATGAGTCCAACATTTTCTAAACTAATTTCTTCTTTAGGATTTATCCTGTACCAATTATCAAGACAATAACTTGCATAACTTAATATCGGCGGTCTTCCTAAAATACTTGATAAATTTACCCAAGGTTTTGCAACAACTTCAGGAAGAATTTTTGATGGAGTTTTAGAGCCCCATATATAAGCATGAGAAATAAAACTTAAATGAACCATAGCTAGTTTTATTTCACTCATATCATTATTTTTAATTAGGTGTTTTATCGAAAGGTCATTTACCTTTAAATTATCTATAGTTTCTTGAACTCTCCCTGTAAGCAGGAGTTTGGGCAATTGGTTTGCGATATCAAAAATTCTATCTAAAGACTTAGATGAAGATTTATAGTTAGTTAAGGGATCTTTTTTTGGTAGAAACATACATTTTTT
>CACEBI010000005.1 GCA_902557705.1 uncultured SAR86 cluster bacterium
CTGCAGACGGGAGTTAGAGAGGTCAAGAAGGAAGAGCCCATAGGGTGAAAGCGTTATTAAGAGTCGACGATAAAAAAGAGCTTAGTAACCCACCAAGAGTTCAAGAGAAAGAACTCAAGGAGCCAGAGAAAATCTCACTTTGGACCCCTAAGGAACTCGAATTTAAAGAAACAGAGCTAGTCTCTGTTTTTTTTCGCCTGGAATTTAGCTTAAGAATTTAATCATTACACCTGCAGCTACTGCAGAGCCTATAACACCGGCTATATTTGGTCCCATTGCATGCATTAGTAGATGATTTTGTGAGTTGTATTCAAGTCCAACTTTATTAACAACCCTAGCTGCCATCGGTACTGCTGAAACCCCAGCTGCTCCAATTAATGGATTAATCTTAGTTTTACTAAATACATTTATAAGTTTTGCTACTAAAACTCCGGCTGCAGTTCCAATAGCAAATGCCACCATACCTAGAATTAAAATACCTAAGGTTTCGGGTGATAAAAATTTATCTGCTGCTAGTTTTGATCCGACAGATAAACCTAAAAATATTGTGACTATATTAATCAAAGAATTCTGCGCAACATCACTTAATCTATCTACCACTAAAGATTCTTTCATCAGATTTCCAAGACATAGCATACCTAATAGCGGTGCCGCACTAGGTAGCAATAACCCGACAAGTAAAAAAAGCATAATTGGAAAGACTATTTTTTCTTTTTGAGATACATTCCTTAGTTGTACCATAGAAATAGTTCTCTCATTCTCTGTTGTTAAAGCTTTCATTATTGGTGGCTGGATTAATGGGACTAAAGCCATATATGAGTATGCAGCTACAGCAATTGGTCCTAATAATTCAGGTGCAAGGATTGATGAGACATATATAGCAGTTGGACCATCTGCACCACCAATTATGCCAGTTGCAGCAGCTTGTTTTAAGGTGAATTCTATCAATCCATAATAATCTAATAGAAGAGCACCCATAACTGTTGCAAAAATACCAAACTGAGCAGCTGCTCCCAATATTAATGTCTTTGGGTTTGCCAAAAGTGGGCCAAAATCTGTCATGGCACCAACACCCATAAATATTAATAACGGAGCTATACCAGATCCAATAGCTGTTTCATAAAATATATATAAGATACCAGGACTGTAACCTAAATTTTGCGCAGCAATATTTAACAACTGAAGTTCGCTAAACGATGCATTCTTTAAAAACTCAGAAAGATTTAATCCAGTAATAGATAGTTCAGAAATAACAGTGCTTATTTCAGCGGGATTATTGGCATAAATAAGTTTTTCTATTGGACTCATAGATAAACCGATTTCAGGAATATTTGTTAATAAAGCACCAAATCCAATAGGGAGTAACAGTAATGGCTCAAATTTTTTGTTTATTGCAAGGTATATTAAAAGCAATCCAACAAGAATCATTATAGATTGTCCTATTGTTATGCTAAATATTCCTAGTGTTGAAAAAAATTCAATTAAGTTCATTAAACTACCTCAAACAAAGGATCGCCTGACTGGACTTTATCACCATTCTTGATAAACATCTGTTTAATTTTTCCATTAGTAGGTGTTTTGATTGTTGTCTCCATTTTCATCGCTTCTAAAACAATAACAGTTTCATCATTGCTTACAGTATCACCAATATTTTTTTCAATTCTAAAAATATTTCCAGCTAGTGGAGCATTTACAACCATACCAGTTTCATCTGATACAGGCTTATTATTTGATTGAAGTTCTGAATTTGAATTACCGTTTATTATTTCTGGTTCATCAGTTTGTGAATACTTAACCAGATAATCTGTTTCATCTATTACAACTTTATAATATCCATTTTTTTCTTCACTTAACTGAGTTGGAGATTTTTCGAAATAATCTTTGTTTTCTTTATTTTCTAAGAACTTTAATCCTATTTCAGGAAAGAGGGTATAGATAAGTATATTTTCTTCAGTATCATCAACGATAATATTATTTTCTTCTAGTGATTTTAAATACTTCTCTTTCGTGAGTTTATACTCATTTTCATCTATGAGATCTGCAGGACGACATGTTATTGGATCTTCATCACCAAGAACTTTATCCTGTAATCTTTTATCAACATCTGCAGGAGTTCTACCATATTCACCCTTTAGAATTGCTTGAGTTTCCTTTGTTATAACCTTATACCTCTCATCATTAAGCACATTTATTACTGCCTGTGTTCCTACAATTTGTGATGTAGGAGTTACAAGTGGTATATATCCTAAATCAGATCGAACATTTGGAATTTCATCTATTACCTCATCAAATTTATCAATCGCATTTTGTTCTTTAAGCTGGCTTTCAAGGTTTGTAAGCATTCCTCCAGGAACTTGAGAAGTAATAATTCTTGCATCAACACCTTTAAGCGATCCTTCAAAATCAACATATTTTTTTCTAACTTCTCTAAAATGTTTTGCAATCGGAGCTAAATTATCTATCTTAATATCTGTCTCATATTCTGTATCTTTTAATATACCAACTATAGTCTCAGTTGCTGAGTGCCCGTAGGTCATACTCATTGATGATATTGAAGTATCAACATTATCTAATCCTGCTTCAATACACTTAATTGCTGTTGTTGTAGACATTCCAGTAGTGGCATGGCTATGAAGATGAATAGGAATCTCAATCCTCTCTTTAAGTTTAGATACAAGCTCATACCCAATATAAGGGTCTAGTAGCCCAGCCATATCTTTTATAGTAAGTGTATGACATCCAAGATCTTGAAGTTTTAAAGCCAAATCCAACCATGTTTGCATATTATGTGCTGGGCTTGTGGTATAGGACATGGTGCCTTGAGCATGACCATCTACATCAATGGTAGCTTTTATAGCAGTTTCCATATTTCTTGTATCATTTAGAGCATCAAAAATTCTAAAAACATCAACACCATTTTCTTTAGATTTTTCAACAAATTTAAAGACAATCTCATCCGAGTAATGTTTATATCCAAGTAGGTTTTGGCCTCTTAATAGCATCTGCTGAGGCGTATTAGGCATTTTAGACTTTATATTTTTTATTCTGTCCCATGGATCTTCGCCAAGATATCTTATACATGAATCAAATATTGCTCCTCCCCATGATTCAACCGACCAAAATCCTATTGAGTCCATATGGGCTAGGATAGATTCCATATCCTCATATCTAAGTCTTGTAGCCAATAATGATTGATGACCATCTCTTAGTACTACTTCTGTGACACCTATTTTTTTCTTATCCATTAAAAATTCTCTTGTTGATTAGGTTTATTATTTTTAAATGCTCTTTAGGTACTTCATGAGATCTTTTAGCTGAGGGCATATTTAAATTTAGTTCTTCAGCTTTAATATCATCCTTGAAGAGAAGGGCTGATATATTTATTAATATTATTAATATTGCTAGGAAAATAAATACAGTAATCATGCCAGTAAGCATTAAATTTATTCCTGAAGAGATTAATTCGCTCATAAAGACTACTAAGTATTATTTAAAACCCTTTAATAAGCAGGGTTAATTTTGTATATTAATGAAAATATTATACAATATATCATATTAATTTAAAATATTGTAAATAATTTACATTTATAAAAAACTAATAATTATGAAAATTGCAATTAACGGATTTGGAAGAATAGGTAAAAATATTACTAGGCATTTAATTGAAGCTGGATATCTTTCAAACCAAGGTGGTGAATTGGAGTTAGTAGCCATCAATGATTTAGGAAAAATAGAATCAAATGCTCATTTACTTAAATATGATTCTATTCATGGATCGATTAACAATGAGATCAAAATTGAAAATAATGAAATAAAAATAGATAAATCTTCTATTAAATATTTCTCAGAAAGAAATCCAGCAGATTTGCCATGGCAAGAACTTGATATAGATATAGTTTTTGAATGCACTGGAATATTTACATCCAAAGAAGCTGCTTCAAATCATATTAAAGCTGGAGCAAAGAAGGTGTTAATCTCAGCCCCTGCACAAAGTCCAGATAAAACTATTGTATTTGGTGTGAACCATAATGAATTATCAGACGACGACTTAATTATTTCCAATGCTTCGTGTACTACAAACTGTTTAGCACCACTTGCTAAGATTATTCATGAAAACTTCACAATCAAAAGCGGCCTTGTTAACACAGTTCATGCAAGTACAAATGATCAAAGTTTATTAGACGTGGCTCATTCTGATTTATATAGAGCAAGAGCAGCATCAGCATCAATCATTCCATCCAAAACAGGAGCAGCAAAAGCTATTGGTTTAGTAATTCCTGAGCTTGATGGAAAACTTAATGGTATGGCAACAAGGGTCCCTACATTAAATGTTTCTATGTTAGATTTTACCTTTGAAACAGAAAAATCATTTAGTCTCAATGAATTAATTGAGATAATTAGAAATGCAGCTAATGGCGAATACAAAGGAATCTTGTCAGTCTGTGATTTACCTCTTGTAAGCACAGATTTCAATCATAACCCCTCATCATCTATTTTTGATAGCAATCATCTTTATCAAATTGGAAATCAAACTAAAATTCTAGCTTGGTATGATAATGAGTGGGGTTTCTCAAAGAGAATGATAGAATTATCGCTATATATTAAAGAAATTTCTGCTATTTCTCTCAAAGAAACAGCATAAAATTTTCTAGGAGGTATATACTTCCTGCTTTAAAGAGCTGTTATGAAATTTACTAGAACAAAAATTATTTGCACAATTGGTCCTGCGACTGAAAGTCTTACTGCGCTCAGAAAACTTCACAATAATGGTATGAATGTAGCGAGAATAAACATGTCTCATGCAACCCATAAATCAGCTCAATTAATAATTGATCGCATTAATAAAATAAACAAAGAATCAAAATTAAATTCAGGAAAAATTGGTATCTTGCTTGATACTCAAGGCCCAGAGATTAGAACAGGCGACACAGAGCTTCCATTAGAATTAAATGTTGGTGAGGAAGTAACCTTAACAGTTCGTGATGAAGTTGATGTTGAGACCTCTTCAATAAAAATTAATTACAAAGACTTAATTCATAGTGTAAGCGAGGGTTCTAGAATCTCAGTTGATAATGGGCTTATTAACTTTATGGTTCTCTCCAAAGATGAAGAGACGCTTCGCTGTAAGGTTCTAGATGGTGGAAAGCTTGGATCAAAAAGACATGTGAATTTACCAGGTGTTAGAGTCAACCTCCCATCATTAACATCTAAAGATCTTGATGATATTGCCTTTGGCATAAAAAACAAAGTTGATTTCATTGCATTATCTTTTGTAAGAAATACCGAAGATTTAGAAAAGCTTCAAGAAATACTTGATAAGAAAAAATCAAAAGCAAAAATTATAGCCAAGATTGAGAATCAAGAAGGTTTGGATAATATTCATGATATAAGCAGAGCTTCATGGGGTGTTATGGTGGCCAGAGGAGACTTAGGTATTGAAACCAGTCTAGTTGATTTACCTAATATACAAAGAAGAATAATGTATGCTTGTGCTAAATGGGGAAGAAGATCGATTGTTGCCACTCATTTACTTGAATCAATGATTGAAAACCCAACTCCTACAAGGGCTGAAGTTACAGATATTGCTAACGCTATATATGAGGGTGCAGATGCAATAATGCTTTCTGGTGAAACAAGTATCGGAAAATATCCATTTGAATGTGTTAGCTTTCTAAAATCTATTGCAGAAAAAACTGAAAAATTTAGAACCTTGGGTTATGAAAATAACTTTATGCCGAACTCAGATTGGCAGCATATTGGAGTAGCGGCAAAAAATTTAGCTGAATCAATAGGCGCTGATGGAATCATTGCAATTACTAGAACAGGTAAGACGGCAAATTATATTTCTAATTCAAAACCTCATGGAATACCTATTTTTACATTTACAGGAAATAAGAAGACATTGAATCAACTTTCTTTAGTAGGCTCTACTGTTCCATTCTATCTATCTAATTTATCCAATCATGATAAAACTCTAGTAAATGTTTCTAAGATTCTTAGAAATTACTACGATAATAAAGATGATTTAAAATTTATAATGGTTTCCAGCATTTTTTCAGAAGAGCATTCTGAAGCCATACAAATAATCAATCTTTAAAATGTTGGATTATATTGTTGGGTCGTTTGCAATTGATTTTGTTTATGCTGAGAAATAAGCTTATTTAAATTAATAAAAATCATAATTATGGAAAATATATCTCAAATTATTTTTAATGAATTGGAAAAAGATCTTTGTGAAAATACAAAATCCACTTTTATTGTCAGTGGTGGTTCTAGTCCAGTTCAAATATTTAAAGACCTATCAGTCATGCAAACTAAATGGACTGATATAAATATTTCATTAGTGGATGATAGGGTTGTAGATATAAATCATGACGATTCAAATGAAAAATTAGTGAATGATTTGTTAATTAAAGATAAGGCAAAGAATGCTAATTTCATATCAATATGTAACCAATCTAAAGAATTGATAAATTTAAAAAGACCTTTTGGTGTTATGCTTTTAGGAATGGGGGAGGATGGACACTTCGCATCTTTATTTCCAAAACTAATTGAAACTAACCCAGAATATTTTGATCTAGAATCAGATGCAGAAATCTTTTTCACTGAACCTATGGGTGATCCATGTCATAAAAGAGCAAGTATGAATCTTTCAATGATTCTTGAATCAAAAAATATTTTCTTACTTGTGTCTAGCAAAAAAAAATTAGAAGTTTTAAATCAAGCAAAACATGATAAATCATTGCCACTGTATTATCTTTTAAATCAAAACAAGGTTGATATAAAAATTATCAAAGATTTCTAGTTTTATATAAAAAGCATTTTTTTATTAAGTAAATTTAATACGTTTTACTACGTTAAAACACGATTTTTTTGTACCTATACATACAAAACTGTTAATTATTTACATTTTTATATATTTTTTATAAAAAACTTGCATTAATTTACATATGGTGTATTTTTGTTTTCAATACATTTAGAACCACTAGATGTATACAACATTAATATATATGGGGGAAACATATGTACACTAATAAAATAGGCTCAAGGAGAGATGTAGTCCTATCTGGACTAGCTCTTTCTTTAGCTTCTGTCCCTGCAATAGCCCAATCAACGGACGATGAGTCTGTCGAAGAAGTTGTTGTTCTGGGTTCTTATGCGCAAAGTTTAAAATCTGCGCTAGATAGAAAAAGAAATGCTGATGGTGTCGTTGACGCTATTACAGCAGAAGATATTGGTAAATATCCTGATACTAACTTAGCTGAATCTTTAGCAAGAATATCTGGTGTATCTATCGATAGATTCAATGGAGAGGGTTCTCGAGTCACTGTTCGTGGTTTAGGGCCAGAATATAACCTTGTTACTTTAAATGGAAGAAGTATGCCAACAGTTGGCGGTAGATCTTTTGATTTTGCTGATATTTCTCCTTTTGGAATTGCTGCTGTTGAAGTTTATAAAACAGGTAATGCTGCAATCCCAACAGGTGGTATTGGTTCTACTGTTAATATGGTAACTACAAGACCGCTTGATGCTCCTGGTTTTGTTGGTGTTCTTGATGCTTCACTTGTAGATGCTTATAGCGTCATGGGTGATGATACTACACCTCAAATTATGGGTATTTATAGTAATACTTTTGCTGATGATACTATCGGTGTATCTATATCTGCTTCTTCTCAAGAAAGACATAATAGAGAAGAGAAAGCTAGGGTTAACACTTGGTTGCCAAACTTCAATACTGGTGGAATTGATCCAGCAGTTTGGACAAATAATAGCACTAAGTCTACAACTTGGTATCCACAGGATGCTGACTATCAGTGGTTAGATAATCAAACAGAGAGAACTAATGCACAGGTTACTATCCAATGGCAAGCTAGCGATGATGTTAGAGCAACAGTTGACTACACACACTCTAAAAGAGACTTTTTTGCAGATAGAAGATCTATCGGTATATGGTTTGTTGGTGGTGGAAATGTTGTAAATGCTGTCACTAATGAAAATGGTACTTTTACAACTGTAACAGAATCTGGTGGTGACTATGCTAGTAACATGTCTAGAGGTGGCTTAATTAACACTAATGATTCTTTAGGATTTAATCTAGAGTGGAATGCTTCTGATAATCTAACTGTAACTTTTGATGCACATGACTCAACAGCTGAAGGAAAAGGTGCTCCAGAAGTAGGAAGTGATACATTCTTAATTACTGGTAACACTTGTTTTGGTGCTACTGCGTGTATTGGAACAAAAACTGCTACATATCCTAGTTCAGGAGTTCATATTTTCAACTTTAACGTAGCTGGTAAAGAAGAATTCGAAGCTAGTGATATTGGTACATTATTCGGTGCTTCATCAGATTACTATAGTGAAAATGACATGAGTCAAATGCACCTATCAGCTCTGTGGGAAAATGCAGATGAGGATAGCGCTCTTAGATCAATCAAGTTTGGTTATGCAACAGCAGAGCAAGATTGGTTAAATCAAAATAGATACTCTGGTCAGCTACCAGCTGGTTGGTGGCTAACTTCAGCAGAATTTGCACCTGATGACATGTGGAGTAGAGAAAATGTTGGGAGCATTTTAAGTGATGCTTCTAATAGCGGACAAGGACCATCATATTACTTTGGAACTAATTGGAATCAATTAATTGGTTTCTATGAAGGTTTTTATAATACTGGTGAGTGGATTGATTGCTGTAATGCATCTTCATGGGGATCAGATTATAGAAATGCTGATGGCTCAGGTAATATTAATCCAGGCCCAATTGACTCTGATGCAAGAGTAAAAGAAGAAACAAATTCATATTACGTTCAGTTTAATTTTGAAACTGAATTTAATGGAATGCCTGTTGATATTGTTACTGGACTTAGATACGAATCTACTGATGTAACATCTTCTGGTTTAGAAACTCCAGTAACAAATATTGCTTGGGTTGGTGGAAATGAATTTAGTTATGTAGAAGGTGAAAAAGGTTTCACTGAGGGAGCTGGTTCAAATAAATTCTTCTTACCAAGCTTTGATTCTAAAATTGGCATATCTGATAATGAAGTCGTTAGATTTTCATACAGCAGAAGCATCTCAAGACCTGGCATTGGAAACCTAAGATCTACTACAGATTTTGTTGGTAATCCTCAGGTTAACCAAAGAAATGCTGTTGTTGGTAACCCAGGTTTAATGCCATATGTTGCTGATAATTTAGATTTAACATATGAAAATTATTATGCTGATGGAAGTTACTTTGCTATTGGGTATTGGAGAAAAATTGTTGACAATTTCCTTCAAACAAGAATTACACAAGAAAGTGTAAATGGTATTCGTGATATATATGTTGGACAAGCTGCTGAAGCTTGTAGAGCTGCAGGTGAAAATACTGATTTAAAAGTATACAACTGTCTTTCAGGTGGAGTTAGTGGTGTAGACCTTCTTCCTGATGGAGATGATCCTTTAGCTATCTTTAATATATCAAGAACTGTTAATGAAGAATCTGGATTACTTTACGGTTTTGAATTTGCTGGACAGCATCTCTTTGGAGATGGTTTTGGTGTTACAGCAAACTACACAACTGTTAACGGTGATTTAGAAGCTGACAGAGAAGCTTTAGATTATCAGTTTGCATTGACTGGTATGAATGACTCTGCAAACCTTTCAGGTTTTTATGAAACTGATAAATATTCAGTCAGACTTTCATGGAACTGGAGAGATGAATTCTTAGGTGGATTCGATCAGCATTCTTCACCTGTTTATACTGAAGAGTATGAGCAGTGGGATCTTAATGCTTCATATAATGTTAATGACAACTTTGAAGTATATGCCCAAGGCCTTAACCTAACTGGTGAAACAATTAGAACTTATATTAGATATAAAGAACAATTATCATCACTAGGACAGTATGGAACTACATACATAGTAGGTGCTAGGTATAAATTTTAATTAGAGTCTCCCCACTTTAATTAAATTTTTAAGGCTGCTTTTATTAATTAAAAGCAGCCTTTTTTGTATAATAGGTTATGAAATTAGAAGCATTAAACAATAAACAGCATGCAAAATTAAGAGTAAATTCTGTTTATAAAATTGATAGTGGTTTTGATTATAATTTTTGTCCAGTATATCCGCTCGAGTACACTTCCTTGCAATCAGACTATCCAATTTTTTTTACTAAAGATAAAGATAATGATACTTGGCAAACGATAGCTCTTCTTGGTTTTAAAGAAAATGAAAATTTATTTTTAGGCAAAGGAGTTTGGATTTCAAGATATGTTCCTTTAAGCATTCAAAGACTACCTTTTTACATTGGTTCTCAAAAAGAAGTTGTGAATGGTATACCGAGTGAAAATAAAATCTTGCATATTGATTTAGATCATCCTGGAATAAATGAATCTGAAGGCAATGAAATATTCCTTGAGCATGGAGGAAATTCTGAGTATTTAAATTATATCAATAACATTCTTTCAACAATTCATAAAGAAGCAAATGCTGTAGACATTTTTTGCAAAGAAATCTCAAGTCTTGATTTACTAAAGCTTGCTGACATAAAAATAGATTTTAATGAAAGTGAATCTCATGAGCTAAAAGGTCTATATGTTATTGATGAAGAAAAGCTTAAAAATCTAGACAAAGAAAACTTATACAAACTGTATACTCATCAATACTTACAACATATTTATATGATTGGAGCCTCAATTGGAAATGTTAATAAATTAATATCTCTTAAAAGAAGTAAATAACCTAATGGAATATAAAAATTTAAATGAAATAAATGCTAGTGATTTTTCTCTCGACATTCTTCAATCAGAAAATCCAGTTGTTATTAGAGGGATAGTATCTGATTGGCCAATCGTAAAGAAATCTACTGATACAATCGAAAAGATTTGTGAATATCTTTTATATTTTTATGAAAGTGACAGAATTATTGCCTTTGCCAGCAAACCAGAAAAGGGTAACAAGTTTACATACGGCAATAATCAAAATCAAATGAGTTTTGAACAACTAGAAAGCACACTAGATTTAGTTTTAGAAACAATATCGGAATCTCAAAAAATAAATAATCCTGGGACTATATACATGGGTTCAACAACTTTGGACTATGTATTGCCTGGATTTGATCAAGATAATAATTTTTTTATAGGAGACGTAAATCCACTTAAAAGTATTTGGGTTGGTAATAAAACTATTGTTCCTCCTCATTTTGATGTGCCAGATAATATTGCTTTTGTATGTTCAGGAAAAAGAAAATTTACACTTTTTCCTCCATCACAACTCAAAAATATGTATATAGGACCTTTAGAACTCACTCCAGCAGGACAGCCTATTAGTCTTGTAGATATTGAAAACCCTGACTATGAAAAATATCCAAAATTTAAAGAAGCCGAGTCTCATGGAATGCAGGCTATTCTTGAGCCTGGAGATGGTATTTTTATTCCAAGTTTATGGTGGCATCAAGTAGAAAGTTTTGGTGATTTAAATATTCTTGTTAATTATTGGTGGAGAGATATACCAAGTTACATGGGTAACCCAATGGACGCACTAATGCATTCTATTATTTCATTGAGAGACTTGCCTGAACATCAAAAACAAAATTGGATAAATATGTTTAATCACTATGTCTTTAATTTTGATAATAAAAATTTTGATCATATACCTGGTGAATTGAATGGTTCACATAAGGAAATAAATGATGATTTAGCAAAAGAGTTAAGAACACTTTTACTTAAAAACTTAAATAGATAATTAAATTAAACTCTAGTTTTTTCGATATTTTTAATAACTTCATCCTTTCTGCTATCAAAAACTTTACCAAACCTTGCTTGAACAGTTGCTGATAGAATATCAATAATAGCCAAATGAGCCAATCTTGACGTCATAGGTATATGAAGGTTATTTTCTAGGTGAGTATGAATATGAAGTACCACATTAGAAAGTCTAGCAAGAGGGGAGTCTTCAGAAGTTAGTGCTATAGTTTTTACACCATTTTTCTTCGCTATTTTGGCAGTCTCAACAATTTCAGTAGTTCTTCCTGTGAAAGAAATAAGTACTAATACGTCTCCTTCTTTCATCATTGAGACTATCATTCTTTGATTAATATAGTCAGTATGAGCGACTACAGGTACACCGAATCTGAAAAATTTATGCTGAGCATCTAATGCAACAGGCCCAGATCCACCTAATCCAAAGAAGGTAATACTTTTTGCATTTGCTAATAAATCAGTAGCCTTATCTATTGATTCAGCGTTTAAGTTTTGACCGACATTAACTATCGTAGATTGAATATCTGTCATAACTCTTTTTACTACTTCTGGAGTGTCCTTATCCACATTAAATCTATCAAGAAGTTCATTTGTATTAGTAATTTCTTGAGCTATTTGTATTTTGAAAGCAGGGTAACCATCAAAACCCAATTTCTTACAAAACCTGTTAACAGTGGGCAAACTTACGCCAGCCTCTTCAGCAAGTGATGTAATTGATTGATTAATTACTTTAGTTGGGTTATTTAAAACAGATAAGGCTATCCATTTTTCAGATTTACTTAACTTAACTTCTCCATTTACTAATGTATCTAGAATCATTCTGATAATTATATAGATTTGTAATTTATTTACAATATTTAAGATAAATGCACAATATTGTATATTTTTAACATAATCTATCGTAAAATTATGCTTACATTTTAAAGTATATATATGAATCCAGAAGACAAAGATCCAATAGAAACGAGTGAATGGTTAGAAGCAATCAATAGCGTAATTGAAGAGGAGGGAGTAGACAGAGCATCCTTTCTTATGACAAAGCTAGCCAAAAGATTGAATGAAGAAGGCGCAATACCAACATATAACTTAACAACACCATTCAGAAACTCTATTCCTGTAAAAGATGAAGCTCAAATGCCTGGTGATTTGTTTATGGAAAGAAGAATTAGGTCTCTTATCAGGTGGAATGCATTAGCTTTGGTTTTAAGAGCGAATAAAAATGATGATGATTTAGGCGGCCACATTTCAACATTTTCGTCTGCTGCTACATTATATGATGTAGGCTTTAATTACTTTTTTAGAGGATCTGAAGGCCAGCTTGAAGATTTAATATATTATCAAGGACACTCTTCTCCCGGTATTTATGCAAGATCTTTTCTTGAAGGTTATTTGCATGAAGAGGATCTAGATAATTTTAGAAGAGAAGTTAAAAAACCTGGACTTTCTTCATATCCGCACCCATGGTTAATGCCAGAATATTGGCAATTTCCTACTGTATCTATGGGGTTGGGTCCAATTATGGGAATTTATCAAGCTCATATCATGAGATATATGTCAGCAAGAGGACTTGTGCCTAGAAACGATAGAAAAGTATGGGTCTTTTGTGGTGATGGTGAAATGGATGAACCGGAGTCAAAAGGTGCTATTGCGCTTGCAGGAAGAGAAAGTCTTGAGAACTTAATTTTTGTTATTAATTGTAATCTGCAAAGACTAGATGGACCTGTGAGAGGAAATGGAAAAATTATTCAAGAGTTAGAGGGATCATTTAGAGGTGCTGGATGGAATGTGATTAAAGTTGTTTGGGGAAGAAAATGGGACCCAATAATGGCTAAAGATAAAGAAGGTAAACTTCAAGATATTATGGATGCAGTCCTTGATGGAGAAATGCAGAACTTTAAAGCAAAAGGTGGGGCATATACTAGAGAAAATTTCTTTGCTAAAGATCCTGATGTCTTAAAAATTGTTGAAGATTTAACTGATGAAGATATATACAGGCTTAATAGAGGCGGTCATGATCCTTATAAAGTTTATGCTGCATATCATAAAGCTGTAAATTCATCAGGAGCTCCAACAGTAATTTTAGCTCTTACAACAAAAGGTTATGGAGTTGGTTCAAGAGAGGCCGATAATACAACTCATCAAGTTAAAAAATTATCATTGGATAATATCAAAGCATTCAGAGATAAATTTAATATACCTGTTACAGATGAAGATATTGAACAAATACCGTATGTAAGACCGCCTGAAGACTCACCTGAAATGCAGTATCTTAAGAAAACTAGAGCTAAGCTTGGCGGACCTATTCCTAGAAGAAGGAAAGACTCTAAAGTTTTAAAAATGCCAGATGACAAGTCATTTTCAAAACTTTATCAAGGTTCAGAAGGAAGAACTATTTCAACCACAATGGCAACTGTCAGAGTTATAACAGATTTATTAAAAGATAAAGAAATAGGTAAAAGAATCGTCCCAATTGTTCCTGATGAAGCTAGAACTTTTGGTATGGAAGCATTATTTAGACAAGTAGGTATTTATTCATCTGCTGGTCAAAATTATGAGCCTGAAGATGCAGATAAGGTCATGTGGTATAAGGAATCTAAAGAAGGCGTGATGCTTGAGGAGGGTATTACTGAAGCTGGAGCCTTTTCTGCATGGACTGCTTTGGCAACAGCATACACCAATTATGACTTCCCAATGATTCCATTTTATTTATTTTATTCAATGTTTGGATTTCAAAGAATTCATGATTTGGCATGGGCAGCTGGAGATTCTCAGGCAAAAGGTTTCTTAATTGGCGCAACATCTGGCAGAACAACACTTAATGGTGAAGGGCTTCAACATCAGGATGGACATAGTCATATCCTTTCATCAACTATTCCTAATTGTTTATCTTATGATCCTACTTTTTCATACGAAATCGCAGTGATTATTAAAGATGGTATTCAAAAAATGTATGTTGAACAAAAAAATTATTTTTATTACATCACAACAATGAATGAAAATTATGAGCATCCACCAATGCCAAAGGGAGCTGAAGAAGGAATCATTAAAGGTATGTATAAATTATTGCCTGCAAAAAAACCAGTTATAAGACTCCTTGGTTCAGGTTCTATCCTTAATGAATCTATTAAAGCTAAAGAGTTGCTAAGTACTTACGGCATTGAATCTGAAGTATGGAGTGTTACAAGTTTTAACTTACTTCGTAAAGACGGAATGGAGATTGAAAGAATCAATCAGTTAAATCCAACCAAAAAAGAACAAAAAACATATGTTGAAGAGTGTTTTGAAGACAATCCAATACCTGTTGTTGCATCAACTGACTATATGAGATCATATGCAGAACAAATTCGACCTTATATTAAGTCTGATTACACAGTCTTAGGTACAGATGGTTTTGGTAGAAGTGATTCACGAGAAAGCTTAAGAGAGTTTTTTGAGATTGATGCGAATAGCATAGTTCGAGCAGCTGCATATACTCTTCACAAAAATAAAATAATGGATAAAACTCAGCTTAAGAAGATTTATGATGATATTGAGGTTGACCCATTAAAGCCAAATCCTTGGGAAGTTTAATGTCCACTATTAGCCAAATTAATATTCCTGACCTTGGTGATGTTGATGAGGTAGAGGTAATTGAAGTTTGTGTAGAGGTGGGTCAAAAAGTTGAGTCTGAAGATTCAATTATGATTCTTGAAACTGACAAAGCAGCAATGGAAATACCTGCTTCGGTTAACGGAGAGGTTAAAAATATCCTCATTAATGTTGGTGATATGGTTAAACAAGGAATGCCTTTCGTAGAGATAGAGGTTTTTGAAACATCAACAGAGGAAATGGATACTTCTGAAGATGAGGATGAAAATAATCTAACTGAATCAAATGAAGAAATAACAAATGATACTTCTGGTGATGAGCTAACTTTAGCTAAACCTTTGATTCCTGACCTTGGTGATGTTGATGAGGTAGAGGTAATTGAAGTTTGTGTAGAGGTGGGTCAAAAAGTTGAGTCTGAAGATTCAATTATGATTCTTGAAACTGACAAAGCAGCAATGGAAATACCTGCTTCGGTTAACGGAGAGGTTAAAAATATCCTCATTAATGTTGGTGATATGGTTAAACAAGGAATGCCTTTCGTAGAGATAGAAACTATAAAAAAAGCTTCTAAAAAAACTAACAAAATTGAAAATATTGTTACTAAAACTGATGTGACTAAATCAGATAAAGTCAAAGAAACACCTCAAAAAATAACCCAAAATATCCAACCAATAAACTATAAAAATTCATCAGTTCATTCAGGACCAGCAACTAGAAAACTTGCTAGAGAGTTCGGAATAAACTTATTAGAGGTTAAAGGCTCTGGTCCAAAAGGCAGAATCTTAAAAGAAGATCTTCACGCATTTGTTTCACAAAGATTAAATAGTGGTTCAACTCAGGTCGGTTTTCAACACTCTCAACCAGATATAGATTTTTCAAAATGGGGAAGCGTTAGTTTTGAAAAACTTTCAAAATTTCAAAAGACAGCATCGAAAAATCTGCATACCTCATGGATAAATATTCCTCACGTTACTCAACACGACGATGCTGACATAACAGATTTATTAGCATTGCGTGCAGATCTTAATAAGCAACATAAGACAAAAGTTTCTCCATTAGCTTACATTATCAAAGCTACAGTAGAAACCTTAAAACTGTACCCTTTGATGAACACATCCTTAAATAAAAATTTAGATACAGTGGTTTTAAAGGATTATTTTAATATTGGTGTTGCTGTAGATACTCCTGAAGGATTAATCGTCCCAAATATCAAAGATGCTGATAAAAAGACTATATTGGAGATTTCTAACAACGTAATGAGCTTAGCTAACCTAGCTAAAGAAAGAAAGCTTAAAGTAGATCAGCTCAAAGGCGCAACATTTACAATATCCTCATTAAGTGGCATTGGTGGAAAATACTTCACACCAATTATTAATCCACCTGAAGTTGCAATATTGGGTTTATCAAAACCGTTTGATAACCTTTATTTAGATAATAAGAAAGTCGTTAATAAAAAGCTTTTACCAGTTTCACTCTCCTATGATCATAGAGTGATCAATGGAGCATATGCAGCAAGATTTGTTTCAGAGCTATCTAAACAGTTAAATCAAATTCAATCTTTAAAGGAATCTTTCAATGGATCTTAATACATTTAATTTATATCTTTTTGGTGGAACTGGAGATTTATCCAATAGAAAATTGATACCTGCTATGTTCAGACAAGAAACACTTGGAAATATAAATAATGATAGTGAAATTATAGGTCTTGGATCGAGAGATATATCAGTTGATGACTATACTTCTATGGTTCAAGAATCACTAATAAAGCACTTTCCAGGATTTAATGAAAATGATGAGGCTTGGAAAAGGTTTTCTAAAAGATTGAGTTATATAAAAATTGATATAAATTCAAAAGAAGATTGGAAAAATATTAACAATATTCCAACTAATAAAGCTGTTGTATATTATTTGGCTACTCCGCCAAATTTATATAAGCAAATAGCAACCTGCTTAAAAGAAAATAACTTAATTCAAGATAATTGCCGTGTTGTAGTTGAAAAACCTATTGGAACAGACCTCGAATCAGCAGAGGATATAAATAATTCATTGTCAGCTGGTTTCGATGAAACCCAAATCTATAGAATAGATCATTACCTAGGTAAAGAAGCGGTGCAAAATCTTTTAGCGCTAAGATTTGCAAATACTATTTTTGAAAAAAGTTGGTCAAACTCAGCTATAGACCATATTCAAATTACTGTCGCAGAAGATTTGGGTGTTGAAGATCGCGGTGGCTATTATGATGAAACTGGTGCTTTAAGGGATATGGTACAAAACCATTTACTACAGATTTTATGCTTAATTGCGATGGAACCACCTGTATCGATTCAAAGTGAATCGGTAAGGGATGAGAAACTAAAAGTTCTTAAGTCTTTAGCACCTTTTACAGAAGAGACAATTGCTTTAAATTCAGTTAGAGCACAGTATCTTGATGGTATCTCAAAAGGTGAGCCAGCATGTGCCTATTTAGACGAGAATGGTGTTGATTCAAAAAATAATACTGAAACCTTTGTTGCTCTTAAACTTGAAATTAATAATTGGAGATGGTCAGGCGTTCCTTTTTATTTAAGAACAGGAAAAAGGATGCACTCAAAATCATCTGAGATAGTTGTGAGGTATAAATCTGTACCTCATAATATTTTTTCAAAAGAAGCTGCATTAAAACCAGACCAGCTTGTTTTAAGAATTCACCCTGATGAAGGAATTGATTTAAAGCTTAATACCAAACAACCTGGAGTATCTGGATATGATTTAGAAGAACTTCCATTGGATTTAAATCTGCATGACTATCATGAATTAGGTCATCAGGATTGTTATGAAAGATTGCTTTTAGATGTTATCAGAGGTAATCCATCATTATTTGTAAGACGTGATGAAATTGAAGCATCATGGAAGTGGATAGATAACATTATTAATCTATGGAAATCGCAAGATGTCCCTATGGAAGAGTACATATCAGGGGGTTGGGGTCCATCAAATGCAGATTTACTTCTAAAAAGAGATTTTAGATCTTGGAAAAACGGATCATCAAAAAAATCAAAATGAATAAACAATTAATAAATATTAAAGATCGAATCGAAGAAAGAAGTAAAGATTTAAGGTCTAATTATTTAGAAAAAATAAAATTTTCTTCAGAGCAATCAAAATCTGCAAGAGATAATATGGGATGTAGTAATATCGCTCATGCCTTTGCTTCATGCGATAAAGCACAACAAGATCAAGGAGCTAGTGGTGGGACAGTCATCGGTATAGTTTCTGCATACAATGATATGCTTTCAGCTCATGCCCCCTTAAAGGACTACCCAGATGTTATTAAAAATTCATCTGAAAAAAGAAATGCCATAGCAAGAGTTGCTGGTGGTGTTCCTGCTATGTGCGATGGAATTACTCAGGGTGAGCCTGGGATGGAGCTCTCATTATTTAGCAGAGATGTTATTGCCTTATCTACTGCTGTAGCTTTTTCACATAATGTTTTTGATGCTGGTATATGTCTAGGTGTGTGTGACAAAATTGTACCTGGATTAGTTATAGGTGCTCTATCATTTGGACACTTTCCAATAGCCATGCTTCCTGCTGGACCTATGCCTACTGGAATTTCAAATGAAGAAAAATCAGCTAACAGAAAAAAGTATGCAAGTGGAGAAATAGATAGGTCTGCATTGATATCATCTGAACAATCTGCATATCATAGTTCAGGCACTTGTACCTTCTATGGAACTGCTAATACCAATCAGTTAATAATGGAAGTGATGGGTCTTCAACTACCGAGTGCATCATTTTTTCAACCTAACACTAAAGAGAGAGAATTATTAATAGATAAAACTGTCGAATGCATTTTAGACCTAAAAGAAAAAGATATAAAAATGGGTGAAATGCTTGATTCAAAGAGTTGGGTCAATGCTATTGTTGGTTTAATTGCTAGCGGCGGGTCCACAAATTTAGCAATTCACTTAATAGCTATGGCTGAGGCTGGTGGTTTCAAAATAACTATAGAAGATATTGATGAGATAGCATCTATCACACCAATAATTGCAAATGTATATCCAAATGGAACAGCTGATGTAAATGAATTCCATAACTCAGGAGGTGTTGCAGCATTCATTGGTTCTCTTCTTGATGGCGGTTATTTATTTGATGATGTTCAAACTCTTCTTGGTTATGGGTTGGGTGTATATAGAAATAAATTAGAGATTCAAGATGAAAGTCTAATATGGAAAGATAAATCAATAATTCTAGATCAAAGTATTATTAGAGATATTAATAATCCTTTCAGACAAACTGGTGGATTGAAATTAATAAATGGAAACATTGGCAAGGGTGTCATTAAAACCTCTGCACTAAAAAATCCTGATAAGGTTATTAAAGCTCCTGCAGTTGTATTTGATGATCAGGAAGACGTTTTAAAAGCGTTTAATGAAGGTGAATTAAATAAAGATTTAATAATTGTAGTAAGAGGCCAGGGTCCATCAGCAAATGGTATGCCAGAGCTTCACAAGCTGACCTCACCATTAAATGTTCTTCAATCAAAGGGCTTTGATATAGCTATTATTACTGATGGAAGAATGTCAGGTGCTTCTGGAAGTGTCCCGGCTGTGATTCATATTACTCCAGAAGCAAAAAACTTGGGTGCTATTGGTCTTATAAACAATGGCGATTTAATTGAATTAGATATTAAAAAAGGAACCTTTAAGCTATTAGTTGAGAATAATATTCTTGAGAAAAGAACCCATGCAGAAATTAATCATAGCAATCAAGGAATTGGCAGAGAGCTCTTTAAATCATTTAGGGATAAAGTTGGTTCTGTAGAAACTGGAGCATCTATTTTCTAATGAGTATATTCAATATTATTAATGAAACTAAGTTAATTCCTTTAACAACTATAACTTCAAGGGAGGATGTAGAACCCTTATGTGAGGTTTTGGTTGAAGCTTCAATTCCGCTCATAGAAATTACATTAAGAGACGAGAGAACTCTAGATATAATCGATGAATTTAATAAATTTCCTGAAGTTCATTTAGGAGTAGGTACAATAAGATCTAAATCACATATTGACCTTGCTATTAATGCAAGCGCTTCATTCCTAATTACTCCTGGCTATTCTGAAAATCTTTTAAATTACGGAAAACAAAAGAATATCCCTTTAATACCTGGTGTTCAGACACCATCAGAAATTATGAAAGCCAATGAAGCTGGTCTAAATACTCTTAAATTTTTTCCAGCTGAGCTTTCAGGAGGTGTAGATAGACTTAAAGCCTATAAATCAGTATTTTCTGATATAAAATTTATTCCAACAGGTGGAATTACAAATGGAAATGCATTAAGTTATTTGGCTTTAGATAATGTAATCGCTGTTGGAGCATCAGCTTTAATATCGCCTGATTTAATTAATTCAAAATCATGGTCCGAGATTAAAAATAATTTAAAAGAATCAAAAGAATTAATTACTAAAAGTTAACCTAAGGAGAGGGTAATGTTTAACACATTAGATTGGATTATTGTAAGTCTTTATTGTATTGGCATTATCTCTCTCGCAACATATGTTTCAAGAACATCCTCAGGTAAAGAAAGGACTGCAGAAGATTATTTTTTAGCAGGTCGGTCTCTTCCTTGGTGGGCAATTGGCGCATCATTAATAGCAGCAAATATTTCAGCAGAACAAATTATTGGCATGTCTGGCCAGGGCTTTGTAGTTGGCATGGCAATTGCAGTTTGGGAATTAACAGCAGCAATAGCTTTAATTGTGATGGCAAAATTTTTTCTTCCTTTATTTCTTGAAAAAAAGATTTATACGATGCCTCAATTTTTAGAGGAAAGATTTGATAGAAGAGTAAGTTTAGTTCTTTCTTTCTTTTGGCTTACTGTCTATATCTTTATAAATCTAACAACAGTGCTTTGGCTTGGCTCAATTGCTATTAACACCTTAACAGGTTTATCTTTAGTTAATGGTCTAATTTTATTAGCATTATTATCACTAGCTTACTCTCTGTCTGGAGGCCTTAAAGCTGTTGCAATGACAGATATTGTTCAGGTTGTTCTCTTGATATTTGGAGGTCTTGCTGTTTCTTACATAGCTTTGAATATAATCTCTGATGACTCTGGTGTTCTCAGTGGTTTAACTATTGTTTACCAGGAGCTCCCAGAAAAATTTGATATGATTCTTTCGCCAGATAATCCATCGTATGAAAATCTTCCAGGCATATGGATATTACTTGGTGCAGGGGTATGGATTGGTCATTTTGCCTATTGGGGCTTTAATCAATATATCACTCAAAGAGCACTTGGTGCTAAATCAATCAAAGAAGCTCAAAAGGGTGTGATGTTTGCTGCATATTTAAAGTTGTTAATGCCTTTGGTAATTGTGTTGCCAGGTATATGCGCAGCAATTTTATTTCCAGTTCTTGAAAAATCTGATCAAGCTTATCCAACCATGATGTCTCTTTTACCAAATGGGCTATTAGGTTTAACTTTTGCAGCCCTTATAGCTGCAATCGTTTCATCGCTAGCCTCTATGACAAATAGTATTAGCACTATTTTTACGATGGATATTTATAGAAAGTTTTCTAAGAATCATGTCTCTGAATCAAAATTAATCAGCATTGGACGAAACACTGTTATTGTTTCTTTATTAATTGCTGTAATAGTTGCAAAGCCACTTTTAGGTAGCTTTGATTCTATATTTCAATATATCCAAAACTTTACCGGTCTTTTTACACCAGGAATATTAGTTATATTTTTAGTTGCCTTATTTTGGAACAAAGCTACAACCTTATCTACACTGGTAGCAGCAATATCTTCATTAGTTTTATCTGTTTTTATAAGTTTTGCTTTTCCAGAATTACCATACATACATAGAATGGGAATAGTTTTCTTTATCTCTGGATTTGCATGTTACATGACAGCCTTAATTCAAGGATATCAAGTACAGGCTAAGGCTATTGATTTAAATGGAATAGATTTTACAACTTCTAGGTCTTTCAATATAAACACTATAATCGTAGTAAGTGTTTTGGCATTTATCTATATAACTTTTGCATAAAAAAAGAAGTATGAAGAAAAATATTTATCTACTTACATACATTTTACTTATTTCATCATGCGACAGTCATGACTCTTCATCTATAACTAGTAGAGAAAACATTGATTGGTCCAATGATAAATATTGCTCTGTTTCAGTTGATACTAAATTTATAGACAATTTAATTCAAAATATGACTTTAGAACAGAAGGTTGGGCAAATTATTATGCCTGATATTGATGAAGTTACGCCTGAGGACGCAAAGAAATATCAATTAGGAACCTTTTTAAATGGTGGCGGTAAATTTCCTAATAAAAATAAAAATAGTTCTGTTGAGGATTGGAAAAAGTTAAGTGAAGAGTTTTATAACGCATCTCCAGTTGTTAATGGTGTTCTTATACCAATTCTATGGGGTACTGATGCTGTACATGGACATAATAATGTAATTGGAGCAACGATCTTTCCTCACAATATTGGTCTCGGATCAACTATGAATCCAGATCTAGTTAAGAGCATTGGTGAGGCTGTTGCAAAGGAAGTGCTTTCTACAGGTATACCTTGGACTTTTGCACCAACCATTGCTGTTCCACAAAATGATTTATGGGGGAGAACATATGAGGGTTATTCTGAAAATCCTGAATTAGTTTCTTTGCTTGGAGAAGCAATGATTCTTGGTCTTCAGGGAGAGGGTGACAGCTTCTTGGATGACAACCATGTCTTAGCTACTGCAAAACATTTTCTTGGAGATGGCGGCACTAAAGACGGCATTGATCAAGGAAATACAATCATAAGCGAACAAGAACTGAGAGATATTCATGGAGAACCTTACTTTGCTGCAATAGGTTCATGTATTCAAACTGTAATGGCAAGCTTTAATTCATGGAATGGAGAGAAAGCCCACGGTAGTGATTATCTTTTACAGAATATTTTAAGAGAACAAATGGGTTTTGATGGATTGGTGGTTGGTGACTGGAACGGTCATGGACAAGTTCCAGGATGTTCAAAAGAAAACTGCCCTCAATCATTTAATGCAGGTGTGGATATTTTTATGGCACCAGATGAATGGAAACCTTTATATGAGAATACTCTAGATCAAGTAAGAAATAGAGAAATATCCATCCAGAGGCTTGATGAGGCTGTAAAAAATATATTATCAGTCAAATATTTATTAGGTATGTTTGATGGAAGAAAGCCTCATCTATATCGACATAACTATATTGGAGATAACAAGCACAGAGCAATTGCAAGACAAGCTGTAAGAGAATCAATAGTCCTTCTTAAAAACAATAACAACACACTTCCTATCAAATCTGGAAAACATATCCTTGTTATTGGGGATTCCGCTAATAAAATCACAAAGCATATGGGCGGCTGGACTATTACTTGGCAGGGAAGAGAAAATCAAAATAGTGAATTTCCAAATTCTAAAAGTATTTATGAAGCTATCAAATTAAAGGCAGAAAATAATGGTGGTAGTGCTGAATTCTCAAATTCTTCTGACTATGAAAAACAACCTGACGTAGTTATTTTTGTTTATGGTGAAGACCCTTATGCTGAAGGCGATGGCGACAGAAAGCATATATTTTATGAAAATCAGGATAAAAGATTCTTAAAATATATGAGAGACATTGCAGATAAAAAAATTCCATCTGTTTCTTTATTTATCTCAGGAAGACCGCTGATTGTAAATGAAGAAATTAACTTATCAGACTCTTTTGTTCAATTGTGGCTTCCTGGAACAGCTATCGAAGGCATTACAGATGTTATTTTTACTAACAAAAATAATGCAATAAATTTTGATTTTAAAGGGAAATTATCATATTCATGGCCTAAGTTTTCACATCAAACAAGCTTGAATTATGGAGACAAAAAATACGATCCACTTTTCCCTTATGGTTTTGGATTAACTTATGCTGATGAAAATTACCGCGATTCTATAAATATTAAAGAGTCCATCCCTCAAAGAGATGAGATTACTCTTTTCTTAGGTTCTGCATATCCATCATACAAAGAAATAATTTCATACTATGATTCTGATAAAAATGAGCAGATATACGAGGGCATAAGTGCAGACATTTATAAAAATGAAAAAGCTGGAATTTTAATATCAAAGTTTGATTATAAAAAACAAGATGATGCAAAAAGAATAGACTTTGGTAAAAAGAACACCATGAAGTTTTGGGAAATATCTAGCGGATCAAGTGAAGATTTAACGTATATGAAAAATGGATCCCTGGAGCTAATTTTAAAACCTCAATCATCATCAGATAAAAAAATTGAGCTAGTCATGCAATGCTCTAAAAATTTAAATCAAATAAATATATCAGGAACAAAAGAATGCTATAAAGCATTTGATTTATCTAATTTATTAAAAGATGAGTCACTAGGAACATGGAAAAAAATCACAATGCCTTTTAGTTGTTTAAATAATGATAGCTTTGAAATATCATCTATAACTTCAAGAGCAAAACTAGCAACTAGTGGTGACTGGGTAGTAGACATTCACTCAATCAAATACGTAAATAATATGGAAATGAAGAACTGCAAATTATTATCTGAAGATTATGAATAAAGTTTTATTAATAGATATTGGTGGTACAAATTTAAGATACGCATATTCTGATGGCAATTTTTCATCTCTAAACGAAACAAACAAGATTCAATTATCTTGTATTAAAGGCTTTGATGAAATTTTAACAAACTTAACAAAAGACAAGGATGTAGATTCTTTGGTTATTTCAGTAGCTGGTCCAAAGATTAATGGCTCAATTACTATGACTAATAGAGATTTTTCTATTAATGAACAAGATATTAAAAATACTTTTAACTTCAAATCATGCCATTTATTAAATGATTGGGAATCAATTGGTCACAGTTTAGCTGCCTATGAAAGCTCAGATATTGCGATTATTAAAGATGGAGCTGAGTTTAATGATAATAGTTTTTTTATTGGTCCAGGAACTGGCCTTGGAGCTGCGTTATTGATAGGCGATGACAATGTTATTCCTACAGAAATAGGTAATACAACAGGATTAACTAAGGCTTTATTGAAAAATTATGCAATTGATAATGCAGATCATTTCAGAACCCTAGAAGACGTTTTATCAGGCAAAGCAATATCAGACATTTATGAATATAAAACTGGTCAAAGATTAAGCTCTGAAGACATTGTTCAAAGATATGGATCCGAAGATGAAATGGCTAATTATGTTATTGATGGCTTTATAAAATCTTTAGCAGAAACTATTTCAGACATGGCTCTTACATTTATTGCAGGAAGAGGTATCTACATTGCAGGCGGGCTAATAAGATCAATATTTCAAATTATGGATAAAGAAAAATTTATTGAATACTTTTATGGTGATAAAAAATTAGTTCATTTACAAATTTTAGAAATGATAAAGATTGGTATTGTTGAAAAAGAACATGCCTGTCTCCACGGAAATTTAAACTTTTATAAGAAACATATAAATAAGGCTTAATTAAATCATGAGCAAAATAAAAGAGTTATATCTTGGCGATAATCTTATTAACACCTCAGACATAGAAATATCTGGAAAAGAAGTTGTTATAAATAATGAAAACTTTTACAAGATTTCAAATGTAAACAAAATGAGACCTTTTTTTATGAGCATTGTAAGTGCTTATGATCATTGGTTATTTATTTCATCTTCTGGTGCCTTAAGTGCTGGAAGAAAGAATAGTAATAATTCACTATTCCCTTACTATACTGATGACAAGATATCAGAATCATATGAGGTAACAGGCGGTAAATCTATATTCCATATTAATAAAGATGGTAAAAATTTCTTATGGGAACCTTTTACAAAGTCTTCAGATCTTATCTATGAGACTGAAAGAAATCTTTATAAAAATTTAAGAGGAAATAAGGTTATTTTTGAGGAAATTAATAATACGCTTGGTATTAAATTTTCTTACCAGTGGACAACTTGTGATACGTATGGTTTTGTAAAAACATCTTCTTTAAAAAATCTAAATAAAGAAAAAATTTCTACATCTATATTAGATGGATTTCAAAACATCTTACCCTGGGGTCTAAATGAGGGAATCCAAGCGAATACTAGTAATTTAGCAGATGCTTATAAAAGAAATGAGCTGGACCTAGAATCAAAAATAGGTATTTTTGCTTTGAGTGCAACTATTGTAGATCGTGCAGAGCCAAGCGAGGCCTTAAAAGCTAATATAGTTTTCCATCTTGGTCTTGATAATGCCAAGATTTTACTTTCATCAGGTCAGCTTGACCAATTTAGAAAAGGTCATGAAATAAAAGAAGAATTTGATGTAAAAGCTGAAAGAGGAGCTTATTTTATAAATTCAGAAATTTCTTTAGCATGCAATGAAAAAAAAGAATGGTTGTTTGCTGCAGATATTAACAAGTCTTCTTCAGATATTGCTGCACTTAAAAAAGAATTAATCACAAATAATGAATTAACAGAAAAAGTAAATAATGAAATTCTTAATTCATCTAATGAATTATATAAATTAGTAGGGTCTTCTGATGGTATTCAGCTTTCAACTGATAGAAGAAGAAATATAAGACACTTTGCAAATACTCTTTTTAACATTATGAGAGGAGGAATCTTTGATAAAGATTATCAAATTGAAAAAGAAGACTTTATAAAATATATAACCAATGCAAATGTTAAATGTGGCAATAAAATGAATTCAACATTTATCTCATGGCCTGATGTTTTTGATTTAACTTTTTTAAGAAATTCTATTAACAAGAGCAATTCAAATACTTTTAAAAGGCTTGCAACTGAATATTTACCAATTAAATTTAGTAGAAGACATGGTGATCCAAGTAGACCCTGGAATAAATTTTCAATAAATACTCGTGATGATATGACGGGTGAGAAGGTACTTGATTATCAAGGTAATTGGAGAGATATTTTTCAAAATTGGGAGGCTCTAGCTTATTCATATCCTCAATTCATTGATGGAATGATTTATAGATTCCTTAATGCTTCAACCTTTGATGGATATAATCCATACAGACTCACTAAAGATGGATTTGACTGGGAGACCATAGAACCTGATAACCCATGGTCATACATTGGGTACTGGGGAGACCATCAAATTATCTACTTATTAAAATTTTTAGAAATCTCTGAAAATTATTTTCCTCAAAGACTTAACTCATTTCTTAATAAAGATGATTTTGTATATGCCAACGTTCCCTATGAGATCAAGGACTATAAATCTATTTATAAAGACCCTAAAAACACCATAGATTTTAATTTTGAGTTAGCAGAAGAAATTGAAAATAACAGACTAAAAGAAGGCGCTGATGGGGCTATTTTAAAAAACTATCAGGGTTTTATACACGAAGTAAATTTTTTAGAAAAAATTCTTTCAACCGTCTTAGCAAAGCTATCAAATTTTGTTCCTGGTGCTGGTATTTGGATGAATACTCAAAGACCTGAGTGGAATGATGCTAATAATGCACTTGTTGGAAATGGCGTTTCAATGGTAACTCTTTATTATCTGAGACGCTTTTTAAGTTTTTTTGTTAAAGTTCTAAATCAAGATAAATCTTCTTCATTTGAAATTTCAACAGAGTTATTTCATTTTTTTGAAAAACTAAACTCATCTTTCAGCTCTATTGAATCCGATTTAAATGATAAAAAAAGAAAGCAATTTGTGGATGAAGTGGGTGAGGTTGCAGCTGAATATAGAGACAGAATTTATACTTCATACTTCTCTGGTACTAAAGACTCTCTAGATAGGAATAGAATTATTCATTTTTTTGAAACTGTTCTTAATGTCCTTGATAAAACAATAGATTCAAATAAAAGAAAAGATGGTCTTTATCATGCATACAATCTAATAAATCTTGAAGATCATGAAATTACAATCGATAGACTTTCTGAAATGCTTGAGGGCCAAGTTGGTGTCTTAAGTTCGGGTTATCTTTCTCAGGAGGAGTCTTTATCTGTATTAGATAGCCTCAAGAAAAGTGATCTATTCTGGGATGAGCAATACAGTTATATTCTTTACCCTAATAAAGAATTATTAGGATTTATGAATAAAAATATTGTTACTGAGGCAGAGTTAAAAAAATCAGATTTGCTTAGTAATCTAATTAAAGATGGCAATAAACAAATCATAGAAAAAGATGTTAATGATAAATATCATTTTAATGGATTATTCCACAACGCTAGTTGTTTAGTTGAAGAGCTAGCTAAATTACCTCCTGAATATGAAGAACTTGTGTTGAAAGATAAAAATACGGTTCTCGAAATATTTGAAAATGTTTTTGATCATAAATCCTTTACTGGAAGGTCAGGAACTTTTTATGGTTATGAAGGCCTGGGTTCTATTTATTGGCATATGGTATCTAAGCTTTTATTAGCATCTGCTGAAGTTACTCAGCAATCTATTCTTGAGAAAAGTGATCCAAAAATGATAGGAAGATTTTTTGATCATTATTTTGAGATTAATGAAGGCATTGGAGTCAATAAGTCACCAGAATTGTATGGTGCTTTTCCTACAGACCCATATTCTCATACACCAAGAGGAAGAGGTGTGCAGCAGCCAGGTATGACGGGTCAGGTAAAAGAAGATATTGTTAGTAGATTCTATGAGTTAGGTTTTTTTGTTAATGATGGAAGAATTACCTTTGATCCAACAATACTAAGAAAGTCAGAGTTTATTGAGGAAGAAAAATCATTTAAATATGTAAATTTAGATAATGAAATAAATTATATAGAGCTAGATAAGCATTCATTAGCCTTTACTGTTTGCCAAGTGCCAGTGATTTACAACTTATCAGATAAAGAAAATATAAGAATTTCTTATATGAATAATTCTGATAAAACAATTGAGGGTCATGAATTAGATATTGAGAATTCGGAAAGTATTTTTAACAGAACTAATTTAATTAAGGCTGTATATGTAAGTATTGTGAAATGAAGAAAATAAGATACTTTATTATTTCTTTATTTCTGCTTGCTTCATGCAGTCAAACTGGAGACTTGAGTATGGATAAAAGTGCAAAAGAGTTTATAGGAAATCCTAATTATCCTGCAATTTCTTATGGAGGTTACAGAGCAAAATCACGCGAACACCAACCTACAATTAATGAAATCAAAGAAGATCTCCTTATTATGCATGCTCAAGGGTTTAGAGTTTTTAGAACCTATGACCTTCATCATCCTTTTGCAGAGAATACACTAAAAGCTATTAGAGAAATTAAGCAAGCTGATTCAGATTTTGAAATGTATGTGATGCTTGGTGCTTGGATTCAATGCAAGGATGCATTTACCGAAAATCCAATACATGAAGAAGAAGATTTTGAAGGCAATAAATTTGAGATCACGGAGGCAGTCAGGCTAGCGCAAGAGTACCCAGATATAGTAAAAATAATCGCAGTTGGTAATGAGGCTATGGTTCATTGGGCATGGAGCTATCATGTACCGCCAAAATTTGTTCTAAAGTGGGTGAAATACCTTCAAGAACTGAAAGCTAACGGCGATCTAAATGATGATTTATGGGTTACAAGTTCTGATAATTTTGCTTCATGGGGTGGAGGTTCAGATGACTATCATAATGATGATTTAGATGAGCTTATTAGATCGGTAGATTTTATATCTATGCACACTTATGCTTTTCATGACACTCATTACAATCCTAGTTTTTGGAATCTTGATGCCGTACCAGAAAATGAAGATAAACAAGATACTATCAAACAGGCTATGAAAAGTGCGGTTGATTATGAACTCAATCAGTTTGATAGTGTAAAAAAATACGTACACGAAATTGATCCATCAAAAGAAGTTCATATTGGAGAAACAGGTTGGTCTAGCGTTGCTTCTGATTTATATGGCTATGGTGGAACTGAAGCAGCTGATGAATACAAATTAGGTTTGTACTACCAGATGATTTCAGATATTTGTTACTCAATGTCACTTACTTGTTTTTATTTTTCAGCGTTTAATGAACCATGGAAGGATTCAACAAATGAAAATGGATCTGAAAATCATTTTGGACTCTTTACTGTAGAAGGTAAGGCAAAATATCCATTATGGGAGCAAGTTGATAATGGAGTTTTTAACAACTTAACCAGAGGCGGTAATCCAATAGAAAAAACATATAACGGAAATTTTGAAGCACTTTTAAAAGATTCCAACATTCCGCCGATTAGAATCAAAGAAGAATAATCATGAAAAATAGCTTTATATTTACTTTTTTATTCTTTTCTATTTTTTCATTTGGTATTGAAGTTGAGATTAAAGACAACAAAATGATTGTTGATGGTAAACCATTTTATATGAAAGGAATTTGCTATCATCCTGTAAAAATTGGAAAAACAAAAAGAAGTTTTGAATCTCTTACAGAAGACTTAATTCTAATAAAAGAAGCAGGTATTAACACACTGAGAGTTTATGAGCCTATTGATGATATTGAAGTGCTTGATGAGCTTCAAGCTGCTGGAATTAAAGTTGTAATAAGTTTTGGATATAACCAAAAAGGGCGATTCGACATTGTTTCAGGCACTTTTATAGATTATGTAAAAAAATATAAAAATCATGAGGCTATCCTTATGTGGGAACTTGGCAATGAATATAATTACAACCCTCAATGGTTTGGTGGCGATATCAATAACTGGTACAAAGCAATGGAGTTGGTATCCAGAATGATTCAAATTGAGGATCCTAATAGATTGGTATCTTCTGCTCACGGTGATTTGCCAAGCAAAGATGCAATTAGTATTGCATCAAGCGTTCAAGTTTGGGGAATGAATGTTTACAGATGGGATGAACCAGAATCAATCTTTAATGAATGGAAAGCAATTAGTGACAAGCCTATGTATTTTGCAGAGTTAGGTGCAGATAGTTATATGACTAAATCAACAGAAAAGTATACAAAAGGTGTGAACCAACTCGCTCAAGCTGATGCTAATAAAATAATTTTAGATAAAGTTTTATCAAATAGTGATAAGAATATTGGATCATTTGTTTTTCAATTTACGGACGGTCTATGGAAAGCAGGAAACCCTGCTAAGCAAGATACTGGTGGATCTGCACCAAATAGTGACGGCACTCCTTATGATGGAACGGCAAATGAAGAATTTTGGGGAATAGTAGATATTAATAGAAATAAAAAAATAACCTTTGATGTTGTAAAAGATGCGTATGTAAACTTTGACATCAATTAAGTATATGAATTCAAGGGGGAGTTCATATGAATAATGAAGAAAAAATGATGAATAGTGTTCCAATGGGACAAAAAATAGCTTTTGGTTTAGGGATGTTGGCAAATCAACTATTTCCTGCATTGCTATCAATATTTATAGTGGTTTTAATTCAAGATCTTGGTTTTAGTCCACTTTTATATGGAATTATTGCTTTTATACCAAGATTTATTGATGCAATTACTGATCCTTTGATGGGCTTTATTTCAGATAATACAAAATCTAAATGGGGTAAAAGAAGGCAGTATGTTTTCTTTGGAGGTATATTGACTGGAATAGCCTTTATTTTATCTTGGCAATTGTATGCAGAGAATGGGCAAACTTTTAATTTCTGGTATTTCTTGCTCTTTAACCTTCTTTTTTATCTTGGCATAACAATCTTTGGAATTCCATTTGTTGCAATGGGTTATGAGATGAGTGATGACTTTCATGAAAGAACAAAAATCATGGCAGTCTCACAATTTATAGGTCAGTTTGCTTGGGTTTTAGCTCCATGGATATGGATAATTATTTATGACCCTACTATTTTTGTTGACCCTGCATCAGGAACAAGAATTCTATCTATAGTTTTTGGAATTATATGTACTTTGCTTGCAATAGTTCCTGCTATTTTTATAAAGAGTAAATCCACGCTTAATGATGATCATTTAGTACCAATTACAAGAAAGAATATTGGAAATAGCTTAATTAATATTATTCATATATTTAAAGATGCATGGAAAAACATACCATTTAGAAAGTTATGCATAGCAACTTTCTTAGTCTTTAATTCTTTTCAAACAATCGCAGCATTTTCATTTTTTATTATTGTTCATTATCTATTTTTAGGAGATGCATCTGCAGCTAGCCCATGGCCAACATTGCATGGAAGCGTAGGGGCAATTGTCACAACATTTGTTGTTATACCTATAGTATCTAAAATGGCACAAAAGTATGGAAAAAAGGAAACTTTTATTATTTCTCAAAGCATTTCTGTGATTGGATATATTTTATTCTGGTTTCTTTTTATTCCTGGAAAGCCATATATGTTTCTTTTTGCATTACCATTCTTTTCATTTGGAATAGGCGGTCTCTTTACTTTAATGATGAGCATGACTGCAGATACTTGTGATTATGAGGAGCTTGAAAATGGTTTACCAAGGAAAGAAGGATCATTTGGAGCAATTTATTGGTGGATGGTCAAGCTTGGAACGGCGCTAGCTGGTTTGTTATCAGGATTTATTATGTATTACGTTGGATTCTCAGCTGATGCCTCCTCTCAACCTGAGGGAGCACTAACGGGCTTGAGAATAGCATATTCTACTATCCCAATTATTGGCACATTAATTGCTATCTATGTAATGAGTGATTATGAAATTAATGAAGATAGGGCTGCAGAAATAAGAACACAATTACAAGAAAGAAAAGGAAAAATGAACTAAAAATGTCGTTAAGAGATGAAAAAATTAAATCTTTATTAGGAACTAATCTTGATGATTTATCTGAAGAAGAATTAAAAAAACTTTGTAATAAAATTCTTACAAGCAAAATTCATGGTATTTGTTTTAGTCTTTATGAAGGCACCCAACAACCTGGAGATATAGTTTCTGATGATCAAATAATTAGACGCCTCCAAATATTAAAACCATATACATCATCTATAAGAACATTCTCTTCATTAGATGAGCATGCGCGAATAGTTGAAATTGCAAAAGATATGGGTTTTCAAACACTTGTTGGTGCATGGCTTAGTGATGACATGCAAAGCAATGACAAAGAGATAGAAGGGTTAATTAAGTTAGCAAACAATAATCTAGTTGATCTTGCTGCTGTGGGTAACGAAGTAATATACAGAAAAGAGCTAGAAGAAAACCAACTTATTTCATACATTAATTATGTTAAAGAAAATATTGGAAATATTCCTGTTGGTTATGTTGATGCATATTATGAGTTTAGAGATAGACCTAATATAACTGATGTATGTGATGTGATTCTTGCAAACTGTTATCCATTTTGGGAAGGTTGTGCAGCAGAATATTCATTGCTTTATATGAAAGATATGTATAACGAAGCTATTAAGGCATCAAATGGCAAAAAAGTTATTATTACTGAGACAGGATGGCCCAGCAAAGGTAGTGATTTATGGGGAGCACACCCATCTTATACTAATTACTTAAAATACTTTATTAATGCGCAGCTTTGGTCAAAAGATCAAGGTATTGATATGTTCTATTTTTCATCTTTTGATGAATCATGGAAGGTAGAAGCAGAGGGCGATGTAGGAGCCTATTGGGGGCTTTGGGATAAAGATGAGGTAATTAAGTTTTAAAATATAAAAACTTATTTTCGAAGTACTTATTTAATATTTTTTGTGTATAATTGCATTCCATAATGGCAGATAAAAAACAAACTAAAGTATATTTAATACCCGAAGGTGAGACTCGTGATAGTCACACTTATCACTATACAGCTATTAAAACTAGAAAATTTACTCTTGAAAATAAAAAAATGAGAATGAAGAAATTCAATCCAGCAAAAAGAGTGCATGAGTGGTTTGTTGAGGCTAAATTACCTCCTCACAACTAAAATTAGTCTTCTAATCTCAGTTTAGTAGAAGAAATATCATCTCTAAAACTTCCTTCATCAAAACCAGTACATCTGTGCTTTATACTTTCTGGAATAACTATATCTCTCAAGGATATAAATTTATCTTGCACCATTCGACCAAACACTAAAAAATGAATGTTGTGATCGTTGAACCTTTCAACGTGATTTAACATATCTTTTTTATTTAGATAAAACTTCTCATCAAATACTCTCATAAAAGTATCTGCACCAATGATAAATACACTATTGGGAAACATTTCTGCCTTTTCACTAAACCTTCCAGCTGATGTCATTACCCAACTATCATTATCATCAAACTGATCAAGAGTTCTTTTGATCTCATAAAAAGTGAGAGGGGGTTTGTCAGCATTTCTAGCACATATCTCAAAAGTAGCTCTCATACCTGTTTTTTTTTCAGCCAATTCTCTCATTTTTAAGTGACCATCATGAAGTGGATTGAATGAGCCAGGAAATATTAATTCAGGTATAGCTTTATCACTTGATACATAATTGATTTCATTATTTAACAGTTTCCTCCAAGACTTTTCAGCAGTTATTGTTTCAATTTCAATCTTCTCTTGATGTTGGGGATAGTCTTTTTTAATAGAACATGTCTCTGCAATCAAACTTAAAACATATTCTGTAATTAACTCTTCTTCTTCCTCTCTGGTTCTTGTATTTTTTTCTAGTACGCATGAAATCGTCTTAGTATATGAATCAGTCTGCATAACTATAAAAAATTTATGATCGCCAATTTTTTTGTATGTAGTTGCCAAGCTCGCAGTAACTGCAATACCAATTAAGTACTTAGTTTTTGTTTCAGGCTCAATTTGTATTGATTTTTTGTATGCATTAGCAGACATACTTAAACAAGTATTAAGAGAGCAATAATGATCTGGTTTTTTATTTAGGAATAAATCCATTGATTTTTTTGAATAGGGTACATATGTCTCAAGTATCGTATTACTTGCTCCAGGCACTTTAAGTAATGATGAGATTGCATTAGTTCCACCACCACTAGATACATAAGTAATCTTATATTTAGACTCATGTATTTTTTTTATAAGATCTGTTCTATCTTGCATAGTAATTTACTTAAATTTACTTGCATTTTAACCTATTAAATAATTTCATTGCTAAAATGGTTTAATGAAAAATTTCGTACAACTGTTCTTGCTATTAGTGTTATCCATATATGTAAGTTCATCAGAAATTAAACAAGTAACCTTTGCATACTGGGATAAGCCAGATGTAGAAATTTTTTATATTACTCCTGAACAAATAAATGAAGACACTAAAGTTATATTTGTAATACATGGAAATAGCAGAAACGCTGAAGACTATCTTAGCGCTTGGATACCTCATGCTTTAAATAAAAATGTTATTGTCGCTGCACCACAATTTACAAAAATAGATTTTAGATACTTTTTTTTGCTAGAAATGGCTGAGTCTTCAGGTAAAGTTAATCATAATAAAAATGATTATATAAATAACTCAATCTCATTATTTTTTAATTTCATAAAAAGTAAATTTTCTCTAAGTACACAAGTCTACAGTATGTTTGGTCACTCTGCGGGGGCACAATTTACACACAGATACTTGCTTTTAAGTATGGATAGTAGAATTTCAAATAGCGTAGTTGCTAACGCTGGATGGTATACATTTTTAACAAATGATGAATTTCCATATGGGATTAAAAATTCTCCAATAAGTATTTCCAATGAGCAGATAAAATGGTTTATGTCTAATAAGGTAAATTTACTTATTGGAAGTGATGATGTTGGTTTTCAAAGTGTAAATTCCTCTAAAGGTGCAAACCTGCAAGGCATAACAAGGGTAGACAGAGCATCTAATTATTTTAATTCACTGATTATGAATGCTGAAAATAGAGGTTATCCCTTAAGATGGAACTATAGAGTTTTAGACAGCGTTGACCATGATTTTAAAAAAGTAACACCCTTTGCTGCTCAAATTCTTCTAAGAGATATAGAAAATATTGATTAAACTGTATTCTTTGATAAAAATTCTTGAGCTCCCTCAGTAATAAGTCTTTTTCTATCAGGATTAATCTTATTTAATGCGTTTACCATAAGAGATAGACGGGGGTTTGTTTTAAAGAAATTAATATTCTTTTCAATAAAATTCCAATAGAGCCCATCAACAACATCACACCAATCACCCTTTTTATAATTGGACATTCTTAGCATGTAACTTGAACCACAAATATAAGGTTTTGTTGAAAAGATCCCCCCATCAGCAAAAGTGCCCATCCCATAGACATTTGGTACCATCACCCAATCAGCCGTATCAATATACATTTCCATAAACCATTTATGAATACTGTTAGGATCAATACCAGACAAATTCATCAAATTAGAAATTATCATTAACCTATTAATGTGATGTGTATAGCCTAACTCGATTGATTCTTTTATTGCTCCGTCAAGAGGTGGAATGCCTGTTTCACCTGTATACCAAGATTCAGTAAGATCTTTTTTGTGATTCCAAAAATTCTGTTGTTTGTACTGGGGCATATTGTCCCAGTAAACACCCATAATAAATTCCCTCCAGCCTAAAACTTGACGAATAAAACCTTCAACTGAATTTAGAGGAATCAATCCATTTGATTCTTGATATTTTTTTTCAACAATCTGAATACAATCTAGAGGATCTAGAAGCCCAGCATTAAAGTAGGGTGAAAGAAGTGAATGAAACATAAATGCATTTTCTTTGTTTATAGCATCTTGAAATGCTCCATAATTGACTAAAAATTTATCTAAAAAATCATTAAACAATTTAAATGCTTCTTGATGCGTGACAGCCCAATTAAAGCTCTCTAAATCTCCATAAGAGTTAATAAATATTTCTTGAACTTCAATCATTACTTCTAGTGTAATTTGATCAGTTGTTATTTTTGATCTTTCAGGAATAGATGACTTTAATTTTGAAATACTTTGACGATTTTCTTTATCATAATTCCAGCTACCACCAACCGGTTTTGCATCGTCCATAAGAATATTATTCCTTTTTCGCAACCATCTATAATAGAACTCTTGAGTTGTTGATTTTTTATCTTTAGCCCAATACTGGTAGTCTGAAGGTGAAGTGATGAAATTTTTGTCATCGTATACATTTAACTCTAAATTCGATGATTGGCAAAAATACATTAAATCTTTTAGGGTTTTAAAATCACTAGGTCTTGAAACATTTACAGTCGAAAAGGGTGCCTCTTTGTAAAGCTCTGATAAATATTCAATTAGCTTAGTTGGTTTCTTAGATATCTTTTCATGCTTTATATTTTTATGATCAATCGTATTAATTAAATGTCTTAATGCACTTATTTGAAAGACAAGCTTATGCTTGTGATGAGATATTTCATAAAAGGAATCATGAGGTTCATAAAATAGTATGAGATCTTCATTCGATGAAGTTTGCAAAGCCTTATTTCTAAGAGATAGCTGATCAGGAAATATAATATTTAGAGAGGTCATAGATATATCTTTACAGATTAATTATAAAAAATACACTAATTAGTATTTAAATATAATTTCCTTAGTATTTGACAAATATGTGACATCTATGTAACATATTTGTGACTTATGTCACATAAATGTAACATTGAGGAGGATCTTAATGAAATATATTAAAAATGGAATTTTTGCATCATTATTTATGATATGCACAACTGCTTTAGCTAACGAAGCTATATTTGAAAGCGCAAAAGAGCATTTAAATTTAGATTCTAGATATATTCAAATTGAATATAATACAAATATAGTAGAGGACTTTTGTCCAAAACAATCAGTTGGTTGTTATACATCAGCAGATAGAGGCAGAATAATTGTCAGAGATGATTTGTCAAAAACACATCATGACGTTGTAATTTTTGGTCTTTATACTGATTATATTCAACATTCAAATACTGGTTTAATTGATAGCTCATTGACTTGTGATCTTAAAGTAAACTATCTTAAAGCTGAGTTGCAAAATAATTTAGCAAATCTTTATTCTGGTCAATGCGATGCTATTTATCGTAATAAAGTTCTTGTTATGAACTAAAATACCAGTATTTTAAAAAGGGCTATTTTTAGCCCTTTTTTATATCTATTGTTTTATATCGAACCCTTTCGCCCTTAATATTTTTAATTTCTAGATCAACAATTTTTTTATCAGTGTTGATTGTAATAAGACCATAATTCTCACCCGAAAACATCTCACCTAACATATATTTATCTACCTCTTTAGGTCTTCCAAAAATTGATGAAATAGTTTTATTTAAGGATGATGATGTAATTTCATAAATATTTTCATCATTATATATGGCGCCTTGATGCCGATCTCCAGAAATCACTACGATAGGGCGTGAATGGGATTTCAATAGCTTTTTAAGCTTCAAATGATCTGATGGGAAGTTTGACCACTTTTCAAACCTATGTTGTGTTGGTAATAATTGTATCGAGGTTGCAATTATGGTTAAGTCCGATTTAACTTTCATGACTTTAAGGAGCCATGACCATTGATCATAGCCTAATATTGTTGCATTTAATTCTTCGTTTTTTAGATAAACTGGTTTAACACCTTTTGTTTTTTTTAGATCAGATCTAAAGTAACGAGTATCAAGAAGAATTAGATTAATTTTGAAATTATCAATGTTTATTATTTTATTTGTATAGATACCCTCTCTTTTTTGTCTAATGTCATCGATTGGAATTTTCCAGAAGTCTAAATATAATTTTTGCGCTTCTTGCTTTAGCGGGTAAGATGCGCCACCATCATTTTCTCCAAAATCGTGATCATCCCAAATTACATTAATATCTTTTTTAAAGAGCCAATCAGGCAACATTTTTTTTTGTTGAGCATAGGCTGTTTTCATAAAATCAAGTCTACCAGAAGGTATGTCGCCGTAGACGTTATCACCAAGAAATACAAAAGAATTTATATTTTCTTTCTTTACAGAATTCCAAATTGGTTGAGGGTCTTCTTGATCAAGACAGGAACCAAATGCAATCTTATAGGTCTTGGCTATGGTAAAATTACAGAATAACAGTGGAACTAAAAGGGTAGCAAGGCTTAATTTTTTTTTCATATTTTAAGTATAACAATATATAAATGCACAAACTTTTAAATATTTTTTTAGTTATTTTATTGCTTTCTGCTTGCAGTAAGAATGAATCGAATAATGAAATCAAATTGAGCTCATTAGTTAAAGCTGATTTTTCTTATACTCAAGATTTATTTGACTGCACATTAAATAAAAATGAATCTTTAATTGGCCTAGAATCTTTTTTTTCAAAAAATATTGAAGAATATAAGAATATAGCAGAGTTAGAGAATCTTAATATTTCAATATTTTTTCCTGAGAATAATAGAAATATAACTAATTTTATTATTTCAATAATTTCTAATAATAATCCACTGGGATTAAAGAAATTTATTGACTCCGTTAAAAGCGATGGTATAACTGAAGTTGCATCATGTTCTTTTGCAATATTTCAACACAAAGGTATTAATCTCAAAGAAGAACTCTTTAATAATAATAACTCTTTTATCAATGCTGAAATTTTGAGATGCAAATATAACGATACTTATAATTTTGGAACATTTCAAATATCAATAAATAGATTTATTAATAACCTAAGAACAATAGAACTTCCATATTCAATTAGTTACCTTGAAGATAATTCAAAAAATGAAAGTTTTATATGGATAAATTATTTTTATACTGAAAACTATGAAGATATATTATTAAAAAATTGGGCCAATAATAATGATTCCGCAGAAATACAAAGTGAATTTTCTGCAAATGCCACATGTATTGATTCTAAAAAATATAAATCTTACAAACTGATTTAAACCAAAAATATCGCATAATTTATTCCTAAAAATATAGAGATATTAAAGTTTTTTTTTACTATAATGTGCTCAAGCGGGTATCGTATAATGGCTATTATAAGAGGTTTCCAACCTTTTGATGAGAGTTCGATCCTCTCTACCCGCTCCATCTAAAGCGGGTAGAAATAATATAATTATGATTTATCTGATAGCTCTTCCTGAAAAAGAATATCGTTCACAAGTACTAAAGGTATTGCCTTCATCTGGTAAACTAGTGTTAGCATAATTTGCATAACCTCTATTCTTTTCATCAATATCAGTCCATAAACTTAACCATACATAATCTGCTAATGGATTTTCTTCAGTCCCTTCAAAATATGGTTCAAGCATTACATACCAATATCCATCAGGCCCATCTTTTAATTCAGTTTCATCAAGAAAGGTATTAAAATTTGTTTCAAATTGCTGAAGATCATTTTTACCATAACCTTCATTATAGTTACAAAAGTTAAATTCATTTTCAAAATAGCTAGACTGATTTGGAACAGATGCAGTTCTTTTGACAGTTGGTTTGAAGGCATATACATTATCAAAATCAACCTTCATAATTCCATTTATTAGGTTTTGCCAATCTTCATCAAGATTATTCATCCAGTCATCCCATGCTGCATCTCTTGCTTCCATGGAAGGCCACAGCATTACCCAAATAAAGTCTGCAGCAGACTCTCCTCTAGGAAAAAGTATGTTTGCTCCATTCATCTCATAATTTCTTGAATCAATCATGCTATTCCATTCATCAATTAGCATGTTTAAATTTTCTTCACTAAAGTTTGCGTCTTTATAGTGCCAAACATACTCAACAACTTGATTGGGTGGCGAACCTTCTCTTGCTACTGATAACTCTTCGTTATTTGAAGAGCTGCATGCTGATATAAGAACAAGGGTTACTAAAGGTAATAATAGCTTTTTCATATTCCTCTCCTTTTTATAATATGTTTTAAACATACCATGATTTAAAACATAGAAATAAAAAAAATATATATTTTTTTTAAACATAAAAAAAGCAGGCATTAAGCCTGCTTTTAACGACCTAGGGGATTTTGAATTAAAGAGGATATTCAAAGGTCTACACTTATATGACCAAACCAAATAAAGAAAGTTCATAAAACTTTAAAAATAAGTAAATAAATAGACCAATTATTAAACCAGAACCCAGTGGCAAGGTTTTTGTTAATTTAAATCTCGTTAGAAGGACCAGAAATATTGTAGAGAGAGATCCAAAAAATATTATTGGCGCAATAGCAAAAGGACCAACTAGAGAGCCTATGCCTGCTAAAAGTATAAAGTCACCACCGCCAATGCCATCAACCTCCTTTAATGATTTGTAAATAGTATTTATTAACCACAGAATAAGATAGCCTGTTATAAAACCAGAAAGTGAAAGAGTAAATTGAGAAATATCATCAACATAAAAATTATCTATATAAAATATATTTCCATAATATGCTGATAAGAGACCAATTATTGAAATTGAAAGATTTAGATAAAAGGGCAGATAAAGTTTTTGTAGGTCGCATATAAAAAGAATATAAAATATTGAAAATAAAGCATAAATAAATATCGAGAATACATTTATATTAAAAATTAAATATATTGAAACGCCTGCAAGTAAATGAATTAATTCATGTAATGGGTATAAAAATGAAATACTTGAATTGCAATGAATACATTTACCTTTCTGAAGCAAAAAACCAACTAAAGGAATTAAATAAATTATAGAAATATTTTTTTTACAAGATGGGCAATATGATCTTGGAAAAAATAAATTTACTCTAGCATTAGTAAATGCTATTAAATTTAACCTGTATATAATTACTGAACTAAAACTTCCTATAGATAGAAAAAAAATAATTAAAAAAGATAAGTATATTGTTTCCATCAATGCTGGAATTATTTTCTAGTAATCCAAAAACATATAAATAATAAAATTAAAACAGGTAGAGCATAAGCTCCAATAATCATTAATTTATCAATCATAGATATCTCCTGAAGCAAATGCATCTGGTCTTCTAAAGTCCCCATAACCGTAATACATATTGTCTTTGTACATAATTGTTTGAATGCATGTAGCAGGATCAATTACTTCTACATTGTAATTTAGACCCCGTAGCTTTTCTCTAATATCATTATTTAGTGAAAATTCAATTTGAAGAATATCAGGTTGCCATTGATGATGTATTCTCTTAGATTTATTTGCTTCTTCAAGATTCATATCAAAGTCAATAATATTTAATATTGACTGCAATACAGCAGTAATTATTCTTGAACCACCCGGGCTACCAGTTGTAAAAAATAATTGGTTATCACGCATGACAATTGTTGGTGACATTGAGCTTAATGGCCTTTTAAATGGTTGTATCTCGTTAGCTTTTGCACCAAGAAGTCCAAATTGATTAGGAATACCTGGGGCCGCTGAAAAATCATCCATTTCATTATTCATTAATATTCCAGTACCTTTGATAGTAACCCCTGAACCAAAAGTTGAGTTCAGTGTATAAGTGGAAGAAACTACATTTCCATATTTGTCAGCTACTGAAAAATGAGTTGTTTCATAACTTTCATTATCTTCAAATAAACCCGGCATTATTTTTGAAGAGGGTGTGGACTCACCAATTTTAATTTTATTTTTAATACTTTTGGCATATTTTTTATTAGTTATTTCTAATATTGGAACATCAAAAAAATCTGGATCACCTAAATGCTTTGATCTATCAGCATATGCATATTTCATAACCTCAGCTAATAAGTTTATATAGTCAGTAGTATTATGTCCTATTTGTTTGAGGTCATAATTCTCTAAAATATTAAGCATTTGAATTATATGGACCCCTCCTGATGAGGGTGGACCCATAGTAATAATTTTATTGTTACGATAATCTGATATAAGAGGCTTTCGCCATTTTGGTGTATAGTTTTTTAGGTCATTTTCAGTAATCAAGCCACCATTTTTTTGCATTTCATCTGCAATTTTTTTTGCCACCTCACCTTTATAAAACCCATCTTTACCCTTTATCGCAATAAGCTTCAAGGTGTTAGCTAAATCCTTTTGTACAAGATTGCTGCCTATAAAATTGGGATTATGTTTCATAAATATTCTATTAGTTGGCTCAAAATATGATAATTTTTCTTTATATTTAGTAAGCATATCCCCCATATATGGGGTAATTTGAAAGCCATTTTCAGCATAATAAATGGCATCTTCAAGCAACAATTCCCAATCTAAGGATCCAAATTTTTGATGAACTTCCCATAAGCCAGCTACTGTTCCAGGAACTCCACTCGCCAGATATCCAAATGTAGATAATTTTTCATCATTAAAGTAGCCATCTTCATTTAAATACATTTTAGTAAGAGATTTAGCTGGTGCCATTTCTCTGTAATCTATGGAATAGTTTTGATTAGTGATTGAATCATGCATGACCATAAATCCTCCACCACCAATATTTCCAGCCCTTGGCAATACAACAGCTAATGTAAAACCCACTGCGATAGCAGCATCATATGCATTGCCACCTTGGTTGAGTATTTTTTCTCCAACTTTTGTTGCAAGGAAATGTTGTGTTGTAACCATTCCGTTTTTACTTTCTGCAATTTGTTTTTGAGCAGGAATATATTTAGATGGATTGACTGTGCCAATAGGTTGAAAATCTTTGGCATTTGCATCTATGGTTAATGCAAACATAAAAAAGCAGATAACAAGCATCAGTTTTATATGTTTAAAACTTATTTTTAATTTAAGATTATTTATCATCTTTATTTTATAAATATACTAATAAGAAGGTTTCGTTATAATAACTTCTTTCTAATTAATATATATAAAAATTATTATGAAAGATTTATATCAAGAAATTTTAGATCAACATATTGCTCCAGGCCAAATGTTTGAAACTAAAGACGTAGTTAATGAAAATGGAGTTACATTCAAAGAGTATATTAATCTACCAGATAGCCTAAGAGGTTATTTAGATTTTGCTTTAGCTCACGCAGAAAAAGAATGCTTGATTTACGAGGATGAGAGATATACCTACAAAGAGGTTTTTGAAAAGAGCGCTCAAACTGGCAATGCATTAATACAGGCTGGTATTAAAAAGGGCGATAGGGTGGCAATATGCATGCAAAATAATCCTGAATTTGTATATTCCTATTTTGGAATTGTGGGCATAGGAGCTGTATGCGTTCCGCTAAACTCGTGGTGGGTTCCATCAGAAGTAATATATGGCTTAGAGCATTCTGATGCTAAGTTATTGATAGCTGATTCCAAAAGGTTGCAAGGTTTAGAATCTTTACCGAATGTAAAAAAAATAGTTACTAGCTACACACCAGATTCTTCATTTACTTCTTTTAATGAATTTATATCTGAACATGACAAAACTTTTCCAGAAGTTGAGATTGGTAGAAATGATTATGCAACAATTTATTACACCTCAGGATCAACTGGAAAGCCTAAGGGTGTTTTGTCATCACAAAAAGCTGTTTTAGCAACTATGTTTAGTTGGGCATGCTTTTCATCTGTAATGAATCAGGTTGAAGCTCAAAGTAATCCTGATGCAGCAGCTATAGTCAGCCCAAAATCTGTAATTTTACATTGTGTTCCTTTATTCCATGTTACTGGGAGTCATGCAGGATTATTAATGTCTGTTCTAGTTGGGAGAAAAATTGTCATGATGAAAAAATGGGATTCCGGACTAGCTCTAAAGTTAATTGAACAAGAAAAAGTAACAGATATTACCGGTGTTCCTACACAGACTTGGGAATTGCTTAATCATCCTGAAAGATTAAATTATGATTTATCATCTTTAAAAACTTTAGGTGCAGGCGGAGCTCCAAGACCTGCTGAGCATGTAAAACAGTTAGATGCTGAGTTTGAAGCAAGGCCAGCTATTGGTTATGGCTTATCTGAAACTAATGCATTGGGTGCCTTGGGTGGTGGTGATGAATATGTAAATCATCCAAATTCAACTGGAAGAGTTGTTCCGCCTCTTACAGAAATCAAAATAATTGATGAAGATTGGAATGAATTGCCCGAAGGAGAGGTTGGTGAAGTTGCCATTAAATCACTTGGTAACATGATCGGTTATTGGAAAGATCCTGAAGCAACAAAGCAATGTATGAGTGATGATGGTTGGTTTAGATCAGGTGATCTTGGAAAATTTGATGGCCCTTTCCTCTATATATTAGATAGAGTTAAAGATATCGTTATTCGTGGCGGTGAAAATATCGCATGCCCAGAAGTTGAAGGAGCAATATATGAACATGATGATATTCTTGAAGCTTGCGTATTCGGAGTACCTGATGAAAGGCTAGGAGAGATTCTTTGCGCTGCTATTTATTTAAGAGAAAATTCAAAACTATCAATTGATGAACTCCAGTCGTTCTTATCAACAAAACTAGCCGCTTTTAAAATACCAGTTAATATTAAATTTTATGAAAATAGCCTGCCTAGAGTTGGATCGGGTAAATTTGATAAACCAAACCTTAGAGAGCAGTTTTTAGAGAATATTTAATTTAATAAAAATACTTTATCTTTTAAGAAAAAAGAGTATAAATAGAAAACAGTTTAGGTTTATTTATGTCGCAAAAAATATTACTTATAGAAGACGAGCCTGATATTAGAAAAACTCTTGAATACAATTTATCAAGAGAGGGCTTTGATGTTGCTTGTGCCTCCTCACTTTCTGAGGGTAAAAATTATATAAACGCTGATCAATTCTCTTTAATTTTGCTTGATCTAATGTTACCTGACGGCTCGGGGTTAGATTTATGCCGAGAATTGAAATCAGATTCAGAAAAAAAGACTACTCCAATAATCATACTTACTGCTAAAGATGATGAAGTTGATAAAGTTGTTGGTTTTGAATTGGGTGCTGATGATTATGTTACTAAGCCATTTAGTGTAAGAGAATTAATATTACGAGTAAAAGCGGTTTTAAAAAGAGGTAATCAAAAATCAACAAATCTTGAAGTACAAAGACAATTTGGTGATTTAGTAATTGATATAGATTCTCATGAGGTATTTGTAGATAATGAATCTATTACACTAACAGCCTTAGAATTTAAACTTTTACGCCAATTAGTTGATCGAAGGGGAAGGGTTCAATCAAGAGATCAATTATTATCTGATGTTTGGGGTTATAGCGCTGATGTAACAACCAGAACAGTTGATACTCATATTAAGAGACTCAGAGAGAAACTTGGAGTCATGGGTAAATATGTTCAAACTATCAGAGGTGTGGGTTACAAATTTTCAAGAACACCTGATTAATTTATGGGTATAAGAACCCGCATCTTTCTATTAATATTCTTATCGCTATCAATAAGCATTACTATTTCATATATTATTGCTGAGAGAGATTTAACAAATACATTTGAAGAACAAATTTTAGATCAATTGGAGAAACAAGCATCGCTACTCGTTGAATATATTGATGAAGTAGACTCGCTTCAAGAAAATAATAATGCTGACTCCATTGCTGATAGGCTTGGCAATGCATCAAACTCAAGAGTTACATTAATTTTAAATAATGGAAGGGTAATAGGTGATTCATATATTGATGAAAATCAAATCAACTTATTGGAAAATCATAGCGATAGAGAAGAATTTATTGAGGCACTGCAAACCGGTTTTGGTTGGTCCTCAAGATATAGCAGCTCTGTAAACCAACAACAGCTATATGTTGCAATTAGAGATAATAACGAGATATCACCAAATGTCATAAGAATTGCTGTTCCCTATACATATCTTGATCAGGCAATAGAAAGTCTCGATTTATCAATTCTACTCGTTGCTATGGTAGCTTTATTGGTTGCAACTATAGCTAGTGGAGTTGCAGCAAATTATACCTATTCGAGTATAGCTGAATTAGCAAACGCAGCATCCAATCTTGCAAGTGGCTCATTGAAGAAAAGTTCAATCAAAGCCTTACCCACTGAGAGGGTTGATGAGTTTGGTAACGTTGCAAGAAGTATTTCACAAATTTCAGAAGATCTAAAATCTCAAATTAATCTCTTAGCTAAACAAAGAGATCAGTTTGGTTTGGTTCTTGATGATCTTGGTGAAGGTATTATGGTTGCAGATAAAGCAGGTGAAGTTACATACTGTAATGAGCAATTTTTAGAAATTCTTTCAAAAGAAGATCTTGTTGGCAATCAAATAAAAGACATAGGTATTAAATCAATCCAAAGCTTGTACAAAAAAACTAAAAGAACAAAATCTGCAGATATTGAATTTGAAATTGAGAACAATGATAGAACAACTAAATGGGTTCTAGCTTCGATGAATCAATCAAAAACAACTAAAGAGTTTATTTTAGTGATACATGATATAACCCAGTTAAGACAATTAAGTTCAATGAGGCGAGATTTCATATCAAACGTTTCCCATGAGCTTAGAACTCCAGTGAGTGTTATAAGAGCCAATTCAGAAACTTTGCTTCAAGGAGCGTTAGACGATAAAAAACAAGCAAAAGTTTTTTCTAAAGCTATATTACATAACTCTGAAAGATTATCAGAAATGGTTTCAGACTTGCTAGATCTTTCAAGAATTGAGCACGGCGAGCTAAAATTAATTATTGAGGAAACTGATTTAAAAGAATCTATTGATCAAGTAATTGATTCTCTTAAACACCTTGGTAAGAAGAAAAATATTTCTATTAAATGTAATTGTCCAAAAAAACCTCAATTAGTTCTTGCTGATAAAAAAGCTTTAGAGCGTATTCTTACAAATTTAATAGATAATGCTTTTAAATACAGTGAAGAAAATTCAGTAATTGAAATATCAACCAAAACTCAGAAAAAAGATGATAATGTTGTTGTAACAATAACAGATAGTGGAAAAGGCATTTCAGATGAGGATAAGCCTTTGATATTTGATAGATTCTTTAGAACGGCTGAAGCAAGAGCATCTGAAAAAAAAGGAAGCGGATTGGGTTTAGCAATTGTGAAGAATCTTGCTAATAGTCTTAATGGTGACGTAGGTGTAAGGAATGCTCCACACAAAGGCTCAGAATTTTGGTTTTCACTACCAGTTTCAAAGATGTAACAAAACCTCAACTTACTGTTACAGTAAATTAGCATTAATTAACATTTTCTCCTTATTAACTTTTCAATAGTTGGTTTAAATATATGCATATTTTTCTTGGAGGAGAATAATTTATGTTCAGTAAATCAATTAAGAATTCATTACTTTTTATGTCGATCTTTTTACTTGTTGCTTGTGGTGGCGGAAGCACTTCTATAGCATCTCCTGGTGAGCTTGGATCATTATCAGATCCCTCTGGTGGTGGGGGTGGTACTGGTGGTACAAATAGTAACGTACTAACAGGTACATGTCCTGATTCTGAATTCGTGCAAATTGGATCACCTGTTGCTGGTAATAATGTTTGTGCTATTCAAGGACCAATTACAGGAGAGTTAACACTTACAGATGATGTCATGTACAGAATGCTTGGAAAAGTTGATGTCGGTATTGATATGGGTGGTGATGGATCTAAAGCAGGAGGTGCATCAGGCACATTAATTATTCCAGCAGGCACAGTAATTATGGGAAGAACTTCTAACGACTACTTAGTAGTAAATAGAGGTTCAAAAATAATTGCAAACGGAACTAGATCAAAGCCAATTAGATTTACACATAATTCTGCTATTGAAGGTACAGTCGGTGAACTTGAAAGAGGTTTATGGGGTGGAATTGTAATACTAGGTAAAGCACCAATAAACAAATGTTCGAATGATGTTAGAGGTACGGATGCTTGTGAAAGAGTTGTTGAAGGTTCAGATGCCTTAATGGGAGGTGCTTCAGCTGATGATAACTCAGGAAAACTTAATTTTGTCAGAGTTGAATATGCTGGATATGAAATTTTCCCAGGGAATGAACTTAATGGTATTACATTTGGAGCTGTAGGATCTGGAACTGAAGTTGATTATGTACAAGTTCATAATAATCAAGACGACTGCGTTGAGTTCTTTGGAGGGACAGTCAATGTAAAACATTTAATCTGTACCAATGCTGGAGATGATAATTTAGATATTGATTGGGGATATCAAGGAAAAATGCAGTTTGTAGTTGTAAAACAATCATCTGACACTAGCGATCACGTTGTAGAATCAGATAACACTAATGCAGACGCTGCTGTAGGATATCTTACAGAGCCAAGATCAAGACCTATGATAGCTAACTTTACATTTCTAGCTCAAGGTTCTGATGAGCCATTAAAATATAAAGAAGGAGTTTCTGGTGTTTATATAAATGGAATAGTAGTAAACGCAAACTCGCAAAATCTCATTGAGTCTACAAACCTAGAAACAATTCAGGACGGAGCTTTAACTCCAAAATTGCAACATCATTCTGTATTTATGGATTCTGCTGGAGATACTTCACCTTTTAAAGCTGATACAAGTTCAAGCGGAGTGACAGCTGAGCAACTAGAAGCATCTTTAAAAGAAAGAGCTACAGATCTTGTAATTGGAACAAACACACTTGTTGGAGGCATGTTCCTTGGTGATGCTGAAGAAGCAGTAACTTCATCATTTAATGGTGATAAAGTTCAAGGTATGTGTGCAGTTGGCCCTCATGCATCAGGAACACCTACAGACTTATGTCCAACATACAGCTCAAAAGAAGAAAGATATATTGTCGATACATGGTTCTCAGCAACTGATTATATCGGTGCTTTTTCTCCAGGATCAGATATTGAAAATAACTGGGCATCAGGCTGGACAATTGGTTTATTTACAGCCCCTGAATGTCCTGCAGGTACATTAGAATCTGAGGTTCTTCTAGGTAAAAAAGTTTGTAGTTTATCTGGTGAAGTTACTGAAGATCTGAAGTTAGTAGCTGGTAACTATTATAAGCTAGATGGAAAAGTGGCCATTGGTAAGGATATGGGTGCCGATGGAACAAAAGCAGGTGGTGTAAGCACTAAATTAACAATCGAACCAGGTGTAACAATATTTGGTGAATCAGGAAATGACTATCTTGTAGTCATGAGAGGTTCAGATATTCATGCTGTTGGAACTTCATCAGCTCCAATTGTTATGACAGGAAGACAAGACATACTTGGTGAGACTGATATTGTTAATACACGTGGCCTTTGGGGTGGTCTTGTTATTTTAGGACAAGCTCCAATTAATAAATGTGCATTCATTAATGCTGGAACTGCAACAACAGCTGGAACAAGAATCGACCCTTGTGAGAAGGAAGTTGAAGGATCTGCAGGTGATACTATGGGTGGCGAAATATCTAATGATAGTAGCGGAACTCTCAAGTATGTAAGAGTTCAATATGCTGGATATGAAGTATTTCCTGGAAATGAGTTAAACGGTATAACATTCGGTGGAGTTGGAAATGGAACGGTTGTAGATTTCATACAAGTACACAACAATCAAGATGATTGTGTTGAATTTTTTGGAGGTACAGTTGATGTTAAGCACTTGATATGTACAGGTGCTGGTGATGACAATCTAGACATTGACTGGGGATATCAAGGCCGAATGCAATATGTATTAATACAACAATCCAATGGTGTGGGTGATCATGTTGTCGAGTCTGATAATACTAATTCAGATGCGGCAGTAGGATACCTTACTGAACCAAGATCAAACCCCATTGTTTCAAACTTTACCTTCTTGAGTAGTGGTAAAGATGAAATATTTAAATTGAAAGAAGGAGTTTCTGGACAATACTTCAATGGAGTGGCTGTTGTTAAAGACGCATCCACTAAATGTATTGAAACAACAAAAGCAGAAACAGCTTTAGATGGTGCTGTAACTCCTCACTTCTCTATGAATTCTGTAGCTATGCAGTGTAATGGTGGCTTTGTTAAAACAGACGGTGCCGCAACTGTTGCTGATATTGAATCCATTGTTAAAGAAGGTGTAAATAATCTTTACGCTTCTACTTCTGGCGGAGGTACATATGTTAATACACTTAGTGGCCCTGTTAATGGTTCTGCAGAGTCTGCAGCAACTGTTACAGTTATTCCAGAAAAATATAATGCAGATAATTTCTTTGATACAACTGATTATATTGGTGCAGTCAAAGGTGCAACAGATACTTGGTATAAGAACTGGACACTTTCTGGAACTATAGACGTCCAATAAATAAGAATGAAACTAATTAATTTTTTATTGGAGACACAAATGCAAACAATAAAACAACTCAAAGTAATTGGATTTAAAGTAGCTGCTAGTATTCTAGTAATGACTCCTTTGATTGTTGCTCAAGAAATTGAAGAGGTTGTAGTAAGTGGTTCATTCATTCCTGATGAAAAAAGAGATACTTCTGAAATTTCTGCAATCTTAGACTCATCTGAAATAGAAAGAACTGGTGACGACAATATAGCAGTTGCTCTCACAAGACTTACTGGACTGAGTTTAGTCAGGGGTAAATATGTATATGTTAGAGGCTTGGGTGAAAGATATTCAGCCGCAACATTAAATGGATCAAATTTACCAAGCCCAGAGCCACTTAAAAGAGTAGTACCATTAGATTTATTTCCCACTCAGATAATAGATTCATCTGTTATTCAAAAAACTTATTCTGCAGATATGCCAGCAGAGTTTGGTGGAGGTATTATTGAAATTGAAACAAAGCCTATTCCAACAGAAAGAATATTAGATTTTTCATTTTCATCAGGATTTAACGATGCAACTAGTTTGTCAGATGGACTCTTGTATGATGGAGGAAATGATGATGATTTTGGATATGATGACGGCATAAGAAATTTTCCTGATTCTGTTCAACAAGCAATCAACAGAAATCTTAAGCTAGATCGTTCAAACTTTGACGTAGTTCAGTTAGCTAATATTGGTCGTGAATTTGAAAACTCAAAACTTTGGGTTATTCAAGAGGGTGAAGTACCTTTAGACTCATCTTTTAATTTTACATATGGAGATGAATTAGACATTTCACTTGATGACATTCTTGGAGATCCAAGTGCGACTTTTGGTATTATGCTTACAGCCGGTATTAGAAGTTCATGGGATACACAAGATGGTATTCGTCAAACTGGAACTCTTCAAGCACAAGGTGATGGTACTGCAGACGTTATTATCTCTAACGATAAAACATTCATGAGTACTTCAAATGATGTTACATCATATGCTATGTCAGTTGTTGGAATTGATACTGATTCTTATGAACTTAAATATACAGGAATGTATATTCACAAAGGCACTAAGCGAGCAAGAATACTGCAAGGATATGACTCAAGTGATTCTGGTGATGTAAGAGAAGATTTTATTGAGTTTTTTGAAAGAGAGTTAACCAATAATCAAATCAATTATTCATATTCATATGATAATGGTGCTGAGTTAGATTTAAGGCTTACTTCGGGTGAAGCATCAAGAAACTCTCCATATGAAAGAGTAGTATTTTATGAAGATACAGACGCACGAGGATATTGGAGATACGATGTAAATACTGGTAGAAACCAAACACAATTTAGTTATGTTAAAGATCAAAATGAAAACTTTGGCCTCGATTTAGCTTATCCTATTCAACTTTTTGAAAGGGATACTGTGCTAAAGATTGGTTATGATTTAACAGAAAATAACAGAGATGCACAAGTAAGAAGTTACAGATTTCTAGCTGAAGGAGGACCAATACCTCAAGATGGTTTAGACAATAGAATTGACTATATCTTTGAGGATAAAAACTTTGACCCTTCTAGATTGATATTAATTGAGAATACAGCAGCATCATCACCAGCTGGATATCAAGGTGAAATTAATACTGATTCAATGTATTTAACACTAGATACATATATTAATGAAAATTATAGACTTGCATTAGGTGTCAGATCTGAAAATGGAGAGCAAATGGTAAATACATATGATGTATTTCAACCAGTTGATTCAAATATTGAAAAAATTCTTGATGAGGAATATACACTTCCATCATTTACTCTTACATACTTGCCTGAATTCGATGAAAATCTTCAATTTAGATTAGGTTTATCACAAACTATTGCAAGACCAACGTTCAGAGAGCTGTCACCTACATTATTTATTGATGTTGATACAGATAGGGTAATAGCAGGATCTTTATATTTAGAAAATTCAGAAATAGATAATATAGATTTAAGAGCTGAATACTATTGGGGTGTTAATCAATTTATGACAGCTGGAATATTCTATAAGGATATTTCTAAACCAATAGAAGAGGTTGTTAATGAGTCTGGTGATCTAATTGTTACGTCATATCAAAATGTACCTGGTGCTGAGCTTACAGGTTTTGAGATAGAGTATGAGAGAATTTATGAAGATTTATTACCAAATTTAGAATGGGCACAATCTAAAGAATTTCTATTAAAAATGAATTTAACTGCAACAGAATCTGAAGTTGTTTATGGTCTTAATGATACATATGTCAATAGTCAAGGATCATTGATAAATGCTGGGACGCTATTTTTAAATGGAAGAGATACCCGTCTTCAAGGTCAATCTGATCTAATTGCAAATTTTCAATTCGGTTGGGATGATCTTCAAAGCGGGTCGCAAGCTACTCTAATAGTTAATTATGTTAGTGATAGAGTCCGTGCAAGGGGCATAGATGTGCTTCCAGATGTTATTGAAGAACCTCCATTATTAGTTGATTTTGTTTACTCTAAAGAAATTTATTACGACACTTCTTTATTAAAAGTATCTTTAGAGCTTAGAAATTTACTAGATGAAGACTACTATGCAGCTATGGCATCTTCAGTCATTTATGATAAATATAAACTTGGTTCTTCTGTTTCACTAGGATTTAAATTTAGTTTTTAAAAGTTTATAAAAATATGGGCTACAATGTAGCCCATTACGTTTATGCTAAATTTTAAATTTCTAAAAAATACTGTACTAATATTATTGTCATCAATATCTATTTTTTTTGCATATTTATTGTTTGTATCATATAGGAACACTCCAGTCATAGAGAATATTGGTAATATAACTATTGATGAATTTATTTCAGAACAGTCGTTAATAAGTGATGAAAATTACGTTGCAGATGAGTTAATTGAGATTGACTTTAATTACAAGTTAATAGGAATACGGTTTGGAGGAGAAAATTCATCTGTTGTTGTAAAGAAGGCGAATAAAGAATATTTAGTTGGAATGGGTCAGTTATTAGATAATACATTTGAGCTGGTTGAAGTAAATCAAAATAGCGCTATATTTCGTAATGGTAATAAAATGTATAGAATTGATAATGATGAAGAAAAATAATATGAAATTTTTTAAAAATATAATTTTGAACTTATTTCTGTTTTTTGGAAGTGTAAATGTGTTACTGGCACAAGAATCTTTTATTCTTAATTATGAGGATGTAGACATAAAAAAAGTAACACAGGATATAGCTCAATTTTCAAAAAAAACAATTATTTTAGACCCAAGAGTTAAAGGAAGAATAACAATATACTCAAATGCTAATTTAGATAGAAGGCAAGTTTGGGATGTATATCTAAGAACAATTCAAGTAAATGGATTTAGTGCAATTTCTGAAAATGGTTTTGTAAGAATTGTTCCTGAGAATGAAGCTACAAGAGATGAAAATACCGCATCTGTATCCTCATCAGGAGACTATCAAACATTAGTAATACCTTTAATAAACAGATCAACTGAAGAGGTTCTGCCAATGATAAAACCTATAACGGGTAGACAATCTCATTTATCAAGCATCCCCTCAATAAACTCTATTCTAATTGTAGATAGATCTAGCAATGTTCAAAGGATTAATGATCTTATAAAGGATTTAGACAAAAATAATGCTGCTAAAATATCAATTATAAAATTAAATAACCTATCTTCCATTGAAGCAGTCAGAATTCTTGATAAGTTAAAAGCTCAAAATAACCCTACTATCAACAAATTTATAGCTATACCATTCAATCCATCTAATTCAGTAATTGTTTCAGCTAATGAATATGTCACTAATAATATTAACGAAACACTCAAATCACTAGATGAGGATGTCAAAACAGATGACTCAATTGATGTCGTTTACCTAAAATATGCTAAATCTGCTGACATAGCAGCAATCCTTAATTCTGTTTCAAGCGGATTCATACCTGACAATGATGGCGCTAAAACAGTTATAACACATCATGAAAAAACTAATTCTTTAATTATTTCATCTGCAGAAGCTAATTTAGCAACTATCAGGAATATTATTTCTCAGCTTGATATAAGAAGGGCACAGGTTTTGGTTGAAGCTATAATTGTTGAATTATCAGAAACTGCCGCCAGTTCTCTTGGTGTTGAGACTGTTTTTAATGGAACTGATAAAGACAGTGTTCCAATTGGCGTAACTCGTTTTGGTGGCTCAGGACCAGATCTCTTAACAATTATTGGCTCTTCAGCTGATGCAACTGATGTAAATTTATCAACCACGGCTTCAGCATCATTACTTAATACACAAGGATTGATAGCTGGGTTTGGTGATTTAACTCCTGGCAAGGATAATTTTGTAGGAATTATTAATGCAATATCACAAGACTCTAATTCAAATATACTTGCAACTCCATCACTAATGGCAATGGATAATGAGTTAGCTACTTCTATAATTGGTCAAGAAATTCCAATTACTACAGGTGAAAGCTTGGGAACTAATAATGCTAATCCTTTTAGAACTACATCTAGACAAGAGGTTGGCATTAAACTTGAGGTAACACCTCAAATAAATGAAGGTAGTTCTGTTGTTATGCAAATTAAAATTGAGGTTTCAGGTGTTGCTGGAGTTCCCATGAGTGGTATAGATATTATTACAAATAAAAGAGCAATTGAGACAACAGCACTTGTTGATAACAATCAAATTATAGTTCTTGGGGGTCTTGTTGATGAAGACAAACAAGATACTGTTTCTAAGGTTCCACTTCTTGGATCAGTACCTATTCTTGGAAGATTATTTCAGTCCTCTTCCTCAACTACTGTTAAGAAAAACCTAATGGTTTTCTTAAGACCAACCATAATAACTGATGCAGAATCAGCCATGTCGGCATCAAGTGATAAATACAATTATATAAAAGCTAGACAAATGTTAACTGGTGAATCTCAACAACTAATTGACTTAACCAATCCAAAAGATTAATGAGCGATGTCCTTTTCGTCCATGGATAGAGAAAAATTTAATATTCTTCCCTATGACTTTGTTAAAGAAAATCAGATTATTGCATCTAACGATCCTGATGGATACGAGGTAATTTCCCCAAATAAAATTTCACCAGACCTTTATCATGAACTTTTTAAGTTCCTAAAAACTGAATTTACATTTAAACAATGTAGTTCAGCAGAATTCAATGAACTTTTAACAAATACCTTCTCTGTTGATGATACATCTAATGACATATCAGAAGAATTATCTGACGAATTCGATCTTCAATCTTTTGCAGGTTCAATTACTGCTACTGAAGATTTATTAAGTGGAGGTGATGATACCCCAATAATAAAATTAATTAATGGAGTCATTAGTCAGGCTATCAGAAATAGAGCCTCAGATATTCATTTTGAGCCATATGAAGATAAAATTATAATCAGATATAGGGTTGATGGAATTCTAAGAGAAGTTTTATCACAAGACAGTAAAATATCTTCAGTATTAATTTCTAGAATTAAAATTATTTCTGGATTAGATATTTCTGAGAGAAGATTGCCACAAGATGGTAGGGTTTCACTTTCTCTTGGTGATAAAAGTGTTGATGTCAGAGTTTCAACCTTACCTTCTTCATATGGTGAGAGAGTAGTTTTAAGGTTGTTAGATAAACAGTCAGCTCAAATAAATATTGATGATTTAGGCCTGCCAGAGCAAATATTATCAAATTATAAATCCTCTTTAAAAAATCCAGAGGGAATAATCTTATTCACTGGCCCAACCGGTTCTGGTAAAACTACAACTTTATATGCAGGCCTCCGATATTTAAGTGACTCTTCCCAGAATATTCTAACAGTTGAAGATCCAGTGGAATATACACTTGAAGGAGTTGGCCAGACTCAAGTTAATTCAAAAACTGGATATACATTTGCTAAAGGATTGAGAGCTATTCTTAGACAAGACCCTGATGTTGTTATGATTGGTGAAATGAGAGATGTTGAAACTGCACAAATTGGTATTCAAGCTAGTTTAACCGGACATCTAGTGCTTTCTACAGTCCATACTAATAGTGCTATTGCTGCAATCACAAGGCTTCGAGATATGGGTATTGAATCCTTTCTTTTAGCTTCAAGTTTAAGAACAATAATCTCTCAAAGACTTGTAAGAAGATTGTGTTTAAATTGTTGTTATGAAGAAGATGCTACTAATGAGATAGCTAAGCTGTTTAACTTAGCAGCTGGTAAAAAAATATATAACTCTAAAGGATGTGAGGACTGCACATATACTGGATATCAAGGAAGGATTGCTATCGCCGAATGTATTCAAGTAGATAAAGTATTAAAAGATATGATTCATAATAACTCTTCTGAAAATGAGATTTCAAATTATGTTTTTAAAGACAATCAATCAATAGATCAGGCCTCGTTAGGTCTTTTAATAAATGGTGTTACTTCAGCAGAAGAACTTATTAGGGTTGGAAATTTAAAAGAAGATGCCAACCTATAATTATATTGCTATAAATAATAGTGGCACAAAGAAAAAGGGAATTCTGAGCGCTTCATCTGAAAGAGAAGCAAGAAGGTATATAAAAGAACTTCAATTAACTCCAGTAAGTGTAACTATTGCAACTAGGAGACCTTCATTTAGATCAAAGATAAAAAACAAAGAAATTGTATTGATGACGAGGCAGTTAGCTACTCTCCTTGAGGCGAATACATCTATTATAGATGCATTAAAAATAACCGCAGATCAATTAAATAATAAGGATTTAATAAGTATTATGCTTAATTTACGAGAAGATGTAATACAAGGAAAAAGACTTGGACAGTCAATGAAAAAGTATCCAGATGTTTTTGATAATACATATTCATCTTTGGTTACTGCTGGAGACTCATCAGGTAGCCTTGATCTAATATTTAATAAGTTAGCAGATTACCTGGAAGAGAGTGCATCTATTAGACAAAAGGTTTTCTCAGCTTTAACTTATCCAATTATCTTAATAGGGTTTTCTATAGTAGTGATAATTGCTTTGTTAACTTTTGTATTACCACAAGTTATTGGACAGTTTGTGAAAGCAGGCGCTGAACTACCTTTAATAACAACTTTATTAATAGGGTTATCAAATAATATTTTTATAATTCTTTTATTTTTAGCCATACTTATTTTTTTAATTACATTCGGTTATAAAAAGCATGTAGCAAATATTGAAAATCATATCTCCGCTCATAAAAAATTTTTAAATTTGCCCTTGATTGGTGATTTTATTTTAATATCTGAAGTTGAAAGGTTTTCGAGCACCATGGCATTAATTATGGAATCTGGAACTAATTTAGATATTGCCTTAGAAGAGTCTTCGAAAGTTTTTAATAATAAATACTTACATCATATTGTAATGAATGCAAAAAATGATGTGGTTGAGGGCAAAGACTTTATTATTTCATTAAATAAAACAAAAGTATTTCCAAACATATTCATGCAATTAATTTCTAGCGGATATAAGTCAGGAAATTTAGTAAGAATGTTTTATAAGGCATCAGATTTTTTAAGAAATGAAATAGACTCTAAAAGATCGGTATTTTTATCGCTCCTGGAACCTATAGTTATAATTTTTATGGGTGGTTTTATTATGTTAATTGTTCTAGCTATACTAATCCCTATAATGCAGATGAACACTCTCTCATTAGGATAAATTATGAAAAAATATAAAAAAGGTTTTACTTTAATAGAGCTAATGGCTGTATTAGTTATACTTGGTATTTTAGGTACTATCGTTGTTATTAATGTTTCCCCGGTTTTCCAAAGAGCAAATTTAGAAAAAATTAAAGCAGACATGGCTCAAACTGAAAAAGCATTGGAAATGTATAAATTTAATGAACTTCAGTATCCATCTACTTCTCAAGGATTAGAGGCTCTTATAATTCCAAATAGTAGCTTAAAAAATCCTTACTTATTTCCTGAGGATGGTTATATTTCTTCTATACCCCTAGATCCATGGGGAAGAGAATATCTTTATGAATTTCCACCAAGAAAATCTAAAAAATTTGATTTATACACTTTAGGTGCAGATGGAATGGAGGGCGGATCTGGAGATGACACTGACATCGGTAATTGGATGCAATAATTTTAAAAGAGGGTTTACTCTTATAGAGATACTTGTTGTTCTCATTGTAATAGGTATTGCCTCATCACTAATCTTTTTAAATTTCAGCTCAGCTACTTCAATTTCAAAAAATCAATCAACTTTTGCTAAATTTTTTCATTATCTATCTGAAGAAAGCATTATCACTGGTAATGTTATAGGTTGGCATGCTGACAATAATAATCAATTTTCTTACTCGCTTGATAACAACAATAAAGTCATTTCAGATGTTGCAAATCCGTATTCTAATAATTGGAAGAATCTGACAAATTTTAAAAAAACATTTAAGTCATTTGATGGCTCTGAGATTGATTTTAATTTAGACGTCGATGAATCACCTTTGCTATTATTTTATCCTTCGGGTGAAAACTCTGGAGGCCATATAAATATATATTTTGATAATTATATTCAAAAAATTGAAATTAACTCTAATGGAAAAGTCACATCACAAATTATCAACTACTAAAAAAGGCTTTAGCTTAATTGAGATAGTTGTAGCCTTATTTATTCTAAGCACTTCAATACTTGTTTTATATAATTTAGTTTTGTCTACAAGCATATCCATATTTAATTTAGATGATTATTATCACTCTAAGGAAGTTGCAAATAACAGAATAGCTTTAATTCACACTATTGAAAAACCATCAATTGGCAATGCTCGCTCAGGATATATGAAGATGGGTAGTAAAGAATGGCGTTGGGAAGAAACCTTTGAAGCCAGTCATTCGGAGGAACTTATAAAATATGTAATATTAGTTCAAGAAAAAAATTCTAATCAATATTTATATAAATCTGAAGGATTTCTTATTAATGAATAATAAAGGTTTTACAATAATTGAAGTTTTAGTATCACTGGTTATTCTTTCAATGATAGCAATAGTATCATCTAATATCTTAAAATCATCTTTAGAGTCAGAACAAGAAACATCTGCACAACTAAATTCAATTAAAGAATTAAGCTTAGCTTCAACCATTATTAGAAGAGATTTTAGACAAATCGTAAATGCTCGTATGAAAGATTTTTACGGTAATAGCCTCTATGGAACTATGATAAATCAGATTAATTCAGATAGTTTAATATTTAATTCAAATATTAAATCTATATCTAATGACGTTTCTCCAATTAAAAGAATTAACTATGAATTAATTGATAACAAGTTGATCAGAAAACAATTTTTTTCCTCAAACCCTTATAGTCAAGATGATTTTACAGAAATTGAATTAATTAAAGATATTGAAAATTTACAACTCTCTTTCTTCTATGAAAACTCGTGGCATGAATCCTGGCCAATTAGCCTTATAACCTCAAAAAAAATTCCTACTTTGATAAAAATTGAATTTTCAAAGAAAAATAAAGAGTATTCATGGATTATTGATCCGAACATAACCTATGCATTACAAAACTAAAGGAGTTGTTTTAATATCTGTTTTGATGATAGTTTTACTACTTTCGTCAGTTGCAGTTCTAATTGGAAACAATTATTTTGTTTCATTTAAAAGAGCTCAATATGCTGAATTCCAGACAGTATCTCTAAATATTTTTAGAAATATTGAATCTCTTGCACAAAAAAAGATTGATAACGAACTTAGATTTAATTCAAAGATACATGCAAAGAATAATTCATTATTTCTTAATGATTTTATTTTTGAATTAAATAATGGCATTGTTACAGGAAAAATTACTGACGCTTCAAACTGTTTTAACATTAATTCTATTGTCACAAAAGTTAAGAGTGAATTTAAACCAAATGAAAAGAACATAGAAGTTTTTAAAAAATTAATGAGTTTAAATGAAGTTGATTTAAATTTAACAGATGAAGCTATTGATCAAATTATTGATTGGATTGATGGTGACTCTAATCCAAGAGCATATGGTTTAGAAGATTATTACTATTCTGGACCATTAAACAACCCAAAAGAGTACACAGGTAGTAGATTGTTTTATACACTTGCTGAGCTAAAGGGTCTTCCAGCTATAAGAAAGATAGGTTGGAGCATTTTTGAGGATAATTTTTGTGTTTTTCCCGACAATATACTTAATGTAAATATAAACACACTTGAAATGCGTCATGACATGCTATTAGCTTCAATGTTTTCAAATATGCCATATACTGATGCTCAATATATATTGGATAATATTCCCGAGGAAGGCTTTAGGGATATTAATGATCTTAAGCGAGCATTTCCATCTTATGAATTAGATAATGGAAATATGCATATTGAGTTTTCATCTTCAAAATTTACGCTTACTACATCATTTTCATACGAGGATTATGTTTCAGATTCTATCAGTAAGATTTACTATGGAGCCAATAATAATAGCTATATTACCTCAAGAATTTATAATGGAATCTAAATGAACTTCTACATAGCACATATTCTTAGCTCAAACCTTGATTTAATTCATTTGTACAATGCAAGTAGTAAAAATGAATCTAAAAAAACGCTCAACTCACTTAGACAACTTGATGACATTGATGATGCTGAATTACTTTTAGTTTTAATTCCATCATCGGAGGTTACCTCATATGAATTTATTCAAAATACCTCTTTATCTGAGCAAATAAATATTGCAAATTTTATTTCTGATATTGATTCAAATTTTATTGATCCTGTATCTGATAATGAGTATTTTCTTTCTGAAGCAGCAGGATATGTTGTAAACAAAAGTTTTTTAACTGAGTTAAATCAATATTTAAGTAATTTAAATTATAAAGTACATGTTACTCCAGAATATCTCATTAATTCATTTAATGATTCTGATTCTATTACTCAGATAGATAAAAAATATATGTTTGCATATAAAAATAAATGCGGTTTTAGTATTTCCGGTAACAATCTAAATCAATACTTAGAGCTTGTTGTTAATGACAAGCCAAACTATGAGCCAATAATTTATAGTTCTAACATTGATTTAAATAATAAATTCAAGTCTACAAATGAGAATAAAGATTTTGTATTTCAGGATGTTGACAGTACAAAAGTAGAATCTTTGCCTAATTTTTTTAAAATTAACTTATCTTTAAATTTATTTATAAAGAAAATGAGTTTTTCTAGAGCACAATTAATCAGTTCTCTATTAGCCATATTTTTTATAATTCTTGCTCCCAATTACCTTGTTTATAAAAACAAGCATGATACTCAACTATATGTTGATGCTACTTTTAATATTTTTTCTTCATTAAGCAAGGATATTAATAGGGTGGTAGCTCCCAGGAACCAAATAGATCAAATTTTAGAAAACGTTCCTATGAATAATACACCTGATATTAAGCTTCCAAATTTAGATTTATTCTTTAAATATGGCGAAAAATATATTTCAGATATTACAGTTGATGTAAAAAACTCTTCTGCAAAAGTAAAGATAAATTCGATGCCTTCTTTTCAATTTAATATATTAAAAAATGGGGCTGAAAAATTAAATATTAAAATTTCTGAACAAAACTTAGAAACAACAGATGGCAATATTGATGGAGTATTAAACCTAAAATATGAAAATAATTAATTTATATAAAAATCTTCAAGAAAGAGAAAGGAAACTAGTTCTGATTTCCTTTGTTTTAATTATTTTTCTTATTCTATACTTTTCATTTATGAATGTTTATTCGAGTTATACCAGGTCCTCAATAAACTTAGCAAAAGCTAAATCAGACTACGAATATGTTTACAATAAAGTTAAACTTTTTGAAAGTTCCAATAACAAAAAAAATCTTAGCAGTGAGAATATTGAAAGAATTATTATCGATAACAGTTTTCAGGATAATATAACTGATCTCAATATAACTGAGAAAAACTCATCCATTTATATAAGTTTCTTATCTACTAATATCAGTGATGCTGTTACTCTATCAGAAAAACTAGTTAATAGTTCCAATAGAGAAATAACTAATATTAAATATGAAAACTTTAACAATAAAGTAAGCGCTGAATTGATATTTAACTAGCTTCTTGAGATCGTTATCTTATCTGAATAGAGCTCATGGAATGTCTTTACTGCAATTGAATCAGAAACTCCCCATTTAGTTGATTTGATAGTTTTTACTTTTAAAAGTTTTGCAATTTCGATATAAATTTTTAATGCTTCATCTATAACGTCAGCTCTATCGTTGGCTAGATTATATTTTTTTATTTTTTCATTAAGACTTAATGCACCTAGCTCATTGGCAAATTGAATAAGATCATTAGTTGGCATCTTATTTGATTCATAGATTTTTAAAAAAGATCTAATATTGCCTCCCAGACCAACTAAAAACTCTACTTTATTTTGTTTTTTCAACCAATTCTTTAATCTTTTCCATTCACTCAGATCATTTTTATTAAGCATTCCTCTTACAGCCCCTAATTGGAATGATTGAATAATATGCTGATCATCTTGGTATATATAGATTTCCGTGCTTCCTCCGCCCACATCTACAAATACATTTTTATTTTTTGATTGAGCTTTGGGATGAAGACTAATTAATTTTGCTTCTTCTAATCCTGAGATTATTCTAATCGGGTGTTCAATTTTATTTTCAACATATCTTCTAGCATCTTCTGAGTTTTGAGTATCTCTAAAGGCGCTAGTAGCAACAATTTCATACATTTTTATATGATTTTTATTAAAATTATTTTGATATTTTTTTAAAGTTTTTACTAATTCATTTAATTTATTTTTTTTCAGATAGCCTTCTTTAAAGACATTTGAGCCTAATCTTATAGGCGATCTTATTCCTTCTATGAATTCAATTGATGTTGGAGTGGTCTTAAAAATTTTAGACTTTATGGCATTTGTGCCTATATCAATTGAAGCAATTTTCATTATGTATCATCGCTATATTTGCTTATTATCATAAATTGCTCATAAGTAAGATTTTCAAAAGTAACACCTTCAATAGTTGCGCTATAGTTTGCAAGGCTTTTTGAATATTTTGCAGGCTTCAGTATTTTTTTATTTTCATATTCCGTTTTTATAAGAAGATATCTTAATGATGTTAGACGTCCAATCATTTTATTATTTGAATTTATGGATACCCATGGAGATTTATCAGTTGAAGTTTTATCAAACATCTGGTCCTTATAAAGAGTGAAGGCATCCCACTTGGTAACAATTTTTTCATCATTCTTAGAGAGTTTCCAATATTTTAGTTGTGAGTTTTTTCTTGCATTCATTCTTCTTGTTTGTTGATCTCTTGATAAAGAAAAATAAAATTTTGTTAACTCAGTTCCACCATTTATTAATTCATGCTCCCATTTATTTACTCTTTTCATAAATGTTCTATATTGATGTTCGTTGCAATAACCCATTATTGGTTCGGTTATTGCTCTGGTATACCATGATCTATCAAGAAAAGAGATCTCACCTTTTTTTGGTAAAACTTTTTCCCATCTCTGAAACCAATGTGAGGACTCCCATTTAGTCGGAATACCTAGTTGTACGTAATTAAAATTCTTTGGTCTTAGATATTCTGAAAAAAATTTTATTGCAGAACTTTTGCCAGCAGTATCTCTTCCTTCAAAAACAATGCATATTTTCCTATCATTCTTAATAACATCTTCTTGAAGTTTCAATAATTCAATTTGAAGACGACGTTTTTCAAGAGAGTATGCCTTAGCTTCAAGTCTTTTATATTCTGCTTGGTCTAATGAGATTAATGACATAAATTTTTATGATAGTGTTTCTTGTTCTATAAGTTTATTAGAATTAAAATTACCAAAACTTACAATAATGTAACATCAAGGATTCAAAGAACCATTATACTTGCCGTTGCTTTAATTTAAATTATTATTATGGAAAATTTATTTTTGGATCCAGCGCTAATAATTATAATAGCCGCAGTTGTTGGTTTTTTTATGGCTTATGGAATAGGAGCCAATGATGTAGCTAACGCAATGGGTACATCAGTTGGCAGCAAAGCCATAACCCTTAAACAGGCTGTCATAATTGCTGCAATTTTTGAGTTCTTAGGTGCTTATTTTGCTGGCGGTGAAGTAACATCGACAATAAGAAAAGGAATAGTTGATCCATTTTTATACACCAATGATGTAAATATATTTATTATCGGTATGCTGTCCTCGCTACTAGCTGCTGGTTTTTGGTTAATAATTGCAAGTTCAAGGGGCTGGCCCGTCTCCACAACTCATTCAATTGTTGGTGCTATTGTTGGGTTTGTTTTAATATCAAAAGGAGCATCAAACGTATCATGGGGAACAGTTGGTAATATTGCTTCAAGCTGGATTACTTCACCAGTGATTTCTGGTCTTATGGCATTTTTGCTCTACCTATCTGCAAAATATTTGATTTTAGATAGGGAAAACCCCAAACAAGCTGCAATATACTTTATTCCTTTTTATAGTTTCTTCGTATCTGCTGTTATATGTCTTGTAACTGCAAGAAAAGGTTTAAAGCATGTGGGCATTAATTGGACGGATAATGAAATATATTTATTTACAATTGGTATTAGTATTGCAGTTTCTATTCTTACGTTTGTATTTTTATTTGTTCAATCAAAAAATATAAGAAATGTTGAAAATCAATTTGGAATCTTAATGGTTGTTACAGCATGTGCTATGGCTTTTGCTCATGGTTCTAATGATGTTGCAAATGCAATTGGTCCAATTGCAGCAATTGTATCAATAGTATCTTCTGATGGAACAATTCAAAGTTCATCCGAATTAAACTCATGGGTTTTACTTCTGGGTGCTGTAGGTATAGTAGCTGGCCTAGCAATTATGGGAAGACACGTTATTAAAACTGTTGGTGAAAAAATTACAACGCTAACACCGAGCTTAGGTTTTTCTGCAAACATGGCTACTGCATCAACAGTTCTTGCTGCGTCTTATCTTGGTTTTCCAATATCCACTACACATACATTAGTAGGAGGAGTCATTGGAGTTGGTTTAGCAAGAGGGTATGAACATTTAGACATAAGCTCAATTAAAAGAATTTTTGCTTCTTGGATAATAACAATACCTGTGGGAGCTACATTCACAATTTTGTTTTATGTAATTCTAAGATTAATTTTTAATGTTTAAAGTTAAGAACTTTGGTTAACCCAATCTAATAAGTATGCATGTCCGGCTCTATGGGCTTCAATTTTTCCAACTTCGTCAATAGAATTATTTTCTTTTAGATTTAAAGAAAAAATTGAAATAATAATTTGAGTAAAAACCCTGTATACACCATCTTTATTAAACATCTCAGGCAATTTGATATTCATATCAACAAAAGACTGAATTACGGAAGATAATTCGTTAAATTTATCTGTTTCTAAAGAGGGGCTAAACTCATTTGAAAGGATAAGTTTTTGAGCTTTTAAATTATTATCAAAGTAATCATAAAGAATGCCAACACACCTCAGGACAATTACAGATAGATTGTCAGTTTTAATATTTTCAGACTTAGATTTAAAATCTCTAATACACTCGCTTATATAAATATTAGACATCTCTGATTTTAACGATTTAGGTGTAGGAAAAAATTTATAGGTAGACGTTCTTTTAAGTCCTGATAATTCCGATATGTGAGCAATAGTTATATTATCAATGCCTTCCTCAAGCAAAATTTTCTCGGCAGTTTCAATTATGGTTTGAATTCTTAATTTGCTTCTACTTTGTTTAGGAGGATTTTGCATAACTTAATTATCGACATTTGTCGTATAAATGTAAATCCTAAAATATCTACGTCACATGAATGTTGCAAAAATTTTCATTAATGTGCGACATATTATTCAATGAAATGATATTTTTGCTATAAGTTTTTTTTCATACTAAATAAGAGGTAAATTATGTATAAAAAATTATTATCTGTACTAGCACTATTATCAATTTCAAATTCTTTTATTGCTCAAGAGTCAGAAGATAGCGTCGAAGAGGTGGTAACTGTTGGTACTAAGGCAAGTTTAATATCTGCAATTGATAAGCAAAGAAATTCAAATTTAATTGTATCAGTTGTTGATTCTGATGCATTAGGTGATTTCCCTGATACAACTGCAGCTGAAGCCATTAGAAGATTATCAGGCATTACAGTTGAAAACGATCAGGGTGAAGGCCGATATGTAAATATCAGAGGCATATCTGGTGATCTCAATTCAATTTCTGTAAATGGTGCTCTTGTGCCTGCTCCTGAAGGTGGAAGAACAGTCATGCTTGATGGTTTGCCAACAGAGTTACTTGATTCTATAGAAGTATATAAATCTCTTACAGCTGATAAAGATGCTGATTCAATAGGCGGCAGAATTGAATTTAATACAAAGAGAGCAACTTCGCTTGACGGAACGTTATTAAAAGCAAAATTAGACACTTCTTATAATACACAATCTAAAAATTCTGATAACCCAAAAATGGCTTTAACTTATGGGTCAATGATTTCAGACAATGTTGGTCATGTTCTTGGTGTCACTTATGCAAGTAAGCAGATCGTTACATATAACAACGAGACTGGTTTTCCAGCATGGGACACAGATAATGGAAATATTTTTCTTGATGATGACTGGGAAATGAGATTTTATGATTTAACAAGAGAAAGGACTGGTATTACTTATGATATTGACATGGTTGTAAATGACGAAACAGCAATATACGCGAATTTTTTATATAACCACTATGAAGATGATGAATTAAGAAATAAAGAAGAATTTGGTAAATTAAAAACTGGTAATGTTTTTGTTAATTCAAGTGAAATTAATAGAATTAGAAGAGATGCGGAAGTTAGAAAAAGAATAGAAACTCGAGATATTAGAACAGCTATACTTGGTGGTGAAACTCTGATCAATGGATGGTTTACAGAAGTTCAACTTAGTCATTCTTATGCTGAAGAAAATGATACAGATAACGTTGATGTAACATTTAGAAGTAAAACAATTGATGCTGATGACTGTGGGGGTCCTTGCGGTACTTTCTTTTATAACAATCCACAAAAAGTTGGATTAGCTCTATCTTCATATGCCCAAGGAGTTCTTTATGCAGATTTAAATGTCGACGCATGGGAAGAAGATTGGAGCTTAATTAAAGATACTGAAACTGCTTTTAGTGTTGATATGACTAAAGATGGTTTTACTTTTATGAATGCCCCAACAACTGTGAAATATGGTTTTAAATATAGATCAAGAGAGAAGAAAGGCGACAGCAATAAAATCGAAGTTGACGATGATAATGTACAAGCTTTGCTTCAATCTGAATTTGGACCATACACAAGATCATGGCCATTCGTTGGACAGCAGGTTGGACCACATGCTGACGAGAACCTTCTATATGCTAGAAAAGGTCAATACACTGGCGGACCTGATTATGATAATTTTTCTGAAGATTTTACGACTAATGAAGATATAACAGCATTATATCTCATGGGCACAATGGAATTTGATAAAGCTATTGTAATTGCTGGTATCAGAATTGAAGATACTGATTATGATACTCTTGGATATAATGATGGCGATATAAATGATGTTTTAACAGCTAGTAAAAGTTATACATTTGTATCTCCAAGCTTGAATGTTAAATATTTTCTTAATGATCAAACTATTGTTAGAGGAGCTATTTGGAGAGCATTATCAAGACCTGGATTTGGTCAGGCAAATTTGATTGCTGATATTAAAGAAAGTGATGGAGATGAAACCTATAAAGGTGAAATGGGAAATCCTGATCTCGACCCATACGAAGCAACAAATTTTGATATATCTATTGAGCATTACGGTGAAGGTTCATTTGCTTCATTTGGTTATTTCAAAAAAAATATTGAAAATGCAATTTATCCATTAGCTGTTGCAAATACAACTATTAATGGATTACTGTTCAGCGAGCTATTAACATATGTAAATACAGATGATTCTGATGTAGATGGATTTGAATTAAATATTTTCAGAGAGCTTGACATGTTACCTGAGCCTTTTGATGGTTTGTTTCTTTCAATGAATATTACTAAAACTGATGGAAATTCTTCTTTAACTGTAGATAGTGGAACTGTAACATTTCCATTTAGAAAATTATCGGAAGATGTTTCAAATATTTCTATAGGCTATGATAAAAATAAGTTTGATATCAGACTTTCAGCAGTTTCAAGATCTCCTTATTTAGATTATCTAGCTGATGATGATATTGAGACTGTTCAAGAAGATTTAGACAACAACAATATTAGATATACAGATGACCACACTCAATTAGACTTTAATTTGAAATATAAAATTAATGAACAAATGAGTGTCAAATTTGATATAAGTAATATTACAGATGAACCTGAATTTTATTATTGGGGTACTCCCAATAGGTTATCTCAATATGATGAGTATGGTAGAACATATTCTATTGGTATAAGGTATAATCTGTAACCTAATTAACTCATAAAGGCAGCGTTATAACGTTGCCTTTTTTATTAAAAATTTATACATGTTAAAAAAATTATTCTTCTCATATCTAATTTTCTTTTCATTTGTTGTGTATGGTGATCCTGAAGACAAAATTGTATATGTTGTAAAGCCTAATGCTGAAACCCCACAGGTTGTAACAAAAGGCGATGCAGCTGATGACCCGGCAATATGGATAAATAATAAATCAACTACTAACTCACTTGTTTTTGGAACTGATAAAAAAAGTGGAGTTTATACCTACGATTTAAATGCAAAAAAAATTGGTTATACCGAATTAGGAAATATAAATAATATTGATCTTAGATCTGTTAATTTAGATGATTTTGGTTCGTACACATTTATTTTTGCTTCAAATAGAACAACTAGTACTTTGGACTTGTGGATATACGAAGATGAGGCAATGGATGCTCTAGCCAAATCAAAAAACTTTAATATTGAAAAAGATCCTTCTTTTCAGGGCAGAACTAATATTGTCGTATACGGAGTTTGTGCTGGATATGATCAAGAGTTTGGTGTGATAGCTTTTATAACCGAAGATGAGGGTTCTAGAGTTCAAATGTGGTCTTATAATGAAGACGGCTTGTCATTATTAAAAACGTTCAATAATGCAAATGCTGCTCAATCAGAAGGTTGTGTTTACGATGATGAAAATAGAACTCTGTTAATCTCGGAAGAACAAGACAGAGGAATACTCAGAGCATATAAAATAAATTCAAACTTAGACTTCTCCAATCCTGTGATTATTGATTCAAGATCAGGAAACATTGATGATGATCCTGAAGGAGTTACTATCTATAAAACATCAACCAATGATGGTTATATTTTACTTTCATCTCAAGGTGATAATTCGTTTAATGTGTATAATCGAACTGAGCCTTATAACTATTTAGGTAGCTTTAAAATTGGTCATTCAGGAAAGATTGATAATGTAAATGACACTGATGGTATTGATGTGGTTAGTAATAGACTTAATAGTAAATATCCAAAGGGCTTGCTAGTAGTTCAAGACGGCACCAACGATGGAAAAAAAATAGTTAAAAGACAAAATTTTAAATATGTTTCATTCGAGGAAGTAATTAAAGCACTAGAGCTCTAATTTATTAATGAACTGAATCACATCATTTGATAACTCTTCTGGTCTTTCCATAGCTGCGAAATGCCCGCCATCATATTCATTCCACTGAACTACGTTATAAATTTTTTCAGCCCAAACCCTTGGTGGCAACATAATATCTCTTTTAAAAATAGCACCAGCCATTGGTTGCTTGATTGAGTTAAAAGAAAAACCAAAGTCACCATTTTCTTTATAGAGTCTTGCAGAAGAGGTTATTGATTCTGTAAACCAATATAGAGATATTATGCTTAAAACCTCGTCATTAGATATAACCAAGTTGTTATCATTGCCATCAAACCAGCCATAAAATTTTTCAGATATCCATGCAGCAAGACCAATAGGTGAGTCGTTAAGGCCATACCCTATAGTTTGTGGTTTTGTTTTATGGATTTCATAGTAACCATAACCTTGAGTTTTATATTTATTAAAATTTTCAAGCAACTTCAATTCTTTATCTGTAACTCCCTCCATTGGATTTTCGGTATTTGGAGGAAATGCAATCACTAAGTTTAAATGAATACCAATACAGTTTTCAGGAAATAGTTCCGCCATCCATTTACTAACTGTTGCACCCCAGTCACCACCTTGGACAACGTATTGTTTATATCCCAAAGCCATTATTAGTTCATGTTGAATTTTTGCTATTTCTTCCGAATTCATTCCAAGATCTTTTGGTTTATCAGAAAAGCCAAACCCTGGAAGGGAAGGGCATATTATATCTATTGGTCTATTAGATTGTTCCTGTATCAAAGGAATGACTTTAATAAATTCTTGAACACTTCCAGGCCATCCATGGGTCATAACAAGTGGTAAAGAATTTTTTTGATTAGATTTAGCATGAAGAAAATGAATATCAAGACCTGTTTTAGAAGTAAATTTATAACTACCAATATCATTTAATTCTTTTTCATGTGCTCTCCAATTAAAATCATTTATCCAATACTCAGATAAGTCTTTAAGAAAACTCATGCTAGTTCCATGAGACCAGTATTTATTATTTATTTCATCAGGCCATCTTGTTAGCTCAATTTTCTTGTGTAGAAGCTCAATTTGGCTGTCATCAATATTTATTTGGAATTCTTTAATCATTTTAGATATTTTAATTATAAGTTTTAAACTATAAGCTAACGGCTTTAATAAAGTAAAATATTATCTTTGATTAAAATTAAATAACCAATGTTCGAAAAAATAGAAATATATTTGAATGCCAATGCCGAATATGCATGGTTGTTTGTATTGTTTTTTGCATTTCTTGAATCCTTTATTCTTTCAGGGTTAATTGTTTCAAGTGCAATCTTGTTTTCTATATGTATTTTGGTTTATAACACTGAATTAATGCCAATAACTGCCATTGTTCCTGTAGCAGTCGTTGGTGCTCATCTAGGTGATATGTCAGGTTTTATTTTTGGTAAAACTATCGGTCCACAAATTATGTCAACTAAGGTTGTTCAAAAAAGAGAAAAGGTTATTAATAGAGCTCAAAAATTTTTAGATAGAACTGGGTCATACACAGTCTTAATGGGTAGATTTATTCCAGCTATAAGACCAATTGTTCCATTTTTACTTGGAATATCAGATTTAAAAGTTATTAAATTTTATATAGCAGATCTAATAGCTTGCATATGCTGGGGTTTAGCATTAGGCTTTCTAGTCACAGGAATTGGATCAGTTTTAGGATAAATTATGTTAAGTGTTTTTATTTTAGTTGTAAGTACCATCGCATTAGTTTATTTACTAATGCAACTTGTTAGAGCAAAAAAACAAGGCCGTTTTTTACAAACTATTAGAGATTTATTTATTATTTTGTTGGCTATTCTTATGACAGCAGCAATTTTTTATATTGGTTTTAGATTTTTTAGAGCCTTTTAATAATGTCTGAGACTTTATTTAAAAAAATAATAAATAGAGAGATATCAGCAGATATTATTTATGAAGACGACCTCTCTATAGTAATAAAAGATATTCATCCACAAGCTCCAACACACTTATTAATAATTCCAAAAAAAGTAATACCAAAACTTTCAGATTCATCAATTGAAGATCAGGAAGTTTTAGGGCATTTAATGTTGGTGGCGGGGAAGGTTGCTGAACAGCTTAGTCTAGATAACACATTTAGGATTGTTATCAACAATGGTGCAAAAGCAGGTCAAAGTGTCTTTCACCTGCATTTACATCTTTTATCAGGTAGGTCTTTGAATTGGCCTCCAGGCTAATAAAATATATAGGCCCCTAAACCGAGTAAAAATACTACGAAACCAATACCAAGTACAAAGTAACTACCTAATTTTATAGTCTGACTATCACTCATGTCACACTCCTCCCTAAAAAAATATAACAAAAATATGAGTATTTACAAAGTTATTTATTAGCAAAGGATATAAAATAAAGATAACTATAAAATAATTTAATTCCTATTGAATAACTTGCCAGATAAAACTTTTACAAGAACTGTTAAATCATGGATTGCTTATGATGCTGGAAATTCAGCATTCGCTACTACTGTTGTTGCAGCTTTTTTTCCAATTTTTTATTTAGAATTTTGGGCATCAAACCTACCTAAAATTGAAGCATCTATATATTTAAATTGGACTTTAGTTATATGTAATGTTTCTATTTTGATATCTGGACCTGTTATAGGTGCTATTACTGATATAAATCAATCAACCAAAAAATCTCTTACAATTTTTACAATTACTTCTGTATTTTTTGTTGGTCTTTTATATTTTCTTTCTGTTGGTTCTTGGATTTATGCATTGGTTTTTTTTGGAATAGCAAATTATTGTTTTTGTGTAGCGCAAATTCCTTACGATAAAATTCTTACAAAGATCTCAACACCTGAAAAGTTTTCAATAATCTCTAACCAGGGTTATGCATGGGGCTACGCAGGCGGAGGATTGCTATTTATAGTGAATGCATTAATGAGTATTTATCCAACATCATTTGGTCTTGCATCACAATCTGATGCAATTAGAGTCTCATTTTTAATGGTATCTGTTTGGTGGTTATTATTTTTAATACCTTTATTATTAAATTTTCATGAAACTAGTGATCATCATAAATCTAAAGGCATTGTTCTCTCATCACTAAAGAATATCGTCACAACATTAAAATCTGTTTATCAGTATAAAAATGCTTTCCTTTTTTTGATTGCATTTTTTTTATTTATTGATGGTGCTCATACTGTAATTTATCTTGCTTCAACTTTTGCTCTTAACCTTGGATTAGAAACTAGTTCTATTATTCAAGCTTTAATACTTGTTCAACTTGTTGCCTTTCCTGCTACATTAATTTGGGGGTATGTAGCTAATAGATTTGGAGATAAATTAGTTTTATATATAACTATTTGTTCTTATATTTTTATCATTATTTATAGCACTACTTTATCAAGCGCCCTTGAATTTTATCTTTTAGCTGCATGGGTTGGATGTGTCCAAGGTGGTATACAGGGTAGCTCGAGAGGTTACTTTGGAAAATTAATCCCCAAAGAAAAAGCTGGCGAATTTTTTGGTTTGTATAATGTAATGGGAAGGGCAGGAGCTATATTGGGACCTCTTCTGGTTGGGAGTCTTTTAACTTTATACGGAAATGTAAGAATTGCTCTATTGCCAATAGCAATTTTATTTATCATTGGTGGATTATTGTTAACAAGGGTAAAAAATGAAATTGCTTAGTAAAGAATCTATTATTTTTTATAGTATTTTAGGAGCAGTTACAGCTTTTATTCTTGCTCCATTTATAAGAAGTCTAATCGATTTTTCTACACCAATTGAAGTACTTATAACTACTTCAATTATTATTCCAATTTATATTATTGCAAAAAGACTACTAGTTAAATTTATTAATTAGATTGCGAATTTAAAACTTGAAATAATAATTTGGGTTTATCAGTAATAATTCCATCAACACCCATATTTATAAGTTTTTTAAAAGTTTTTTCATCATTAATTGTCCAAACACATATTTTTAGTCCTTTACTATGGATAAAATCAACAAATCTCTTAGTTACTACCTTAATTCCATAGTAGTGCATTGGTACCTGCAAACAGTCTCCCATAATAGCCTTTTTAAATAAACCAAAGCTTGATAAAAGCATTTTACTGACCTCATTAGGCCCCATAGATAAACATATTTCAGGATACATATTATTTACTTTTGATAGTCTAGCGCTATTAAAACTTGCAATACAAACTCTATCTTCAGCCTTACATTGATGAATAACTTCTAATGCTGGCACAGCAACTTCATCAGTTTTTACATCAATTTGAAAATACATATCAGGGAAAGTCTGAAGTGTTTCATCTAGTCTTGGTATTTTATGAGATTCAAAGATTCTTAAATCTTCTATCTCAGAGGAATGTAAGTTGCTAAATACATCATTTTTATCCAATAGTCTGGTTAGAGTTTCATCATGGAATATATAAGGAATTCCATCAGATGACACTTGCACGTCAGTTTCAATAAATCTGCATCCCAGTGATTGAGAGTAATAAAATGATTCAATAGTATTTTCATAAGACTCAATAGAGCCTCCTCTATGAGCTAAAACTGCAACTCCTGAATAATTTAGATAAGGTTTCATGTAAAAGTATTGTATACATTAATAATGTAAAATATAAGAAAACTATATTTAGTAATTATAGCTGTGAGTAAATTTGATTCCATACGTCCATACGAAGATCATGAAGTTGAAAAAGTTTTATTAGATCTAGCCAAAGACAAAGATATTATTAAAACTATTTTAGCGGTTAATAAAAATAAGTGGCTCCAGAATGTTCCTATGATTGAGAAATTAGTTACATTTTTCTTGAGAAGTAAAACAAAAAATATTAAAACAATTAAAGATTATCAAAAATTTTTTGAATCAATAGTATTAGATGTTGTTAACAAGACTATCGATAATTTTTCAATCGAAGGCATTGATAATCTTGAAATCGGTAAAGGTTATCTATTTTTGTCCAATCACAGAGATATTACTTTAGATTCAGCCTTGTTAAATTTAAAACTACATCAGAGTGGAATCAATACTACTTACAATGCTGTTGGCAATAACTTGATGAATGAAAAATGGGCTTCAGATTTAATGAGACTCAATAAAAGTTTCATAATTGATAGATCTGGTAAATCAAAGAAAGATATATATAAAAGTTTACACCTAGCCTCTGAATTTATAATTAATTCAATTTCAAATAACAATCAGTCAGTATGGATTGCACAAAAGCAGGGCAGATCTAAAGATGGTATTGATTTTACTGACCCGGCTGTATTAAAAATGATTCATTTAAATGAAAGAAAAAATACTTCAGTAAGTGACTTTTTTAATAGTATTTCTCTGATTCCTGTAGCAATATCCTATCAAAAAGATCCTAATGATCTTTTGAAAGCAAAGGAATTATATTTAACTTCTATTAATAGCGTCTATGAAAAAGAACCTAGAGAGGATCTTTTAAGTATTTCAGATGGTATTACTGGAGATAAAGGTAATGTTCATTTATGTATAGGAAAATCGATGAAATTTGAATCAAACAGTTATGAAGATATAGCCGAATTAATAACAAATAAAATTAAACTCTCTTATAAAAACCATTCTACAAATATAGCTGCATGTATTATGCAGGGCATTAATATACCTAATCATGAGTTCACTGAAAATGAGATAGATGAAGCTATGGAGTATTTAAATGAAAGGATGCACTTAATACCAGAAGAAATGCATCCTTTTTTTTTAAAACAATATAGTAATTCTGTCTTATAAACTATAACCTTGTTCGTTATGCTCACTCATATCTAAACCAATATCTTCGTCTTCTTCCGAAGCTCTGACATCAGTTATTAAACTAACTAATCTTAGAATTACGTATGTGACTATTGCTGTATAAGCTGAGATAACAATAACTCCTTGAAGTTGAATCATTAGCTGAGCAATAGCACCATCTTCAGAGATACCAGCAGCTCCAGAGCCAAGAAAACCATCAGGATTACCAACAAAAGCAATCATAATAATGCCAAGAATACCGCCAACACCATGGACAGGGAACACATCAAGCGAATCATCAATTCTGAAGTAAGACTTAACGGCTTGAGTGGCATAAAAACATACCAACCCTGCTAAGAATCCAATTAATAATGCTCCGGCTGGACCTACAGTCCCAGAAGCTTGTGTAATAGTTGCTA